>CALMIL010000141.1 GCA_937864005.1 uncultured Burkholderiales bacterium
GCGACGGAAGGGGCCCAGATCAATACCGACAAGCCGAGCAAGCCGCTGACCAAGGCTGCAGCAAGCGCGAACTTCGGGATGAATATGCCGATGATGAGCAGCGCGTTCGATACCGCGATGTGGCTGACCACGGCCTGAGCGGCGAAACCTCTGCCTGCTAGCGAAGGGGCGGCCCGCGGGCCGCTTCTTTCATGGCCGCGCGGGTCAGGCGCGCGGCGCTGAAGCCCGCGCGAGTTCGATGTATTCGCCGACCGGCACCTCTTCGGCGCGCCGTGCGAGGTCGAAGCCATCCGCGTGGCCCCGCGCGGCAAGCCACGGCCCGAGCGTGCTGCGCAGCATCTTGCGCCGCTGGGAGAAGGCGAGCGTGACGATCTCGCCGAGCCGCGCGGCGTCGACCTCCGGCCGGGCCGGCAGCGGCCGCATCCGCACGACGGCGGAGTCGACGCGCGGCGGTGGCTCGAAGGCGGACGGCGGCACGTCGAGCAGCGGTTCGATCGCATAACGCCACTGCAGCATCACGCTCAGGCGCCCGTAGGTCTTGCTGCAGGGGGCGGCGGCCATCCGCTCGACGACCTCCTTTTGCAGCATGAAATGCTGATCCTCGATGTGCTCGACATGGGCGAGCAGATGAAACAGGATCGGCGTCGAGATGTTGTAGGGCAGGTTGCCGACGACGCGCAGCGGCCGCCCGAAGCGGCGCGCGAGGGCGCCGAAGTCGACTTTCAGCACGTCGCACTCGATGACCTGCAGCTCGCTGCGCTGGCGCAGGCGGGCCGCGAGGTCGCGGTCGAGCTCGATCACCGTCAATGTGCCGCACTGCGCGGCCAGCGGCCCGGTCATGGCCCCGAGACCGGGGCCGATCTCGACCATCGCGTCGCCCGGACGCGGCGCGATCGCGTCGACGATCGCGGCGATGACGGACTCGTCGGCGAGGAAGTGCTGGCCGAAGCGCTTGCGAGCGAGATGCCTCATGGGCCGGGCGCGCTGCCGGGCTCGGCCTACTGGAGCACCGCAAGTCCTGCGGCCGGGCGCACCGAGCGGGAAAGAACTCCTGCGGGCGGCCGGGCTGGGCTCACTGCGGCGGCTCGCGCATTTCGATGTAGGACCGCGCGCGCAGGTCGCGCGTCCATTCGGCGTAGGCGTCGCCGAACTTCTGTTCGCGCAGCACGTTGCGCGCCTGCTCGCGCTGCTGCTTCAGATCGATCTCGACCGTGCGCCGCTCCTCGACCTGCACCAGGTGCGCGCCGAAGCGCGAGACGAAGGGATCGGTCATGCCGCCCACCGGGACATTGGCGATCGCGCGTTCGAATTCGGGGACGAAATTGCCGGGCGAGGCCCAGCCCAGCTCCCCGCCCTGCGCGGCGCTCGAATCCTCGGAGTTCTGGCGTGCGGCCTGCTCGAAGCTGATCTTTCCGGACTCGATCTGGCGCTTCAGATCGGCAAGCCGCCGCAAGGCGGCCTGCTCGTCGAGTTGTGCCGACGGCCGCAGCAGGATGTGCCGGGCGCGCGTCTGGGTGACCGTGAAGGCGCGTCCGTCGCGCTTGTCGACGAGCTTGATGACGTGAAAGCCGGCACCGGTGCGCAGCAGCGTCGGCGCGACCTGCCCCGCCTCGAGCGGACGCACGACCTCGACGAAGACGTCGGGCAGCTTGTCGGCGGGCCGCATGCCGATCTCGCCGCCCTTGCTGCGGTTGGCGTCCTCCGATATCTCGCGCGCGACCTGCGCGAAATCCTCGCCCGCCTTGACCCTGGCAAGCGCCGATTCGGCGCGCGCCCTGCGCTCGGCGACGACCGCATCGCTCGCGCCTTCCGGTATCGTCACGAGGACCTGCGCGATGTCGTATTCGATCGCAACGCCGGCCGCCGCGCGCTGCTTGTCGATCAGCGCATCGATCTCGCGGTCGGTCGGCTGAATGCGGGCGATCACATCGTGCTCGCGCACGCGCTCGACGGCGATCTGGTCGCGCAGGTTGTCGCGGAAGCGCCCGTAGTCGATGCCTTCGCGCTGCAGCCGCTCGCGCAACTGATCGAGCGAAATCTTGTTCTGCGCCGCGATATTGGCGATCGCGCGGTCGACCTCGGCCGGATCGACCTTGACGCCGATATCGCGCGCGTAAGTCACCAGCACCCGCTCGTCGATCAGCGCGTCCGTGAGCTGCTCGCGCAGCACTCCATCGGGCGGCAGCCGCGCTCCGGTGCGCGCGGCCTCCTGCTTCACGCGCTGCATGCGCTGCTCGACCTCGCCGTGCGTGACGAGCTCGGAGTTGACGATCGCGACGATATAGTCGCCCGGCGGGATATCGGCGCGGGCGCTCTGGGCCCATGCGGCGGTCGTGCCGCCCATCGACAGTACAGCGGCCAGCGCGGCCAGCGCGCGCCACAAGCTTCTCGAATCAATCATAAAAAGGCAGGTTGGTGGCCGTCGAACGCCGGTCGCGCAACAGCTGGTAGCCGGTGATATTGTCCTTCAAGACCTGCAGCGGGCTTGCGCCGAGCCGCGACAGGCCGACGAGCTCGAGCTGAATCATCACCCGCGTCGTCGCCTCGCTCAGACCGGTCGACAGCCGGTCGACGACGATGCGGCCGATCCAGCAGCCGGCGTCGTATTCGAGCCCGAGCACGGCGTCGGTGATGCGACTGTCGTTCACGTTGTAGTTGATGCGGCCGACGGTGTAGAGGCTTCCGCTGCAACTGCGGCCCGGGGCGGATGCGGCGCTGCCGGTCCCGCCCTGCGATCGCTGCTGCGGCGGCGGCCCGAAGATCGGCCATTGCCAGCCCAGCTGCACCTGTTCGGTCTTGTCCGGCGTCTGCCGATAGGCCAGATTCAGGGTATGAAACGGCGCCGGCGTATAGCGCGCACCGACGATCAGGCGCGACAGCTCCTGCATGTCGGGGTCGTACTGGATCGATGCATCGAGGCTGAGGCTGGGGATCAGCGTCGTCGAGCCATAGGCGAGCACATCGGAAAAGCGCCGCGCCTGCACCTCGCCGTCGGGCGTGACGCGCTGGTCGGCAAAGCGCACGCGCTGCACGAGCGCGACGCGCAGGGCCTCGGCGCCGCTTGCGGCATCGATGACGCGGCTCGTCAGGCCGAAGGTCAACTGGTTGCCGTCGGATACGCGGTCGATCCCGGAGAACGCGTTCTCGGTGTAGATCGACTCGAAATTGAAGTCCTTGGGCGCGCTGTCGAAGACGGGGAAATTCGACTGGTCGACATAGGGTGTATAGGCGTAGAGCACCCGCGGCTCGATCGTCTGCACGACGTTGCGGCCGAAGAAGCCGGTGTCGCGCTCGAAGACCCAGGTGCTGTCCAGGCTCGCGGTCGGGATGATGCGCGAACCCGACTTGCGCCCGTCGGGCATCGGCGCGTCGAGCGAATACGTGGCGGCATTGAACGCGAGCTTCGGCGTGAGCATCCAGCCCGGCGTCGCGTACGGCCAGGTCAGGTCGCCGATCGCATGCAGGCGCAGGCCGGTCGGGCGGTTCGCGTCGACCACGCCGCCGGGGTTGGTGAATTCGTTCAACTCGGTCTGGAGGTTTGCGGAAAAGCCGCCCGGCAGCGCCTGGTTGGTGCGCACGCCGATCTGCGGCAGGCGCTGATAGGGCACTTCCATCAGATCGCTGGGGGTGCTTCCCTGTAGAGCCTGCCACGCCTGCACGCCGGCGTAGACACTCCAGCTGCCGCCCGCGGTGAGGTTCGCGAACTCGCGCTGCAGCAGCGCGTCGGTCGTCAACAGGCGGCGCGTCAGGCTCGGCAACGCACTCGGAAAATCCTTCCAGTAGTCGTTGTCCGAGACGCGCAGGCTGCGCACCTGCAGATTCCATTGAGGTTCGATGCTTTGCGTGTGCTGGAAGTTCAATGCGTAGCGCGCGCTGTTCGTTTCGCGATCGTCGGGCAGCAGGGCAACGCGCACCTGGCCGGAGAAGTCCGGTTCCAGATAGCGAAACTCGCCGTCCACGCCGGGTCCGCGCTTGGTTCGCATGATCGGCGTGATCGTCGCGTCGCGATTGGGTGCGATATTCCAGTAGTACGGCACGGCGGCGACGAAGCCGCTGCTGCTGTCCAGCGCCATGACCGGCGGCAGCCAGCCGGACTTTCGCGCATCGCTGAGGGGAAAGCTGATGCGCGGCCCGCCCAGAATGGGCACGCCGAGGAAGCGCAGCACGGCGCCCTCGGCAACGCCCTCGTTGGCTTCGAAATCGAGATGCACGCGATCCGCGCTGAGCAGCCAGGCCGGGTCGCCCGAGCCGTCGGCCGGACAGCTCGTATAGGTTGCCATCGTCGCCACGGCACGGTCGGCGTCGAGGATATCGACGCGCTGCGCGGTCCCCGTCGCGCCGGTGGCGCCGATTTCGAATCGCGGGCTGACGACGAAGCCCTCGAAGCGCGCGAGCCGAAGCTGCGCCTCGGGGCCGGTGAAGACGTTGCCCTCGTGCGAGACGCGCACGTTGCCTTCGGCGCGCGCGGTATCGTTCTCGGCGTCGTAGTGGACCCGGTCGGCGTAGACCCGCACATCGGCGCGCCGCAGCTCGGCGTTGCCGACTGCTTCGACCTCCAGGTCGGGGCGGCCGCGCAGTTCGTCGGCGCGCACGAAGACCGGCCGGTCGTCGGCGCGCTTGCCGATCGGCGGCGGGGCCAGCGCGCCGGTCAGCTCGAGCACGATGCCGGTCGTATCGTCGAGCGCCGCGTCGGCCCGCGCCGCGGGCGTCGCGGCGCCGAGCGCGAGTGCGATCGCGCACGCGGTCGAGCGGGCGGTGCGCGGCGCGCGCACCAGGCGGGAAGGACGGTGGGAGTGCAGCGAGCGCAACGGGGGGCCGATCAGTGCGGGTGCGCCAAACCGGATCGGCGGGCGGCGCCGGCGCACGCCTTCGGCCCGGTGCAGCCGATTTGTAGAATCGATTATCCATGAGCACTTCATCCGAGCCGTCGGCTGTCAAGCCGGGCCATGCGCCGCCTGCCGATGCGCAAGCCTCGGGCGCCGAAGTGGTCTGGACCGACGCCGCGCGGCGGGCGGCCTTCGAGCGCTGGCTGGCGTCGCTGACCGCGGCGCATGGCCTGGATGCTGCGACCTTGCGCCCGGCGAGCGCCGATGCGAGCTTTCGGCGCTACCTGAGAATCGACGCGCCGGGCCGCAGCTTCATCGTGATGGACGCACCGCCGCCGCACGAGGATGTGCGGCCGTTCGTGCGGGTCGCCGCAGCGATCCGCGCCGCCGGACTGAATGCGCCGCAGGTGCTTGCCTGCGACGAGACGCAGGGCTTCCTGCTGCTGACCGACCTTGGCGCGCGGCCGTATCTGGCCGAACTGCAGAGTGCCGCCGCGGCCGGCGATACGCGGCGCATCGACGCGCTGATGCGCGATGCATTCTCGGCCCTCGTGCAATGGCAGCAGCGCGTCGATCCGGCCGCGCTGCCGGCGTACGACGATGCGCTGCTGCGGCGCGAGCTGGCGCTCTTTCCCGAATGGTGCGTGGGCCGCGAACGCGGCGTCGCGTGGACCGCCGCCCAGCAGGCGTCGTGGCAGTCCGCGTGCGACCGCCTCGTCGCCAGCGCGCTCGCCCAGCCGCGCGTTGCCGTGCATCGCGACTTCATGCCGCGCAACCTGATGGTGTGCGAACCCAACCCCGGCATCCTCGACTTCCAGGACGCGGTGTGCGGCCCGATCACCTACGACGCCGCGTCGATGCTGCGCGACGCCTTCATCTCGTGGGACGAGGAACGCGAGATCGACTGGGCGGTGCGCTACTGGCAGCAGGCGCGCGCCGCCGGCCTGCCGGTGGATGCCGACTTCGGCGAGTTCTGGCGCCAGCTCGAATGGATGGGCCTTCAGCGCCACCTGAAGGTGCTCGGCATCTTCTGCCGCCTGAAGCATCGCGACGCCAAGCCCGCGTACAGCGTCGATCTGCCGCGCTTCTTCGGCTATGCGCGCCGTGTCGCCGGGCGCTACAGCGAATTCAAGCCGCTGCTGCGCCTGCTCGACGAGATCGAAGGCGTGCAGCGCGAGGTCGGCTACACGTTCTGATCCGTACCGGTCGGCGGCGTCTCGCAACCCGCCGCCTTCAGCCACGGATCGCTGTCCTCGCCGCCGAAGGTCTCGACCAGGAAGTCGATGAAGGCCCGCGTGCGCGCCGGCAGGTGCTTGCGGGTCGGCGTTGCCGCATAGACCGAGACCGTCAGCAGGTGCCATTGCGGCAGGACGCGCTCGAGCACGTTCTCGAGCAGCGCATCCTCGGCGACGAACGAAGGCAGACCGGTGATGCCCATGCCGGCGAGCGCCACGGCATAGTTGGTATCGATGTGGTTCGTATTCAGGATCGATTCGGGCGGCACGATGGTCACCCGCTCGGTGCCGGCGTCACCCGCGCCGCGATGGAAGGTCAGCTCGCGCGGTGCGTTCGGCAGCGTCGGCATGATCGGATCGTGCTGCGTCAGCTCCCGCGGGTGCGACGGCCGGCCACGCCGATCCAGGTAGGCGGGCGCGGCGCACAGGATCACCTCGGAGCGCGCGAGCCGCCAGGCGACGAAATCGCCCGCCAGCGGCTTGCGTCCGAGCATCAGGATCGTGATGTCGAAATTCTCGTCCACCGTCTCCACCGGGCCGGGCACCGAAAACTCGAACGTCACGCGCGGATAGCGGGCCCGAAAGCGCGGCAGGTGCTTGGCGACCTGGTGCACCGCGAAGGCCGGCGGCAGCAGCACGCGCAGGTGGCCGCGCGGCTCGGCGGTCGACGATGCGGCGAGCGCATCGGCCTCGTCGACCTCGATCAGGATCCGGCGCGCGTGCGCCAGATAGGTCTCGCCGGCGTCGGTCAGCGCGATCCGGCGCGTCGTGCGGTTGATGAGGCGCGCCCCGAGGTGTTCCTCGAGCTCGGCGATCAGCCGCGTCACGACGGCCGGCGCCAGATCGAGGGCGCGCGCCGCCTTCGCGAAGCTGCCTTCGTCGATGACGCGGGCGAAGACCCGCATGGCCCGAAGCTGATCCACCGCCCGCACTCGCCTCCAAGGTCAGGCCCGCATTGTCGCCGCCGCGCCGCATGCCGGCCGCGCGGCGATACTCCGGCGATGCTCGCCGGAACGCTCTTTGCCCTCGCCGCCGGGCTGGCGTGGGGTTTCGTCTTCGTCGCCCCGCTGCTGCTGCCCGAATACCCGGCGGTGCTGCTCTCGTTCGGCCGCTATCTCGCATTCGGGATCGTCGCCCTGCCGCTCGGCTTCATCGATCGCCGCCGGCTGCGGCTGCTTTCGCGCGCCGACTGGCTTGCCGCGCTCGAGCTCGCACTGATCGGCAATATCGTCTACTACCTGCTGCTCGCGGCGGCGATCCAGCGCGCCGGCGGCCCGCTGCCGACCATGATCATCGGCACCCTGCCGGTCGTCATCGCGCTGGTCTCGAACCGGCGCGATGCACGGCGCGACGGCCGCCTGCCGTGGGCCCGGCTCGCGCCGTCGCTGCTTGCGATCGGCCTTGGCATCGGGCTCGTCAACCACGCCGAACTCGGCGCGCTCGAGCCGGGCGCCGACCTCGCCGGCCATGCGCTGGGCGCCTTGCTCGCGGTCGGCGCGGTGGCGTGCTGGACCTGGTATCCGATTCGCAATGCGGACTGGCTGCGCGCGCATGCCGACCGGTCGCCGACGACCTGGGCGACGGCGCAGGGGCTGGCCACGCTGCCGCTCGCGCTCGCCGGCTACCTCGGCTTTCTGATCTGGTCGAGCGTCGTCGGGTCGGGCGGCTTCGCGCTGCCGCTGGGTCCGCGGCCAGGGGCCTTCGTCGGCGTGATGGCGGTGATGGCCTTCTTCGCATCGTGGCTCGGCACGCTGTGCTGGAACCAGGCGAGCCAGCGCCTGCCGACGACGCTGGTCGGCCAGCTGATCGTTTTCGAGACGCTCTTCGCGCTCCTCTATGCGTTCATCTTGCGCGGCCAGGCGCCCGGCGGCGTGACGCTGGCCGGCATCGCGCTGCTCGTCGCCGGCGTGACGTGGGCGCTGCGCGCGAAGCCGGAGCGGCTTGCCGCGAGCGCCGCCCACTGACGCGGCGATGCGCGGCGCCCGGGGGCGGCGACAATCGGCCATGCCCGGCTCCTCGCCCCTGTTTCGCTTCTTCGAACAGCGCGTCAATCCGACCGCGGCGCACGCCGGGACGCCGCCAGCGGGCCTCGCTGCCTTCTTCTGGCACTTCGTGCGCCAGGCCAAGGGCCTCTTCGTCGCGATGTTCGCGACCGGCCTCGTCGTCGCGCTGATCGATACGCTGATCCCCGTCTTCATCGGCCGCCTCGTCTCGCTGATGGAGGCCGCCGACCGCGCTGCCGCGCTGCGCGAGGCGGCGCCGGCGCTGATCGGCATGGCGGCGATCGTGCTCGTGTGCCGGCCGCTCGCGCTGCTTGCCGACAGCCTGGTGCGCAACAGCGCCGTCGTGCCGGGCGTGACGAGCCTGATCCGCTGGCAGAGCCACTGGCACGTCGTGCGCCAGAGCTGGCCGTTCTTCCAGAACGATTTCGCCGGCCGCATCGCGAATCGCGTGATGCAGACCGGCAACGCGGTGCGCGAATGCGTCGTCTCGTCGATCCGCGCGGTCTGGTACATCGCCGTCTACGGCGTCAGCGCGCTGATCCTGATGGCACATGCCGACTGGCGGCTTGCGATGCCGACCGTGCTCTGGTTCGCCGGCTACGCCTTCTTTCTGCACTACTTCGTGCCGCGCATGCGCGACCTCGCGAAGACGAGCTCCGAATTGCGCTCGCAAGTCATGGGCCGGGTGGTGGACAGCTACACGAATATCCTCACCGTCAAGCTCTTCTCGCGGGCACGCGACGAAGACGCCTACGTGCGCGAGGTGATCGACGAGCACACCGACGCGATCCGCGCCCACATGCGGCTCATCACGCGCTTCATGGCGACGCTGTCGGCGATGAACGCGCTGCTGCTCGTCGGCACCGCCGCGATCGGCATGTGGTTGTGGGGGCGCGGCGAGGTGGGCGCGGGCGTCGTCGCGACCGCCCTGCCGCTCGCCTGGACGATCGCCAATGTCGCCGGCTGGGTGAGCTGGGAGGTGACCGGCATCTTCGAGAACATCGGCGTTGTGCAAGAAGGCATGCAGACGATCGCGGTGCCGCACCAGCTCGTCGATGCGCCCGATGCGCGCGTGCTCGAGGTCTCGCGCGGCGAGATCGCGATCGAGCATCTGAGCTTCACCTACGGCCGCAGCGACAAGCTCGCGGTGCTGCACGATCTGAACCTCGTCATCCGCCCCGGCGAGCGCGTCGGCCTCATCGGGCGCTCGGGCGCCGGCAAATCGACGCTCGTCAACCTGCTGCTGCGCTTTCACGAACTCGAACGCGGCGCGATCCGCATCGACGGCCAGGACATCCGCGGCGTGACCCAGGAGAGTCTGCGCGGCGCGATCGGCATGGTGACGCAGGACACGTCGCTCTTGCACCGCTCGATCGCCGCCAACATCGGCTACGGCCGCCCAGCGGCGGCGCACGAGCAGATCGTCGCCGCCGCGAAGAAGGCGCAGGCGCACGATTTCATCCTCGGCCTCGAGGACTGGACCGGCCGCAAGGGCTACGACGCCCACGTCGGCGAGCGCGGCGTGAAGCTCTCCGGCGGCCAGCGCCAGCGCATCGCGATCGCGCGCGTCGTGCTGAAGGACGCGCCGATCCTCGTCCTCGACGAAGCAACCTCGGCGCTCGACAGCGAGGTCGAGCTCGCGATCCAGGAGCAGTTGCTCGGGCTGATGGAAGGCAAGACGGTGATCGCGATCGCGCACCGCCTCTCGACCATCGCCCGCATGGACCGGCTCATCGTCCTCGACGCCGGGCGCATCGTCGAGCAGGGTACGCACGCCGATCTGCTCGCCCGCGGCGGCGCGTATGCAACGCTGTGGCGGCACCAGTCGGGCGGCTTCCTGCCGCACGCAGTGCCGCGCGGCGACGACCCGCCCGAAGCCGAAGTGGCGGCAGACGACGACCTGAGCGCCGAGTTGCAGAGCGAACCGAGTTTCGACAAGGCGCCGCGGCGGTTGGACCTGTGACAGTGAAGACGGACGCTTCCTGGTCCCCGCTCGTCGAAGACCTCAAGCGGGCGTTGGCAAAGCGCGACCGCGGCGGCGCCAATGCGGCGGTTGCGGGGTTGCTCGACCGCAAGGCACCGCTGGGCACGCACTGGAAGTCGATCAGCGAACTGATGCGGCTGAGCGGCGAACTGACGCTCGCGAATCGGGCGATCGATGCCTTCGTCGCCGCCGCGGGGCACGCGCCGCAGGCGCTCTATTCCAAGGCCGTGCTGCTGACCCAATCCGGCAGGATGCGCGACGCTTACGACCTCGTTGCCAGGTTGCCGGCCGACGTTCCCGACCGCGCGGGCCATGCCTACGTCCTCGGCAACGTTGCGATGACGCTCGGACGCATCGAACAGGCCAGGGCACATCTCGAGGACGCCGTTTCGCACCGGCCCGGCTGGGGCCCGGCGTGGCTGACGCTCGCGACCGCCGTCAACCTGGCTGACGATCCTCTGGGCGAACGCCTGCTCGGCGACCGTGCCGCCGCCGAGCGCCAGGGGCCGGGCGACCTGGCGCGCTTCCACTACGCGATCGGCAAGCTCCACGTCGACCGCAAGGACCCGGACGCCGCGTTCGCCGCCTATGCGCAGGGGGCAAGGCTGTTGCGCGCCGAGACGCCGTACAGCAGGCAGGGCAACGCGGCCAATGCGGACCAGGCGTCGAGCGGGTATCCCGAAGGCTTCATCGAACGGCTGAATGCGCAGCGGCTCCGCGATACGAGCCGGCCGATCTTCGTCACCGGCCTGCCGCGCTCGGGAACGACGCTCGTCGAGCACATTCTCGCCAGCCACAGCAAGGTGGCAGATGGCGCCGAACTCAATATCGTTCAGCACATGGCGGTGCTCGTAGGCGGCCTTGGCGGCGGCGCGTTGGAGAAGTATCTTGCCGGCGGCGGGACACCGGATGCCTTGGCGGCGCTGTACCTGCATCTGATGGACGAGAGGTTCGGCGCCGAGGGACGCATCGTCGACAAGACCGTCGACGCGAGCCGCTTCTTCGGGCTGATCGCCGCCGCGCTGCCCGACGCGCCGCTGATCTGGATGCGCCGCGATCCGCTCGACAGCGCCTGGTCGTGCTTTCGCACCTTCTTCATCCACGGCGTCGCCTGGAGCTACGACCTGACCGATATCGCGCATCACTTTCGTCTCGAGGACGCGCTGCTGGAATTCTGGAAGTCGCGCCTCGCCGACCGCTTGCTTGTCGTGCCCTATGGCGAGTTCGTCGAGTCGCCGCAGGCGTGGACACGAAGGCTGCTGTCGCATTGCGGCCTGGAGGACGAGTCCGGCGTTTATGCGCCGCACGCCACCGACCGCGTCGTGATGACTGCAAGTGCAATGCAGGTCCGCAAGCCGATCAACCGCGACGGCCTGAACGTGGCGGCGCCGTACCGCGGTCACCTGCAGCCTTTCGTCGACGCCTATTCGCAGCCTTGAGCCAAGCTGCCCGTGATGTCGTCGAGGATGGCCATAGGGAGAACCCCTCCCCCGCGTTCAGGGGGGGGTGGGCGTGCAGGCGCTGCAGGCAGGCGGATAGTGCGACCCTCTGACTTTGGAGGAGACGCGAACCATGAGGCTCAACACCATCCGGACCGCAACCGCTACAGCGGCGGTCCTTGCAGTCGCCGGCGCACAAGCCGCGACGATCAACCTGATCGACCAGGGCGGCGTGACAGGCTCGCCCGCCGAGCAGGGTTTCAAGATCGCCGCCGGCTACTGGGGGCAGATGCTGTCGAACAATGCAACCATCAATCTGGGCGTCAAATTCGCGCCGCTGGGCACCGGCATCATCGGCTCGACCGGAAGCCGAAGGATGGACTATTCGGTCGTCGATTGGGAGAACGCCTTCAACGCGACCAAGAGCGGTTCGACGATCGACCAGACCATCGTCCTGCCAGCGCTGACGGGCGGCGGGTTCAGCGGGATGACGACCGGCGTCAACGGCACGGGCAACAACGACGTGAGCGTTCCCGCCGTGCAAGTCAACGGGACGGTGGCTTCGAAGACGCTGTATGCGAATTCGTCGGTCGTGAAGGCGCTCGGCGGCGTCGTCCCTACGCCGAACGCATTCGACGGCAACGTCACGTTCAGCAGCAACTTCAGCTTCGACTTCAATCCGTCCAACGGTATCACCGCCGGCCAGATGGACTTCATTGGTGTCGCGATCCACGAGATCGGCCATGCACTCGGCTTCGTCTCCGGCGTTGACTTCTTCGACTACTACAGTTTTCCGAACGGGCCCGGCAAGGGATCTCTGGGCTATGACCTGAACGACACGGCGGTCTTCAGCGCGCTCGACATGTTCCGCTACAGCGCCCCGGGTCAGATCGATCTCACGGTCGGCGGCACGAAGTATTTCTCGATCGACGGCGGCGCGACGGCACTGTTCGGCAACACCTTCTCGACCGGCGCCTACAACGGCGACGGCAGGCAGGCTTCGCACTGGAAGGACGCCGTCGGCTGCGGCGCGCAGCTCGGCATCATGGACCCGACCTTCTGCTACGGCCAGATGGGCTTCGTCACCGGGCTCGACCTTGCCGCCTATGACGCGATGGGCTGGAACCTGAGTGTCGATGCGCTTACGTACGCCGGCATCTCGACTGCGGATATCTATCTCGCCGCGGTTCCGGAGCCCTCGACCTGGGCTCTGATGTTCGGTGGGCTCGGCCTGCTCGGCTTTGCGCGACGCGCGAGACGAACATAGACCGCAAGCGTCAACCACCGAATCGGGGCCGGAATGCGCAGCAGACCGGCCCTTTTCACTTCCGCCCGTCCTGGATCGACATGCCGGGCGCGATGGTGCCGGCAGGCGCGCCGCGCCGCTGAAGCCGGACTCAGGGTATCTCCTCGTCGCGCGGGCTTGAGGCGGCAGCGGACGCAAACCACAATCCACCGGTGCCGATCCACCGTCGGCCGCCCGCCCCTGTCAGGACCACAAGACCCGATAACGAGGAGAACGACGATGAGGACAACCCTCCAGTTTGCCGCCGCCGCACTTGCGATCACCGCCACCTCGGCGGCACAGGCCCAGTTCTATCTGCTCGGCCCGTCCGACACGCCTTCGTCGGTGACGAATGCGGGGCTCGTGGCCGGCTATGACGATGTCGGCTATTTCACCTGGAGCGTGGCCAACGGGCGCACCGATATTCCCGGCTCGATCCCGGGCAACGGCACGGGCGGCATTCCGCGCATCACCGAGAACGGCCTCAAGCTCGGCGCGACGAATACCGACCCGAACACCGGCTATACCGAGATCGCGTCCTACGACACGGCCACAGGCACCTGGACGACCTACGGCGGACTCGGGGCCCATTCGGACAGCTCGGTGAGCGGTGGCTTCGGCATGAACGCCGACGGCTCGGTGCAGGTCGGCAATGCCTGGGTCAATGGCGGTACGGCGCACGCCATCGTCGTCAGGAATGGTGTCCTGACCTCGCTCGGCTCGAACGTTGCCAACCGCAGTTCGCGCGCCGATGCGGTCAGCAACGACGGCCGGCTGATCGGCGGCTATCAGGACCAGGAGGATGGCTATCGCGCCGCCGCGGTCTGGATCGACGGTGTCGAGCAGGTGCTGACGCTGAACGGCAACCCGCTGCAGCAGGTGAATGCGGTTTCCGGCGATGGCCGGTGGGCGGTCGGCGGCGGCGGCTACTACGGCGATGGTTCGGCCTTCATGTGGAACCCGGATAGCGGCGTCAAGCTGCTCGACAACCCGTTCTTCGATGCAGGCTACGAACTCACCGCCACGTCCGTGAGCTTCGACGGCTCGGTCGTCATCGGTTACGGCCAGGACTTCTTCTTCCAGCGCATGGGTTGGATCTGGACCGAAGCGACCGGCACCATGACGATGGAGCAGTACGCATCCCGGTTCGACGGCTACAGCGGCGAGTTTCTGTTCGGGCCGCTGGCGGTCTCGCAGGACGGCCGCCATATCACCGGCTACGGCGTCAACGCGGACTGGACAGGCTATACGGGGTGGATGATCAGCGCACCGGTTCCCGAGCCTTCGACCTGGGCCACGCTCGGCCTCGGCCTCGGCCTGATGGGTTTCGTGGCACGGCGCCGGCGCGACAGGGCCTGAACCGGGGCCTGCGCCGTTCGGGCGGGCGGCGCGCACAGTTTCGCGAGCGCGGACCCACACGGGCAGCCGCCGCCCGCGATCGGATTGCCGCCCGGTCGCAATCCATGATCGCGGTTCGATGCGCCGCAGCGCGGCGCCAAGTGCCGGTGGCGCCGGCCGAGTGGCCCTAGACTCGGCCCCCATGTCCCTGCTGCTCCTGCTGCTCCTGCCGTTCGTCGGCAGCGCGATCGCCGCGCTGTTGCCGACGAGCGCGCGCAACCTGGAATCGCTGTGGGCGGCATTCATTGCTGCGGCGGTAGTCGTGCCGCTCGTGCTGCTCTATCCTGACGTGGCCCACGGCGGCGTGGTCAGCGAGCGCTTGCCGTGGCTGCCCAACCTGGGCGTGGACATCATCGTGCGGCTCGACGGCTTCGCCTGGATGTTCGCGGTGCTGGTGAGCGGCATGGGCCTGCTGGTGGTGCTGTATGCCCGCTACTATCTTTCGCCCGAGGATCCGGCCGCACGCTTTTATTCGCTGCTGCTCGGCTTCATGGGCGCAATGCTCGGCGTCGTGGTGTCGGGCAACCTGATCCAGCTCGTGCTGTTCTGGGAGCTGACGAGTGTCTTTTCCTTCCTCCTGATCGGCTACTGGACGCACCGCAAGGATGCGCGGCGCGGTGCGCGCATGGCCTTCACCGTCACCGCCAGCGGGGGGCTTTGCCTGCTGGCGGGCGTGCTGCTGCTCGGCCACATCGTCGGCAGCACCGATCTCGACGCCGTGCTCGGCGCCGGCGATACGGTGCGCGCCGATCCGATGTACCCGCTCGCGCTCACCTTGATCCTGCTCGGCGCGCTGACCAAGAGCGCGCAGTTCCCGTTCCACTTCTGGCTGCCGCGCGCGATGGCGGCGCCGACGCCGGTATCGGCCTACCTGCACTCGGCGACGATGGTCAAGGCCGGCGTCTTCCTGCTCGCGCGGCTGTGGCCGGTGCTCGCCGGTACCGACGCCTGGTTCTGGATCGTCGGCGGCGCCGGACTCGCCACGCTGCTGCTGGGCAGCTACGTGGCGATGTTCCAGCACGACCTGAAGGGCTTGCTGGCCTATTCGACCATCAGCCACCTCGGGCTGATCACGCTGCTGCTCGGGTTGAACAGCAGGCTCGCCGCGGTGGCCGCGGTCTTTCACATGATGAACCACGCGACCTTCAAGGCGTCGCTCTTCATGGCGGTCGGCATCATCGATCACGAGACCGGCACGCGCGACATGCGCCGCCTCGGCGGCCTGTACCGCGCGATGCCGGTCACCGGCACGCTCGCCATCGTCGCGTGTGCCGCGATGGCGGGCGTGCCGCTGCTCAACGGCTTCCTGAGCAAGGAGATGTTCTTCGCCGAGACCGTATTCGTGAGCGGGCAGCCGCCGGTCGAATACGGCCTGCCGGCACTTGCCACGCTGGCCGGCGCATTCGCGGTCGTGTATTCGCTGCGCTTCGGCCACGATGTCTTCTTCGGCCCGACGCTGGACGATACGCCGCGCCGTCCCCACGAGCCGGTGCGCTGGATGCGCGTGCCGGTGGAACTGCTGGTGCTGGTCTGCGTCGTGGTGGGCACGGTGCCGGCCTGGGCTATCGGCTGGCTGCTGGCCAGCGCGGCGCAGCCGGTCGTCGGCGGCACGCTGCCCGCCTACAGCCTGGCGGTCTGGCACGGCGTGAACAAGCCGCTGGTGATGAGCCTGGCCGCCACCCTGCTCGGTCTGCTCGCGTATGTGCGCTTCGCGGCCGCGCTGCGCATGCGCGTCGGCAGCACGCCGCTCCTGGCCGGTCTGGACGGGCAGCGCCTGTTTCATCGCGCGCTCGCCTTCGCGACGGGGCTGGCGCGCAGGCTGCTTCGCCTTTCGAGCACGCGGCGGCTGCAGCCTCAACTGCTGCTGATGGTCGTGATCGCCGGCCTCACCGGCCTCGCCTCGGCGCTGATCGTGCCGCTGACCTGGGGCGACCGTGCCCGCGTGCCGGCGACGCCGGACTTCGTCGTCTTGTGGGTCATCGGTGGCGTGGCGGCCCTCGGCGCCGCCTGGCAGGCCAAGTTCCACCGCCTCGCAGCGTTGACGCTGCTGGGCGTTGTCGGCCTGGTGATGTGCATCACCTTCGCCTGGTTCTCGGCGCCGGACCTGGCGTTGACGCAGCTCGCGGTGGAAGTCGTGACGATGGTGCTGTTCCTGCTCGGCCTGCGCTGGATGCCCAAGCGCGAGCCCGAGGTGAACCTGCAGGTTGCGCGGCGTTCGTGGTGGCGGCGCCGGCGCGACTTCGGCCTCGCGCTGCTGATCGGCGTCGGCCTGTCGGCGCTGTCGTATGCGCTGCTGACGCGGCATACGCCGCTGTCGATCTCGCCGTATTTCATCGAACAGGCGCTGCCCGCCGGGGGCGGAACGAATGTCGTCAACGTGATGCTGGTCGACTTCCGCGCCTTCGACACGCTGGGCGAGATCACGGTGCTGGGCATCGTCGGCCTCACGGTCTATGCGCTGCTGCGGCGCTTTCGCCCGCCGCTCGAAGTGATCGACCGGCCGCCGCAGCAGCGCATCGAGCGCGGTGCAGACCTGCGCGGCGAGTCCGAGGACGACGACGGCCAGCGCTATCTGGAAGTGCCGGCGGTGCTGGTGCGCTTGCTGCTGCCGGTGGCGGGGCTGTTCGCCTTTCACCTCTTCATGCGCGGCCACAACGAGCCCGGCGGCGGCTTCGTCGCCGGGCTGGTGCTGGCGATCGCCTTCATCGCGCAATATATGGTCGGCGGCACGCGCTGGGTCGAGGCGCGGCTGAATCTGCGGCCGCCGCGCTGGATCGGCGTCGGGCTGCTGCTGGCACTGCTCGCCGGCCTCGGGTCGCTCGCCGCGGGCTACCCGTTCCTCACCACGCACACCGCGCATGTGCACTGGCCGCTGGTCGGCGAGGTGCACCTGCCGAGTGCCGCGATCTTCGATCTGGGCGTATTCGCGGTCGTGGTCGGCTCGACGCTGCTGCTGCTGACGGCGATCGCGCACCAGTCGCTGCGCGCGCGGCGCCAGCAGGCGGCGGCCGACGACGAGGGCGCGCCCTGATGGAACTCATCCTCTCGCTCGCGGTGGGCGTGCTGGCCGGCGCCGGCGTCTGGCTGCTATTGCGGCCGCGGACCTTCCAGGTGCTGATCGGCCTGGCGCTGCTCGGCTATGCGGTAAATCTGTTCATCTTCAGCGTCGGCAGCCTGGCGGTGGACAAGGAGCCGATCGTCAAGCCCGGCCTCGTGGCGAACCTGGCGAACTACAGCGACCCGCTGCCGCAGTCGCTGGTGCTGACGGCGATCGTCATCGGCTTCGCGACGACGGCGCTGTTCCTCGTCGTGCTGCTGGCGCTGCGCGGACTCTCCGGCGGCGACCACGTCGACGGCAGCGAGGAAGCGCCGTGATCGCGCTGCTCGACTCGCCCCACCTGGTGGTCGCGCCGGTGCTGCTGCCGCTGGCCACCGCTGCGGCGATGCTGCTGCTGAGCGAAACGCGGCGATCGCTGAAGGCGGCGATCAACGTCGCGTCGACCGCGCTCGGCCTGCTGCTTGCGATCGTGCTGCTGCTGCGCGTCGGCGCGCAAGCCGTGCCGCAGGCCTTCGCCGTCTACCTGCCCGGCAACTGGCCGGTGCCGCAGGGCATCGTGCTCGTCGCCGACCGGCTGTCGGCGCTGATGTGCGTGCTGGCCGCGAGCGTCGGGCTGGCCGCGCTGCTGTACGCGCTGGCGCGCTGGCAGCACGCCGGGGTCTACTTTCACGCGCTGTTCCAGCTGCAGCTGATGGGCCTGTACGGCGCCTTCCTCACCGCCGATCTGTTCAACCTGTTCGTCTTCTTCGAGGTGCTGCTGGCCGCCAGCTACGGGCTGCTGCTGCACGGCGGCGGGGCGACGAGGGTGCGCGCCGGGCTGCACTACATCGCGATCAACCTGTTCGCGTCGCTGCTGTTCCTGATCGGCGTGGCGGTGATCTACGGCGTGACCGGCACGCTCAACATGGCCGATATCGCGCGCAAGCTCCCGCTGGTGCACGAAGCCGACCGCGGCCTGCTGCATGCCGGCGCGGCGATCCTGGCGGCGGCCTTTCTGGCCAAGGCGGCGCTGTGGCCGCTGAACTTCTGGCTGCCGCCGGCCTATGCCGCGGCCAGCGCACCGTCGGCGGCGGTCTTCGCGATTCTCACCAAGGTCGGCGTCTACGCAGTGCTGCGGCTGTGGACGCTGTGCTTTCCCGGCAGCGGCGACGGCCTGGCGCCGGTATTCGGCGGCAGCGTGCTGGTCTGGGGCGGCCTGGCGACGCTGGCATTCGGCGCCGTCGGCATGTTCGCCTCGCAGCAACTCGCGCGCCTGGCCGGGTTCAGCGTGATCGCCTCGTCGGGCACGCTGATCGCGGCGATCGGCTTCGGCGTGCCGGCGCTGGCGGCGGGCGCGCTGTTCTATCTGGTGACCTCCACGCTGGCGGGCGGCGCGTTGTTCCTGCTCGTCGAACTGCTCGAGCGCAGCCGTCAGGTGGAAGTCGGGCCCGAGCAGATCGACGACGGCAACTACGCGCTGCCGGCCTTTCTCGACAACGAGCCGCCGCAGAATATCAACCTCGACGATGAAGAGGAGGCGCTCTTCGGCCGCGCGATCCCGGCGGCGCTTGCCTTCCTCGGCCTGTCCTTCGCCATCTGCGCGCTGGTGATCGCCGGCCTGCCGCCGCTGTCGGGCTTCGTCGCCAAACTGGCGCTGCTGATGCCGCTGCTCGATATCGGCACGCGGGCCGCCTGGACGCTGTTCGGGCTGCTGATCGGCTCTGGCCTGCTGGCGGCGATGGCGCTGATGCGGGTCGGCATCCGCCATTTCTGGACCGTCGGCGATCGCCCCGCGCCGCGCCTGCGGGTCGCCGAGTCGCTGCCGATCGCCACGCTGGTGCTGCTGCTGGTCGGCCTGGCGGTGCAGGGCGATACGCTGCTGCGCTACACCGGCGCCGCGGCGCGGAGCTTGAGCGAGCCGGTGTACTACATCGATGCGGTGATGGCGACGCGGCCGCTGGCGCAACCCGCGCTGCCGATGCCATGAAGCGCTGGCTGCCTTCGCCCTGGTTGTCGCTCGGCCTGTTCGGCGGCTGGCTGCTGCTGACGCGCAGCCTGGGCATCGGCCAGATGCTGCTCGGCCTGGGTGTGGCGGTCGCGATGCCGCTGCTCGCGCGCCCGCTGCGCCCCACGCCCGGGCCGCTGCGCCGGCTGGATGTACTCGCGCGGCTGATCGCTCGCGTCGGGCTGCACGTGCTGACGTCGGCGCTGCAGGTGGGCGTCGGCGTGGTGCGGGCGCGGCGCCATCCGCCGCACGGCGTCTTCGTCGTGCTGCCGCTCGATTTGCGCGACCCGCATGCGCTGGCGGCGCTGGCGATGATCACGACGGTGATTCCCGGCACCGTCTGGAGCGAGCTCGCGCCCGACAGCAGCGCGCTGCTGCTGCACGTCTTCGATCTCGACGACGAGGCCGCTTTCATCGTCCAGTTCACCGCCGATTACGTACATCCGCTGAAGGAGATCTTCGAATGAGCCTGCTGCTTTCGGTCGCGATCGGCGCGACGCTGCTGCTCTACGCGCTGGCGATGCTGATCGGACTGCTGCGCCTGGCCAGCGGCCCGACCGCGCAGGATCGCGTGCTGGCGCTGGACTTCCTCTACGTGGTCGGCATGCTGGTGATGCTCGTGCTGGCGATTCGCGCCGACAGCCAGATGTACTTCGAAGCGGCGCTGCTGATGGTGCTGTTCGGCTTCGTCGCCTCGGTCGCGCTCGCCAAATTCCTGCTCCGCGGCGAGGCGATCGAATGACCGCGGGCCTCGGGCTGCCGCCGCTGGCCGAGATCGTGGTCGCGCTGCTGCTGCTCGCCAGCGCGGTCGTGGTGCTGATCGCCGCCCTCGGGCTGCGCCGCCTGCCGGACTTCTTCTCGCGCATGCACGCGCCGGCGCTGGCCTCGACGCTCGCGGCGTGGATCGTCACGCTGGCCTCGATCATCCACTTCAGCAGCCGCGGCGGCGGCCTGGCGCTGCACGTGTGGCTGATCATCATCGTGCTGTCGATCACCGCGCCGGTGACCACCGTCGTGCTCGCGCGTGCCGCGCTGTTTCGCCGCCGCCAGGCCGGCGACGCGCTGCCGCCGCCGCTGCAGGCGCGCGAAAACGTATCGGGCTGATCGAGCGGCGCCCGCCCCGAAGAGCCGCCCGTGTCCGGACAGCGTCGGGTCGCAGGCAAGCCCCGGCCAGCGCCGGTGCCTTGGTGCGGGGCGTATATTGAACCGGTGGTTCCTGCACGCGATGGAAGGGTGAGGCGATGAAGCGAATCCTCGTGCTGGGTGGCGGGTTTGCCGGCCTCTGGAGCGCGGTCGGCGCGGCGCGCAAGCTCGACGAACTCGGGGTCGGCCCGCGCGAGGTCGAAGTCGCCCTGGTCAACCGCGACGCCTGGCACTGCATCCGCGTGCGCAACTACGAAGCCGACCTGCGCGACGCGCGCGTGCCGCTGGACGATGTGCTCGGCCCGATCGGCGTCGCCCGCATCGAGGCCGAGGTGACGGAACTCGACTTCGCGCATCGGCAGGTCGGCGTGCAAAGCGGCTCCGCGCAGCGCTGGCTCGACTACGACCGTCTCGTCTTCGCCCTCGGCAGCCGCCTCGCGCGACCCGCGCTGCCGGGGATCGCCGAATATGCGCTCGATGTCGACACCTGGGCCGCCGGGCAGCGGCTCAACGACCACATCGCCGCGCTGCCGTCGCGCGCGGACTCGGAGGGGCGCTATACGGCGCTCGTCGTCGGCTCCGGGCTGACCGGCGTCGAGACGGCGACCGAGATTGCCGCCAAGCTGCGCGCGGCGATCGCGTCCGCGGGCGATGCGGCCGGTGCGCCGCCGCGCGTGATCCTCGCCGATCACGGCGAGCACATCGGCTCCAACATGGGCGCGGGCGCGGTCGCGGTGATCGGCGCGGCGCTCGCTCAGCTCGGCATCGAGACGCGCACCGGCGTTGCCGTTGCGGCGATCGACGCCGCTGGCGCGACGCTTTCGACCGGCGAGAAGATCGCGGCGGCAACCGTCGTCTGGTGCGGCGGCATGCGGGCCCATCCGCTGACCGCGGATTTTGCGGTGGCGCACGACCGCTTCGGCCGCATTCCGGTCGACGCGCACCTGAAGGTGAAGGGGATGGACGGCGTCTTCGCCGCGGGCGATGTCGCGTCGGCCCTGCTCGACGACAGCCATGCCTCGGTCATGTCGTGCCAGCACGGTCGGCCGATGGGCCGCTTCGCCGGCCACAACGCCGTCTGCGACCTGCTCGGCCTGCCGATGCTTGCGCTGCGCATCGACTGGTATACGACGATTCTCGATCTCGGCGCCTGGGGCGCGGTCTATACCGAGGGCTGGGATCGCCACGTCGTCACGACCGGCGCCGCGGCGAAGAAGACCAAGCGGCTCATCAACCGCGAGCGCATCTACCCGCCGCGCAGCCGCGATGCGCGCGAGATTCTCGCCGCCGCAGCACCCATCGTGCAGGCACCGCCGCCGCAGTTCGCGACACCGTGACGAACGCCATGCCCTGCCCCGCGCGGCAGGGCATGTGACGGCTGGATGACGCTTGCATGACGTTCCGACCGGGCCGCCGGACTGTCACGAAGCCGTCACAGACGCTGCCTACAGTGAAGGCATCGAACACTTCACTACAGGCACAACCATGCTGAATCGATTCCTTCGCGGTGCCGCGGCCGGTGCGGCCGCGCTGTTGCTGTCCGGTGCGGCGCTGGCCCAGGACGTGACCGGTGCCGGCGCATCCTTCCCGGCGCCGGTCTACGCCAAGTGGGCCGACGCCTACCACAAGGCGACCGGCGCGCGCATCAACTACCAATCGGTCGGCTCCGGCGCCGGCATCAAGCAGATCACCGCGAAGACGGTCGACTTCGGCGCGTCCGACGCGCCGCTGACCGACGAGCAACTGGCCAGGGACGGCCTGATCCAGTTCCCGACCGTCATCGGCGGCGTGGTGCCGGTGGTCAATATCAAGGGCATCGCGCCGGGGCAGCTGAAGCTGACCGGTGCCGTGCTCGGCGATATCTACCTGGGCAAGATCACGAAGTGGAACGATCCGGCGATCACGGCGCTGAATCCGGGTCTGGCACTGCCGGGCGACGCGATTGCCGTGGTGCGCCGCGCCGACGGTTCGGGGACGAGCTTCCTGTTCACGAACTACCTCTCCAAGGTCAACCCCGAGTGGAAGGCCAAGGTCGGCGAAGGCACGGCGGTGAACTGGCCCACCGGCGCCGGCGGCAAGGGCAACGAGGGCGTGTCCGCCTTCGTGCAGCGCCTGCCCAACTCGATCGGCTACGTCGAGTACGCCTACGCCAAGCAGAACAAGATGAGTCACGTGCTGCTGCGCAACAAGGAAGGCGCTTTCGTCAACCCCGACGACGATGCCTTCAAGGCCGCGGCCGCGGGCGCCGACTGGTCCAAGAGCTTCTACCAGGTGCTGACCGAGCAGCCGGGCAAGGGCAGCTGGCCGATCACGGGCGCCACGTTCATCCTGATGCACAAGACGCAGGACAAGCCGGCCTCGGCGAACAATACGCTCAAGTTCTTCGACTGGGCGTACGGCAACGGCGACAAGGCCGCCGAGGAACTCGACTACGTGCCGCTGCCGGCCAAGGTGAAGGACCTGTCGCGCAAGCTCTGGGCCGAGAACCTGAAGGACGCCGCCGGCAAGCCGATCGCCGCCAACTGAAGCGCGGCCCTGCTCCCATCAGCCGCTGAACGCCCGGAGGCCGCGTGGCCGCTACACTTCCCGCCAACCCCTACGACGCCAAGGCTGCCATGCAGCGAACGACTCCGCGTGGGCGTCCGCCCGAGCGCCGCCGCGTCGCGCCGTGGGCCGACCCGCTGTTTTCGCTGCTCACCCACGGCGCGGCCTGGCTGACGCTGCTGCTGCTGGCCGGCATCATCGTCTCGCTGCTGATCGGCGCCGCGCCGGCCATCAAGCAGTTCGGCCTCGGCTTCCTCTGGTCCAGCGAGTGGGACCCGGTGCAGCAGAAGTTCGGCGGCCTGGTGATGATCTACGGCACGCTGATGACGTCGATCATCGCGCTGCTGATCGCCGTGCCGGTGAGCTTCGGCATCGCGATGTTCCTCACCGAGCTCTCGCCCGGTTGGCTCAAGCGCCCGCTGGGCATCGCCATCGAGCTGCTCGCGGCGGTGCCGTCGATCGTCTACGGGATGTGGGGCCTGCTGGTCTTCGGCCCGATCCTGGCGACCTACGTGCAAATGCCGCTGCAGTCGCTGTTCGGCGATGTGCCGCTGCTCGGCGCGCTGTTCTCCGGGCCGCCGGTGGGCATCGGCATCCTGTCGGCCGGCATCATCCTCGCGATCATGATCATCCCGTTCATCGCCTCCGTGATGCGCGACGTATTCGAGGTAACGCCGCCGATGCTCAAGGAGTCGGCCTATGCGCTGGGCGCGACGACCTGGGAGGTGGTCTCCAAGGTGGTGCTGCCCTACACCAAGACCGGCGTGGTCGGCGGCATCATGCTCGGCCTCGGCCGTGCGCTCGGCGAGACCATGGCCGTGACCTTCGTCATCGGCAACTTCAACCAGCTCGATTCGCTGTCGCTGTTCCAGGCGGCCAACAGCATCACCTCGGCGCTGGCCAACGAGTTTGCCGAAGCCGGCGCCGGGCTGCACCAGGCATCGCTGATCTATCTGGGGCTGGTGCTGTTCTTCATCACCTTCGTCGTGCTCGCGCTGTCCAAGCTGCTGTTGTCGCGGCTGGAGCGCAACGAAGGGAGCCGTACATGAGCGCCGCCGCACCCGTTTCGGGTGCTTCGAGCGCGGCGCCGTCCGCCCGCAAGATGGCCAGGCACCGTGCGCGCAAGCGCACGAACGCGATCGCCCTGGCGTTGTCGATGGGCGCCATGGGCTTCGGCCTGTTCTGGCTGGCGTGGATCCTGTTCGAGACCATCTGGCTCGGCATCGGCGGCATCGGCCTTTCGGTCTTCACCCAGATGACGCCGCCGCCGATGGCCGAAACCGGCGGCCTGGCGAACGCCATCTTCGGCTCGGCGGTGATGGTCCTGCTCGCCACGCTGCTCGGCACGCCGATCGGGATACTCGCCGGCATCTACCTGGGCGAGTATGGCCAGAAGACCTGGCTCGGCAGCGCGGTGCGCTTCATCAACGACATCCTGCTGTCGGCGCCGTCGATCGTCATCGGCTTGTTCATCTACGCCGTGGTGGTGGCGCCGCTGCGCGGTTTTTCGGGCTTCGCCGGGATTCTGGCGCTGGCGCTGATCGTGATCCCGGTCGTCATCCGCACCACCGAGAACATGCTCGCGCTGATCCCCAACGCGCTGCGCGAGGCCGCCTACGCGCTCGGCACGCCGAAGTGGAAGGTGGTCTCGTCGGTGACGCTGAAGGCGGCGCGCGCCGGCGTCATCACCGGCGTGCTGCTGGCGCTGGCGCGCATCGCCGGCGAGACGGCGCCGCTGCTGTTCACCGCGCTGTCCAACCAGTTCTGGACCAGCGACCTGACGCAGCCGATGGCGAGCCTGCCGGTGACGATCTTCAAGTTCGCGATGAGCCCGTACGAGAACTGGCAGAAGCTGGCCTGGGCGGGGGTGTTCCTGATCACGCTGGGTGTGTTGCTGCTGAACATCCTGGCGCGCGTCCTGTTCAAGAGCAAACATTGAGCGAGAGCCTCCCATCATGTACGTCAAGGCCGAACTGCCCGCCACCGAGAGAGTGAAGCTGTCGGTGCGCAATCTGAACTTCTATTACGGCGGGTTCAAGGCGCTGAAGAACATCAACCTGGACATCCCGGAGCGCAAGGTGACTTCCTTCATCGGTCCCTCGGGCTGCGGCAAGAGCACGCTGCTGCGCACCTTCAACCGCATGTTCGAGCTGTATCCGGAGCAGCGCGCCGAGGGCGAGATCAACCTCGACGGCCAGAACATCCTGACCAGCAGGGACGACGTGACGCTGATCCGCGCCAAGGTCGGCATGGTGTTCCAGAAGCCGACGCCGTTCCCGATGTCGATCTACGACAACATCGCCTTCGGCGTGAAGCTGTTCGAGACGCTGTCGCGCAGCGAGATGGACGAACGCGTCGAGTGGGCGCTGAAGAAGGCGGCGCTGTGGAACGAGACCAAGGACAAGCTCGACCAGAGCGGCTCCGGGCTGTCCGGCGGGCAGCAGCAGCGGCTGTGCATCGCGCGCGGCATCGCGGTCAGGCCCGAGGTGCTGCTGCTGGACGAACCCTGCTCGGCGCTGGACCCGATCTCCACCGGTAAGATCGAAGAGCTGATCCACGAGTTGAAGTCCGACTACACGGTGGCGATCGTCACCCACAACATGCAGCAGGCAGCGCGCGCCTCGGACTACACCGCCTACATGTACCTCGGCGACCTGATCGAGTTCGGCCCGACGAAGGATCTGTTCATGAGCCCGAAGAAGAAGGACACCGAGGATTACATCACCGGGAGGTTCGGATGAGGCGGCAGCAATGAACGGCAAACATCTTTCCTCGCAGTTCGACGCCGAACTCAGCGCGATCTCCACCCGCGTGCTCGAGATGGGCGGCCTCGTGGAGTCGCAGGTCGTGCGTGCGGTCTATGCGCTGTCCAACCTGAGCCACGAGACGGCGGCGCAGGTCATGTCGGCCGAGGAGCGCGTGAATGCGATGGAGGTCGAGATCGACAACGATCTGTGGACCATCATCGCGCGGCGCCAGCCGACGGCGCGCGATCTGCGTCTGCTGATGGCGATCTCGAAGGCGATCGCCAACCTCGAGCGTGGCGGCGACGAGGCAGCGCGCATCGCGCGCACCGTGCAGCGCCTGCTCGACGCCGGCGTGTCGAGCCGGCTGCGCGTGCTGCTGGCCGACCTCGACTACGAGTCGACGCTCGCCGTCAACCAGTTGCGCAAGGCGCTCGACGCCTTCGCGCGGCTCGATGTGGCCAAGGCGCTCGAGGTGCTGAAATCCGACAACCAGATCGATCGGGAGTTCGAGGGCCTGATGCGCAAGCTGATCACCTACATGATGGAAGACCCGCGCACCATCTCGGCGAGCATCGACCTCGTCTTCGTCGCCAAGGCGATCGAACGCGTCGGCGACCATGCCAAGAACCTGGCCGAGGCGGTGATCTATGTCGTCAAGGGCACCGACGTGCGCCACAACCCGGTCGATTCGGTCGAATCGATGGTGCGCTGAGGCGCCATGGCGCGCATCCTGGTCGTCGAGGACGAGTCGGCCATCGCCGAACTGGTGGCGATCAACCTGCGCCACGCCGGCCATGAGGTCACGCTGGCCGGCGACGCCGCCCAGGCGCAGGCCGAGATCGATGCCGTGCTGCCCGACCTCGTGCTGCTGGACTGGATGCTGCCCGGCCTGTCGGGCCTGAGCCTGGCGCGCCAGTGGCGCGAGGCGACCCGCACGCGGGACTTGCCGATCATCATGCTGACGGCGCGCGCCGAGGAAGCCGACAAGATCACCGGCCTGGATGCCGGTGCCGACGACTACCTGGCCAAGCCGTTCTCGACCCACGAACTGATGGCGCGCATGCGTGCCGTGCTGCGGCGCAAGGCGCCGCAGTCGCTCGATGCGGCGGTCGAGATGGCCGGGCTGCGGCTGGACCCGTCCACCCGCCGCGTGACGTGGCAGCACGGCGATGCGGCCCACGAGCTGCGCCTCGGCCCGACCGAGTTCAAGCTGCTGCATTTCCTGATGACGCACCCCGAGCGGGTGCACAGCCGCCAGCAACTGCTCGACCGCGTCTGGGGCGATCACGTCTTCATCGAGGAACGCACGGTCGACGTCCATGTCAAGCGGCTGCGCGATGCGCTGTCGGTGGCGCACTGCGCGCACCTGGTGGAAACGGTGCGCGGCGCCGGCTACCGCCTCAGCGAGCAGGCACACGCGGCGCCGGCCTGACACCCGCCGATGAGCAGGGGGCTGCTGCGGCTCGGCGCGCTGCTCGCCCTGCTGCTGGGCTGCGCGGCCGCGGGGATGCTCGTCGCCTGGTGGTCCGGCACGCTGCTGGCCGGGCTGCTGGGCGCCGTCGCGCTCGGCCTTTGCGCGCTGCTCGTGGCGCAGTCGATACGCGCCGGGCGGCTGCTGGCCTGGCTGCGCGGCGATGCGCAGGGCGGGCCGCCCGAACTGGCGGGTCGCGCGGGCGAGCTCGGCCATCAGATGCAAAAGGCGCTGCGCCGCCGCGAGCAGGGCATCGAGCACGAGCAGCAGCGGCTGACGCAGTTCCTGGCCGCGGTCGAGGCTTCGCCGAACGGGGTGTTGCTGCTCGACGCAAACCACCAGATCACCTGGTGCAGCCGCGTCGCGGCCAATCATCTGGGGCTGGACCCGCAGCGCGACCTCGCCCAGCCGGTGACCAACCTGGTGCGCGCGCCGGCCTTCGTCGAGCACATGCTGCACGGGCCCGCGGGCCAGCCGGTGGCCTTCCCCGGCGTCGGCGGCATGCGCATCTCGGCGCTCGTCCAGCCTTACGGCGACGGCCTGAAACTGGTGCTGACACAGGACATCACCGAGCCCGAGCGCACCGAAGCGATGCGCCGCAATTTCGTCGCCAATGTGTCGCATGAAATCCGCACCCCGCTGACCGTGCTGGCCGGCTTCGTCGAGACGATGAGCGAGTTGCCGCTGAGCGAAGCCGAGCGCACGCGCGTGCTGGCGCTGATGGCGGCGCAGGCGCGGCGCATGCAGTCGCTGGTCGCCGATCTGCTGACGCTGGCGAAACTCGAGGGCAGCCCGCGCCCGCCGGCGGACCGCTGGACGCGGGTCGCCGATCTGATGAAGCGCGCGCAGGCCGACGCCGCCACGCTGTCCGAAGGGCGGCACGAGCTGCATCTGGACGCCGGCGGCGAGGCGCAGATCGCCGGCAGCGAAGCCGAACTGCACAGCGCGCTCGGCAACCTGGTCGTCAATGCGGTGCGCTATACGCCGCCCGGCGGCCGCATCGACGTGCAATGGGCAGTCCGGGACGACGGCTGGGGCGTGCTGAGCGTCGCCGATACCGGCATCGGCATCGAGCGAGAGCACCTGCCGCGGCTGACCGAACGCTTCTATCGGGTCGACGGCAGCCGTTCGCGCGATACCGGCGGCACCGGCCTCGGGCTGTCGATCGTCAAGCACGTGGTGCAGCGGCATGGCGGCGAGATCGATATCCACAGCGAACCGGGCCGGGGCTCGCGTTTCGCGTTGCTGCTGCCGCCGTCGCGTGTGCGCCAGGAGCCGGCTGCGGCGGTCGATCGGGCGGCGCACGGCCCGGGACCCGCCGCGAGCCCGCCGGCCCGCTGATCGCGCGATGCGCCGGCGGCGCTTTGGCGCCTGCACCGCGACAACGCGCGCACGGCTTGCCGGCCTCAGCGCTGCAACTGAAACGACAACGCCACCAGGACCCAGGCCCGCTGCGCGACGCCGTCCTCGGCATACGGCTTGTACAGCGCCTGCCGCGCCGCTTCGATCGCGGCGTCGTTCAGGCGTTGAAAGGCGGAGGCTTCGTGCAGTTCGATCTTCTCGGCGTGGCCGTCGGTGCCGATCAGCACGCGCAGCACGACCCTGCCCTGCTCGCCGAAGCGGCGCGAGGCGCTCGGATACTCCAGTACCGGCGCACGCAGGTAGTCCGCGGCTTCGATCCGGCGTAGCGCAGGCGGCGCGGACGCGGCGCGCGTCACCGGCCACGACGCCGCGGCCCTGCCCTCGGGATTGATGGCTGGGGCCGCGGCCAGCAGGGTTGCCGCAGGCGCCGCTTCGGTGCTCGGCGGCGGCGGCTGTGCGGGCGCCGGCTCGATCGTCGGGGCCGGCACCGCGGCGACCAGGGGCTCGGGCGGTGGCGGCGGGCTGCGCTTTCGCTCGGGAGGAACCGGGGGCGCCGCGCGCGGCCTGGGTTGCGGCGGCTGCGGCGGCTCCGCGCGCGGTGCAGCCAGCGCGGCCGGTGGCTCGCCGAGCAGCATCACCATCACCGTCTGCTGCGCGGGCGCGGCGTCGGCGGGCCGCTGCGCGCGATCCAGCAGCGCCCACAGGCCGGCCGCATGCGCCAGCGCCACGGCGCCGACCACGGTCAGCTGCTGCAGGCTGGCCGGCGCCTTGTTCATGCCGCGGCGGCGGTCGCCACCAGCGGCGCGGCGGCCAGCGGATGGGCCAGAACGTGCGCTCGCACGCCGAAGCCGGCGGCGACCGTGGCTTCGCTCAGCACCGAAGCGGGCGGGCCCAGCCCCAGCACGCGGCCCAGATGCAGCAGCAGCACGCGGTCGGCATACATCGCCGCCAGGTTGAGGTCGTGCAGCACGGTGACGATGCCGATGCCGCGGCGCGCCGCGAAGGCGCGTGCCGCCAGCAGCAGCCCGTGCTGGTGCGCCAGATCGAGCGCGGCGGTGGGCTCGTCCAGCAGCAGATAGCGCGGGCCGTCGGCCTGCTCCTCCCACAACTGGGCAAAGGCAGCGGCCAAGTGCACGCGCGCCTGCTCGCCGCCGGACAGCGTATTGACGTCGCGCCCCGCCAGATGCCAGGCATCCGTCAGGCGCAGCGCCTGGGCCGCGATCTCGTATTCCTGGCCTGCGCTGCCGCGCTGCACGGCCGCGTGCCGGCCCAGCTGCGCGACCTCGATGGCGCTGAAGGCGAACGCCACTTCGGGCCGCTGCGGCAATACGGCGCGCCGCCGCGCGCGCTCCAGCGCGCGCCAGCGGTGCAGCGCGCGGCCGTCGAGCCGCACCTCGCCTTGCACCTGCAGCGGCGGCGCGGGCCGCTCGCCGGCCAGCAGACGCAGCAAGGTCGATTTGCCGGCGCCGTTTTCGCCGAGCACGGCCACCGTCTCGCCCGGCGCCACCTGCAGCTGCAGCGCCTGCAGCAGCGTGCGTTCGCCGATGCGCGCCGTCAGGCCGTCGGCATGCAGCATCGCGTTCACAGCCCTTGCAGCCGCCTTCGCAGCAACAAGGCCAGAAAGAACGGCGCGCCCAGGCCGGCGGTGAGGACGCCGATCGGCAGCTCGGCCGGCGCGACCCAGGTGCGCGCGGCGACATCGGCGAGCACCACGAGCAGCGCACCGAGCAGCGCGGCCCCGGGCAGCACGGTGCGATGGTCCGGCCCGCAGGCCAGGCGCACCGCATGCGGCGCGACCAGGCCGACGAAGCCGATCACCCCGGTCAGCGCCACCAGCGATCCGACCGCGAGGGCGGTCAGCACGATGGCAAAGCGCTTGATGCGCATGACCTCGACGCCCAGGTGGCCGGCCTGCGCCTCGCCCAGCGCCAGCGCATTCAACGGCCGCGCCAGCTTGCAGCCCAGCGCCAGCGCGCCGAGCACGAGCGGCGCCACCGGGCCGACCGAGACCCAGGTGGCGCCGGACAGCGAGCCGAAGGTCCAGAAGGTCAGGTTGCGCAACTGCTCGTCGGTCGCCAGGTAGGACAGGAAGCCCACCCCGGCCATCGCCAGCGCGTTGAGCGCGATGCCGGCCAGCAGCACGAGCGGCAGCGACAGCGCGCCGCGCGCCGCGCCGATGCGGTAGACGAGTGCCGTGAAGGCGAGCGCGCCACCGAAGGCCGCCAGCGGCAGCGTCCATTCGCCGAGCAGGCGCGAGGCGCCCGGCAGCACGCTGGTGCCGAGCACGATGACCGCCGCCGCCGCCAGCGCCGCGCCGGTGGATACGCCGATCAGCCCCGGGTCGGCCAGCGGGTTGCGAAACAGCGCCTGCATCAGCGCGCCCGACACGCCGAGCCCGGCGCCGGTGAGCAGCGCCAGCAGCACGCGCGGCGCGCGTATCGATTGCAGGATCGCGGCCTGTTGCGCATCCACCGCGCCGGTGTGCCAGCCGAGCTGTGCGGCCAGGATCTGCAGCGCGTCCAGCGGCGCGATGCGGTAGGCGCCGTGGCCGAGTGCGAAGAGCGCGCCGGCCGCCGTCAGCACCAGCAGCACCCCCAGCGCCCACGCCGCGGGCACGCGCGCCGGGCCGCCCGCCGGGCGCAGCGGCAGCGCGGGGCCGGTATGTTGCATCACGCTCATCTCATGCCGGCGCCTTGCCGAGCGCGACGGCCAGTTCGCGCAGCGTCTGCGGCAGGCGCGGGCCGAAGCCGAGGAGGGCGAGTGCGTCGGGGCCGTAGACGCGGCGCGCCTTGCCGGCCGGCGTCAGCGCCAGGCCGGGACGCGCCAGCAGCGCGTCGACGCCGCCGAGCGCCTCCAGCCCCTGCTGGGTGGTCACGATCACGTCCGGCGCGGCGGCCACGGCCGCTTCGGCGGCGAGCGGCTTGTAGCCGCCGAAGCTCGCCATCACGTTGCTGCCGCCGGCATAGCGGATCATGGCGTCGGCCGCCGTGCCGGCGCCCGCCACCTGCACCTGGTTGGCGGCATGCGACAGCACGAACAGCACGCGCGTCGCCGGCTTGCGGGGCACGATCATCGCCTGCGTGGCGGCCCAGTCGGCCTGCAGCTCGGCATCGAGCGCGCGCCCGCGTTCGGCGCGCTGCAGCGCCTCGGCGAGCAGCCTGACGTTGGCGCGCAGCGCCTCGATGCTGTGGTGGCTGTCGGCCTGCAGGATGCGCACACCGGCCGAGCGCAGCTGCTGCAGCGCCGTCGGCGGCCCGGCCTCGGCGGCGGTGAGCAGCAGCGTCGGCCGTAGCGACAGCACGCCTTCGGCGGAGAGCTGGCGCGGATAGCCGATCATCGGCAGTGCCCTGGCCGCCGCCGGGTAGATGCTGGTGGTGTCGGCACCGACCAGGAGCGCCTGCGCGTCCAGGCGAAAGACGATCTCGGTCAGCGTGCCGTTCGCCGAGACGACGCGCAGCGGCGCCAGCTCGGCGCGCAGCGGCCGGCCGGCCAGAGCCAGCGCGGCGGCGCCAAGGCCCGCGGCGCCGAAGCGGCGCCGGCTCGTCATGCCGCGATGCCCGGCAGCGTGGCGAGCAGATCGCGCCAGGCCAGGATCTCCGGCTTGCCCGGCTTGCGCTCGCCGAAGAACATGGCGATGGTCTCGCCCTGCGCATCGAAGAGCTCGACCGAAGTGACGATGCCGTCGTTCGTCGGCTTGCGCACGAGCCAGGTGTGCGCCACCAGGTCTTCGCGCAGGTGCAGGCTGAAGCCGGGATCGAGCACATTGATCCAGGGCCCCATGATCTCGATCTTCTTCACCGGCCCGGTGTGGATCTGGATCATGCCGGCGTTGCCGACGAAGCACATGATCGAGGTGCCCGCCGCGGCCGCGCCCTGCAGCAGCGCGCGCACCGTATCGTTGGGCAGCGGCCGCGCCATGCCGTCGGGGGCCAGGCGCAGCGCCTGCGTGCGCGCCACGCCGAAGCGGCGCAGCAGCGGGAAGAACTCGTGCGTATCGGCCATCGCCAGCCAGGCGGCGCGAAAGCCATCGACATCGATGCGGTCGTCGGCGGCCGGTGCCGGCCGCGCGGCGACCGGTTCGAAGCGGCCGCCGGGCGTCTGCTCGGCGTCGGCGTGGGCTTCGACGAAGGCGGCCCAGGCGCCGAGATCGGCGTCATCCTTCAGGAAGACCTTGTGGATGGCCGTGCCGGCGGCGTCGTAGATCTGCAGGCTGCGCTGCACGCCGTGCGCCGTCTCCTCGGTCACCGCAAAGCCGTGTGCCCAGTGCATGTAGAAGATGCGCAGGTCGATATCGTCGCTCAGCACCAGGCCGACCGGCCCGTCGTGCGACATCGCCTTGTAGGCGCCGGTCTTCTCGTGCACCGCGGCCTCGTTGCGCGTGAGCGCCATCACCCGGCCGAGCGTGGGCAACTGCTCGAACATCGCCGCCCAGGGCCCGCGCAGGCGCACGGCGCGCAGCGCCGAGGCGCGGCCGACCGCCGCGGCGATGGCCTCGCCTTCGGACACGCCCAGCGCCTGGGCCGCGGCGCGATGCCGCAGGCCGCGCGTGCGGCGCATGTCGAGGAAGCGCGTGTAGAGGTCGGGGGTGGCGGTATCGGTCGCTTGCATGGGGGAGCTCCTGGGTCAGTAGATGAGTTGAAGGTTGACGGCAACATTGATGCCCGGCTGGGTGTAGCGGTCCAGCCAGGGAGAGTCCGCGCTCAGTCCGGTCTGGCCGACGTTGCTCCACAGCCAGTACTGCTTGTCGAAGAGGTTGAAGACGCCGCCGGCCAGGCGCAGGTGCTTGTTGATATTCCAGTAGCCGGTGATGTCGACGAGGCCGAAGCCGGGCGTCAGGAACGGCTTGACGCCGCTCGCCGCGGTGGCCGAGCGCTTGCCCGAGACGCCGGTGATATTGAGCGCGCCGCCCCAGTCGCCGGCCGACGACGTGTAGCGCACGCCGGCAACGGCGGTCAGCGGGTTGATGCTGTTCAGCGGGTCGTTGGTATCCTCGTCCTTGCCGTTGGCGTAGGCGATGCTGCCGGCCAGCGCCCAGTTGCGGTCGAGCGCCCATTCGCCCTTCGCCTCGACGCCATAGATGCGCACGCGCGCCAGGTTGGTGGCCTGGAAGGTCGCGAAATAGCCCGGCACGCAGTTCGGATTGCTCGGGCAGTCGAGCTGGGTCTGCGAATCGATGAAATTCTTGTAGCGGTTGTAGAAGGCCGCCACCGCGTAGCTGGATTCGTCGGCGCGGCCCTTGAAACCCAGTTCCAGGCCGCGGCTGGTCTCGGACACCAGGTCCGGGTTCGGGATCAGCGTGTACATCTGGATCGGGTTGCGGAATGCCGCGTTGACATCGTCGAACGGCGGCGCGCGAAAGCCGAAGGCGTAGTTGCCGTAGACGTTGAAATCCGGGCTGATGCGATACATCAGCGCCAGCTTCGGCGACCAGGCGCTGTCGGAGAAGTCGGCCGCCTGAACGCCGGGCGGCACATTGGCCAGGTAGGTCGCGTCCGGATAGACCTTCAACTGGTAGTCGTCGTAGCGCAGCCCGGCCGTGACCATCAGGCGGTCGTTCAGCATCGAGATCTGGTCCTGCACGTAGAAGCCGAACTGCCGTGTGCTGGTATTCGGGAAGTCGCGCACCGGGAAGGTTTCGCCGGACAGGGTCTTGCTCTCGGTTCCGGTGGTCTGGTTGTAGACGGTCGCGTCGCGCAGCGCGCTCGAATCGGTATCCGAATAGTCGATGCCCCACAGGATGCGGTGCTGGGCGCGCTCGCCGTCGAGCAGGCTTTCCAGTTGCGCGGTCAGGCCGGTGATGCGCTGCTCGAAATCGAACTGGCGCGGGATGAAGCAGGTGTTGTTCCCCGGCGCGACACCCGAGCAGCCGGTGGTGGTGCTGGTGCGCGTCTCGTTCGAGGCCGAGTCGGTGGTCGATGTCTGCTGGTACAGGCTGGCGCTGAAGCCGGCGAGCCAGCCGCGCTCGGGATTGGTATAGGCGTAGTCGAGGCTGTAGCGCTGGCGCTTGTTCTCGTCGTCGCCGTTCAGGCTGGCGGTGCGCGGCGTGACCGAGTTCAGGCTCAGGACGTCGATCTCGTTGTTGCGGTCGAACCATTCGTAGACCGCACGCACGCGGTGCCCGTCGGCCGGCTGGAAGACGCCCTTGAGGAGCAGGTTTTGCTGGCGGATATCCTGCGGGTTGGGTTCGGTGCGCAACGGGCCGACCGTGCCGTTCGTGCCCATGTTCTCCTGCTCGTGGCCGCTGAAATACGTATACAGCGCCATCGCCTGCCACGTCTGCGTGCCGTAGGCGGCGGTGGCGGAATTGGTCCAGCCGGTGTCGGCGCTGGCATAGGCGCTCTTGAAGGCGCCGTAGACCGGCGAGACTGCCAGGTCCAGATAGTCCAGCGGGTCCTTGGTCATGTACGAGACCACGCCGCCGAGTGCGTCCGAGCCGTACAGGCTGGAGGCCGGGCCGCGCAGGATCTCCACGCGCTTGACGCTGTCGAGGTCGACGAATGAGCGCGTCGAGTTGTTGAACGGCCCGATGCCGAACTGGAACAGGCTCGGTGCGCGGATGCCGTCGACCAGCATCTGCACCCGGTTGCCTTCCAGGCCGCGGATGTTGATGCTGTTGGCGCCGAAGCGGTTCGGGTCGCTGTTGACCGAGACGCCGGGCTCGTAGCGGATCAGGTCCTGCAGCGTGCGCACCAGGCCGCGGTCGATCTGCTGCGCGTCGATGGTGGAGACGGTCGCCGGCACCTCGGCTGTGTCCTCCTCGAAGCCGGTCGCGCTGACCGCGACCTCGGGCAGCCGGGTCTGCGGTCCTTGCGGACTCGTCTGCGCCTGCGCCAGAGCCGGCGCCAGCCACCAAAGCGCACTGCCGCAGCACGCCCAACCCAGGATCCTGTCTTTTCTGTTCACGTTGCCAGCCTTCGATCGTCGAGTGATGTCACGCCACGCTGTGCGCGGGCGGGAATGGACGGAGTTGGCTGGCTGGAAATCCGCGGCGGGCGCGGCTGTGGCTGGCGACTCGAGGCGCGAATGATAATGAGTTTTGTTTACGTTTGCAGTGGATGCTTTGCCGCCGGGACACGCGCCTCGGTATCCCTGCCACGACGGACAGGGATTCGGCGCGTCGGCAGGCTCATCCACTGCTTCGCACGCAGCGAGATCCGGACGCCGCGTCGGCGCTGCGGGGCGATGGCGCACGCCGCGCATTGCCGCGATTCATCTTCGATCGGGTGGCGCCGGAGGCCGACGCCGTTCGCGCTGCGTGTAAGCTTGCCCGGATGAAGCTGAAGAAGATTGCGCTCGGCGCGTTGGCGGTGATCGTGGTGGCCGGGGCCGCTGGCTGGTTCAGCCTGGACAAGGAGACGCGCGGTCTGCTGGCGACGCTGCCGACCAACAGCGACGTCCTGTTCTGGAGCGAGTCGCAGCGCGACGCCGCATTTCGCGCCTTCGACCGGCTCCCGTTCCTCGCCAGGGCGCACGTGGTGCCGGCCGGCGGCACCCCGTCGCCGCTGCCGCCGGGGCCGCCGCTTGCGTTGCCGGTCGATGTGGACGCCTACATGGCCGGTCAGCGCAGCGCGGCGCTCCTGATCGTGCACGACGGCAAGCTGCGCCTCGAGCGCTACGGGCTCGGCTTCGACGCGCAGGGGCGCTGGACGAGCTTCTCGGTCGCGAAGTCGATCACCTCGACGCTTGTCGGCGCGGCGGTCGAGGACGGCCATATCCGCAGCCTCGACGACAAGGTCAGCGACTACATTCCCGAGTTCAAGGGCTCGGCCTACGAGCAGGTATCGCTGCGTCACCTGCTGACGATGACCTCCGGCGTCGGATGGAACGAGGACTACAGCGACCCGAACTCCGACGTCGCGAAATTCAACAACCACCAGCCCGAGGAGGGCGTCGACTCGCTGGTGAGCTACCTTCGCCGCCTGCCGCGCGTGGCGCCGCCCGGCACACGCTGGAACTACAGCACCGGCGAGACCAACCTCGTCGGCCAGGTGCTCGCGGCGGCGATCAAGAAGCCGCTGGCGGAATATCTGTCGGAGAAAATCTGGGTACCCGCCGGCATGGAGCAGCAGGCGACCTGGCTGCTCAGCCGCAGCGGCAAGGAGATCAGCGGCTGCTGCATCCAGGCCGCGACGCGCGACTTCGCGCGCTTCGGCGTCTTCATCCTGAACGGCGCGCGCGGCGCCGACGGCCGCGCCATCGTGCCCGACGACTGGCTGGCCGAAGCGACCACCGAGCGCATCGGCATAAACCAGCCGGGGCGCGGCTACGGCTTTCAGTGGTGGACCTACAGCGACGGCACCTTCGCCGCGCGCGGCATCTTCGGCCAGGGCATCTTCATCGACCCCGTGCGCAAGCTCGTCATCGCATCCAACGCCGACTGGGGCGGCGGCGCAAGCGAGCCCGCGGCGAGCGACGCGCGCGAGGCGTTCTATCGCGCGGTGCAGAAGGCGATCGACGACGAGGCCGGCGTCAAGCCTGCGGGCGCAAGGGGTTGACTGCGGCACACGGCGCGAGATTGAGCGCGACGCGCGTCGCACGACTGGAAGAACCCGCGGCGCTTGCAACTGAAGGCGCCCCGCCAGTCGTGACCACCGGGCAGCAACGCAATCGTGGCAAGCCCTGGGTGTGTCTTTGCCGACGCGTCGCTCAGGCGCGCCGCGGCTTGAAGGCCGGATTGCCGCTACGCCAAAGCACGAACGCGAACTCGTCGGCGCGCTCGGCGTCGAACTGCTCGCGGGTCGAGCCCATGCCATGCCCGGCATCGAAGGTGACGCGCAGCAAGACGGGGTTCACGCGCCCCGGCACCGCTTGCAGGCGGGCCGCCATCTTCGCCACCTCCCAGGGCTCGACCCGAGGATCGGTCATGCCGGTAGTCAGCAGGACCGCCGGGTAGCGCACATCGTCGCGAACGGCGTGCAAGGCGTCCATCTGCCTGAGGCCCAGAAAGCCGACGCGCTCGGTCACGGTGCCGAACTCGTCGATGTTCGGCGGCCCGTTCTGTGAAAACTCGGCGCGCAGCGCATTGGAAATTCCGACGTTCGATATCACGGCCGCGAACAGGTCGGGCCGCTCGGTCATCGCGCGCCCAACCGTGATGCCGCCAGCCGAACCGCCCTGGATCGCGAGCTGTCTCGGGCTGGTCCAGCGTTGACGCACCAATTCTTCGCAGCAGTCGATCAGGTCGCGCCAGGTATTGGGCTTGCTGATCTTCTGCCCGGCACGCCACCACCGTTTGCCGTACTCGCCGCCGCCCCGCACGTGCGCCGTGGCCAGCACGCCGCCCTGTTCGAGAAAGGCCAGACTCCGCGGGTTGAAGTAGGGCCCGGAAACGATCTGGTACGCGCCGTAGGCCTGCACCAGCGTGGGGTTGCGTCCATCGCGCCTGAGTCCCTTGCGGGCGACGATGGAAAGCGGCACGCGCGTTCCATCGCGCGCGGTGGCAAAACCGCGCACGGCTTCATACTTCGACAAGTCGAGGCTGGTCTTCGGCGCCAGCGCCACCTGGCGTGTTTGCCCGATGCCCGGATCGTGGCGGAAGACCGAGAGCGGCAGCAGCCATCCGGTGCCGTCGAGCCAGGCGCCTTCGGCGCGCGTCGTGGTGTTGACCGTCGTGATGGAACCCTCGAAGGGCAGCGGCACGGCGGCCAGCCGCCCGTCGTTGGCAAGCCGGCGCAAGCTGCCGTAGCCGCCGTCCATGTCGCGCAGATAGATGCCGTCGCGCGCCGCCGAGACGCCTTCGACCACGATCTTGCCTTCCGGCACCACGACCGCCGCGCGGGCCAGGTCGGGTGCCGCCACCGAGGTGCGCAGCAGCTTGCCGTTCGGTGAGTCGCGCGTTGTCAGAAGGTACAACTCATCGCCGCGCAGCGCGGAATCGACCACTTCGTCCTCGATGTCGCAGACCTTGAGCCAGCGCGGGCGGCCGGCCAGCACGTCGTCGAGCCGCGCCGTGTAGACCGGGTTCTCGCGCCGCACGCCACCGAAGAGGACCGCGATCACGTGATTCGAGCTGGGATCAGCGCCCACAAACGGGAAGTTGCTGGGCTCGATCGCCACTTCGGGGTATTGCCCGCGGGCGAGCACGCGGACATCGTCCTTCGGATCGCTGCGCAGGCGGTGCAGCCAGGTCACCGAATCGAGGTAGTAGTCGACGCTGCCGAGCTTGCCGCCTTCGGCCAGCCGGTTGAAGAAGAAGCCGGAACTGTCGGGCAGCCAGCTCGGCGAAGCGTACTGGGTGCGGTCGATACGCTCGGGCAACAGCTGGCCGGTCTCGACGTCGAGCACATGCAAGACGGAGTTCTCGGAGCCGGCCGGAGACAGCCCATGCACCACGTAACGGCCATCGGGCGATGGCGCCCACCAATCGAGCGAGACATGGGCGCCGCCTTCGCGCTTGACGGTCGGGTCGATGAGCAGCCGCTCGGCGCCGCTTTCGCCTTCGCGCAGGTAAAGCTTGAATTGACTCGCACCTTCGGGCCGCAGTTCGTAAAACAGGCGCTCGCCCGCCGCTTTCGGAGCCAGTGCGATCGGCAGGCCGCCGGAGAGCTTTCCGACACGCTCTCGCAGCGCTGCGCGGCCGGGCAGGCTGTCGAGCACGCTGCGCGCATAGGCCGCCTGGCCGCGCATGAACGGCTCCCACTGCGCGTCTTTCGGGTTCTCCATCCAGCGGTAGCGGTCGACGATCGTCTCGCCCCACAGTGTTTCGCTGACGGGTTCGACGCGCGCGACCGGCGGCAAGCCGGTGCGCGTCGCCGCCGACACCGCGGCGGACGGCAGCCCACCCAGCGCCAACGAGGGCAGCGTACCGAAGGTCGCCAACAGGCGGCGACGCGACCAAACGGATGAGTCCACGGCAGTCCTCCTTACTTGGCCGAACCAACATGCCGGATGAGCGTGGCCGACAGACCGGCGCTCCCTATCGTCCCAGCGATGGCAGAGGGGCCTCATCATGACATTCCCGCTGCGGCCAATCAACGCGCCATCACGCCGATGACGAGCGCGTTCACGAGATCGATGAAGAAGCCGCAGACCAGCGGCACGACAATGAAGGCGCGCGGTGCGGCGCCGTGTTCGCGGGTGACGGCGGTCATGTTGGCAATGGCGGTCGCGGTGGAGCCGAGCGAAATCCCGCCGAAGCCGGCGGCGACCACCGCCGCTTCGTAGTCGCGGCCCATGAATACATACACCACGACGAGCGAAAAGACGATCGCCATCACGATCTGCAGCGACACCGCGGTCAGCACGAACGTTGCCACCCCGTGCATCTGCCACAGCTGCAGGCCCATCAGCGCCATCGTCAGGAAGATGCCGAGGCAGAGGTCCGAGATCAGCGCGACGCCGGCGCGCATCCGCTGCCAGTGCCACAACTGGCCCTTCTGTTTGCTGAACTGCGCGCTCACGTTGCGCAAGACGATGCCTGCGACGAGGGCGCCCACGAAGTCGGGCATGCGCAGGCCGGTCAGGGTGATCGCGCTGCTCACGCCGCGGCCGAGGATCAGCGCCACGTTGAGCCACAGCAGCGCGAGCAGCACGCTGTTGTAGTCGAGGCGGGCCTTCTCCTCGTCGGCGTAGCGCACGCCGACTTCGAGTTCTTCCTCGGTGGACGCCACGAGGCTGTGGCGCCGTATCAGATAGGCGGCGATCGGCCCGCCGATCGCGCAGGCGGCGATCAGGCCCGCCATATTGCTGGCGAGGCCGATGGTTTCGGCATTCGTGATGCCCAGCTCCACGAAATGCGGCACCCAGGCGAGCGTCGTCCCCACGCCGCCCGTGAGCGAGATCGACCCGGTCAGCAGGCCGGCCCGGCGGTCGAGTCCGAAGCCGCTCGCCACGGCCATGCCGAGGAGGTTTTGCAGCAGGATGAAGCCGCCCGCGAGCACGGTCAGGACAACCAGCGGGTACCCGCCGCGGCGCAGCGTGCGCACGTCGGAGCCGAGGCCGATCGCGGCGAAGAAATAGAGCAGCAGCACGTCGCGCACGCCGAGCTGGAAGTCGATCTTCAGGCCGCTCGCCAGGTACACCGCGCTGACGATGCCGATGCAGACCACCCCGCCCAGCACCGGCTCCGGGATGCTGTAGCGGCGCAGCAGCTCGAAGCGGCGCGTGAACGTCTTGCCGACGAACAGCAGCAGCAC
>CALMIL010000142.1 GCA_937864005.1 uncultured Burkholderiales bacterium
GTGATCGGCTGCAGCCACAGGCCGAAGCCGTGCCGGATGCCCATCGACAGCGTCACGACGAGGCCGCCGCAGATCAGGACCTGCGCCATCGAAAGCCTGTGGCTGGAGGAGGTGTCCATCGCATTCCCGCAGTGAAGGTGAGAGGCCGAGAGGGTTGGTGCGAAACGGCCCGTCCGGAACCGGCTTGCGCGGCCGAAAGATAGCACGCATAATCTAATAGCGCAAGTACCGCCGACTCGATCGAAAGGACCCCTACCATGCCGACCTCCCGCAAGCCGCCGCCGCTGTTCCTCGACGATCTCGCCGCAGGCGACGTCTTCGAGAGCGAGTCGATCACGCTGAGCGCCGAGCAGATCGTCGATTTCGCGCGCCAGTTCGATCCGCAGCCCTTTCACCTCGACGACGCGGCGGCCAGGAACACGTTCTTCCAGGGGCTCGCGGCGAGCGGCTGGCATACGGTCGCGCTGACGATGCGGCTCATGGTGCAGAGCCTGCCTCTCGACTGCGGCGTGATCGGCGCCGGCGCTGAACTCGCATGGCCGAAGGCGGTGCGCCCGGGCGACCGCCTGCGCGTGACGAGCACGGTGCTCGGCGTCACGCCTTCGCGCTCGAAGCCCGACCGCGGTATCGTCGAAGTGCAGAGCGTGACCTCGAACCAGCTTGGCGAGGTCGTGCAGCGCCTGACCAGCAAGCTGCTCGTCTTCAGAAGGGCCGCGTAGACATCATGGGCCGATCTTCGCAACAAAAGGCCGCCGAGAACCGCGAGCGGATCGTCGACTGCGCGTGCACGCTGTTTCGCGAGCGCGGCGTCGACAACGTTTCGGTGGCCGACGTGATGGCGGCCAACGGCATGACGGTCGGCGGCTTCTACAAGCACTTCGAGTCGAAGGACGCATTGATCGAGGAGGCCTTCGCGCGCACCTTCGGCCAGTCGGCCGACACCTGGGAGAAGGTCTTCGAGGCGGCCGACGCGAAGGGCGGCTCGAGGACGAGCGAGCTCGTCCGGCGCTACCTGCGCAACAGCGCCCCCGAGCGCCGCTGTCCGATCCTCGCCTTCGCCCCGCACGTCACGACGAGCGACTCTGCCGCCGGGGCGGCCGAGGCCTACGCCTGCGGCACGCAGGGCTTGTTCGAACGCTTCGTCGAAGGCGAGCGCGGCGCGCCGGGCGACGACAGACAAGCGGCGATGCTGCTGTTCGCCGCGATGGTCGGCGCGCGGGTCATCGAGCAGGCGGTCGGCAAGGCGCCCTGGGTTCAGGAGATGCTGGCCGCGGTGCGGGATTTCGCCGACCGCTGACGTTGCGGCGGGCTTGAAGTACGCTCGCCGCCTCGCGTATCGCATCGCGCCGGCCGGCGCTCGGAGGCTCCATGGCACCGCTCATCCTGCAAGCCCGGTTCGTCCTGCCGATGACCGCCGGCAACCCGCTGCTCGAAGACGGCGCGGTGCTCGTCGGCGCCGATGGCCGCATCGGGCAGGTGGGTGACGCGGGCAGCGTTCTGTCGGCCCACCCCGGCGTCGCGGTTCGGCGCTTCGACGATGCGCTGCTGATGCCCGGCCTCGTCAATACGCACGCGCACTCGGGCCTGCTGCGCGGCACCGCCGAGGGGCTGGCGGTGTGGGACTGGCTCGAGCAGTTCATCGACCCGATGCACCGCGTGCTGCAGCCGCACGAGGCGGCACTCGCGTCGCGGCTGTGCTACGCCGAGGCGCTGCTGTCCGGAACGACGACCATCGTCGACATGTGGCGCTACATGGACGGCAGCGCGCGCGCAGCCGAGCAGCTCGGCATCCGCGCCGTGCTCGTGCCCTACGTCGGCGAGCACCCCGACCACAACTACTTCGAGACGCTGGACACCAACGAGGCCTTGATCGAAGCCTGGCACGGCCGCGCTGACGGGCGCATCAGCGTCTGGGTCGGCCTCGAGCACATGTTCTATGCGACGCCCGACGCCTGGGCGCGCGCGGTGGCGCTCAGCCGCAGGCACGGCGTCGGCCTGCACACGCACAGCAACGAAAGCCAGTTCGACCTGAGCGAGACGCAGCGCCGCTACGGCATGCGCCCGGTGCAGGCGCTCGAGCGCTTCGGCCTGCTCGACGCGCACCGCGTGCTGCTCGCGCACTGCGTCTGGGTCGACGACGACGAGATCGAGCTGCTCGCCCGGCGCGGCGTCGGCGTGGCGCACAACCCGGTCAGCAACATGAAGCTCGCCAGCGGCGCGGCACCGGTCGAGAAGATGCTCGCGCGCGGCATCGCGGTCGGCCTCGGCACCGACGGCGAGAAGGAGAACAACAACCTCGACATGTTCGAGGAGATGAAGGTCGCCTCGCTGCTCGCCAAATTCAGCCAGCTCGATGCGGCGGCGATGGATTCTTGGGACGTCTGCCGCATGGCGACGATCGGCGGCGCGCGCGCGCTCGGCCTCGACGCCGCGATCGGCTCGCTCGAGCCGGGCAAGCAGGCCGACATCATCGCCGTGCGCACCGATACGCCGCGCATGACGCCGCTCGTCAGCGGGCGGCTCGCCAACCTGCACCACAACCTGGTGTTCGCGGCGCAGGGCGGCGACGTGCGCATGACGATGGTCGCCGGCCGCATCGTCGTCGACGAGGGCCGGCTGCTGAGCGGCGACCTGGCGGCGTTCATCGGCGAGACGAACGCGGCGCTGCCGGGGCTGTTCGCGCGGCGCGACGCGTGGTTGCAGCAGCATCGGTCGGTCAATGCCTTGCGGGCGGCAAGCGAATGACCCGCGAATTCCATCCAGGCGGACCCTTCGCGCCGCGGTGAACATTGGCGTCGCGGCGTGGCGCGTTCGGCGCGCGACAGTCCGATGGCCCGATGCGCTGCGCTACGCGAGGTGCGGCTGCACCAGCGTCTCGAACCATTCGAAGAACGCCATCAGCCTCGCCGAGCGCTGCCGGCGGTGCGGATAGACGATCGAGATCTTCATCGGCGGCGCCCGGCACTCGGGCAGCACCTCGACCAGCTCGCCCGCGGCGAGCAGGTGCTGCACGTCGAAGCGCGGCACCTGGATCAGGCCGAGCCCGGCGCGGCAGCAGGCGATATAGCTCTCGGCATTGTTGACGATCACGCGACTGGGCAGCTCGACGGGCTGCACATCGTCGCCGTCGGCGAACTCCCAGGGCAGTTCGCGCCCGGTCGCGGGCGAGGCATAGCCGACGACGATGTGGGAGCGGGCGAGCGCCGCGGCATCGGCCGGCACGCCGTGCTCGCGCAGGTAGGCCGGACTCGCGCAGTTGACGAGCGCCAGGCGCCCGATCGGCCGCACCACGAGGCTGCTGTCCTGTACGGTGCCGACGCGCACCGCGCAGTCGACGCCTTCTTGCACCAGGTCGATCGCCCGGTCGGTCGACCCGAGCGCGATCCTCAGGTCGGGATGACACCCCAGGAGCGCGGGCAGTGCCGGCGCCAGCAGACGCCGCGCGATCCGGCTCGGGACGTCGACGTTCAGCCGCCCCGAGACCTGCCGGTGCTGCGACTGGAAGATCTGCTCGATCTCTTCGCTGTCGGCGAGCAGGGTGCGCAGGCGATCGAGCAGCGTCTCGCCGTCGGGCGTGACGCGGACCTGGCGGGTGCTTCGATGCAGCAGCCGCGTGCCCATCCGGGCTTCGAGCTGCTGCACGGCGGCCGACACCGAGGCGCGCGGCAGCTGCAGGGCATGCGCGGCGCGGATGAAGCTGCCCATCTCGGCCACCTGCACGAAGACGCGGTACTGATCGAGCTTGTCCATCGCGCAAAGGGTACGCGATGTCTGTCGCCCGGTCGGTGGCGACGAGGCATTCGCCGAACCGGGGGTCGAAGACTTCGTCGCTGGCGAGGGCGCGGCGCGCGCCGCGCCGGAACGCGACGACCGCGCGCGCTCAGGCTTTGGAGAAATGCCAGATCGCGAGCGCCGCCAGCGCGGCCGGGGCGACGAAGACGATGCCCAGGATCGGCAGCTCCTCGCGCACCGTATAGCCGGCGTGATGGACGCCGACGAGAAGATTGGCGATCGCCATCGCCAGCCAGGCCGGAATGAAGGCCTTGGCGGCGAGCGCGACCGACGGCGCGTTCGCCCCCCACAGGTGGCCGAACAGCATGAATACGCCAAGCAGCAGCACGCCGCCCAGGATCGTCAACAGCATATGCATCGCAGCCCCTTCGGATGTGCGGCCCCGCGGCCGCGCCCGGCAATGATGGCGCCGCGGCGGCGTCGTGAACAGTTGCCCGCGGCGCGCGCGCCGTCGCTATTTCGTCGTGTAGCCGCCGTTGATCAGCACCGTCTGGCCGGTGATCCACCAGCCGTCGGAGACCAGGAAGCGGATGAAGGGCACGACGTCCTCGATATCGGTCAGCCCGGTCTTCGAGAAGCCCGAGAGCGCGGCGGCGGTCTTGTGGTAGGCCACCGCGTCGGCGCCCTCGGCCGGATAGAAGAACGGCGTATTCATCGGACCCGGGCCGACCGCCGTGACCGAGATGCCGCGCGCGCCGAACTCCTTGGACGCCGCGCGCGTGAAGTGCTCGACCGGCGCCTTCGTGCCTTCGTAGGCGGCGTAGAACGGCGTGAAGGCGCCGAGCAGCGAGGTCACGAGGGTGCAGACCTTGCCGTTGTCGTTGACGTGGCGGCCGGCTTCCTTCAGGAAGAAGAACGCCGATTTGGCATTCACCGCACTCATCTCGTCGTACTCGGCCTCGCTGATCTCGACCATCGGCTTCTTCAGCACCTTGCCGACGGTATTGATCGCGATATCGGGCCGGCCGACGGCGGCGATCGTATCGGCGAACAGCTTCTCGACCGCTTTGGCACCCGTCAGGTCGGCCTGGAAGGCGACCGCCTTGGCACCAGCCGCCTGGATGGCGGCGACGGTCTTGTCCGCGTCGGCCTGGCTCGACACGCTGTTGTAGTGGATCGCGACCGCCTTGGCGCCGTGCGCAGCGAGGTCGCGGGCGATGAGGCCGCCAAGATTCTTCGCCCCGCCGGCGATGAGTACGGTCTTGCCCTTGATCGAATGGTCTGCCATGGTTTGCCTTCCTGCGGCGATGGAAACGCCCACTCTAGACTGCAGGCCGCACCGGATCAGCCCCTTGCGGCGGGATGGAGTGTCCAGCGCCGCGGGCCAATCGGGCTTCGCCGCCCCGGCCCGGCGCCCACCCGCCGGGCGCAGAAGCCGGACGCCGCGACAGCCGCGTCAGGCCTGGATCGCGCCGCGGGCCGCCTCGAAGCGCGCGATCGCTTCGCGCGTATTGACGTGCAGGCGCCGCGGGCCGAGGCGCGCGGCCAGGCCGGCGTGCTCGACCACCTCGGAGACGCCGGGGTTGAGCCCGGCAAGCCACAGTTCGACGCTGCGATCCTGCTCCAGGCGCCGATCGCCCTCGATCAAGGCCTGCAGTGCGGTGTATTCGATATCGGTGGCGCGGCTCATGTCGAGCAGCAGGATGCGCGCACCATGCTCGGCGACGAGCGCGCGGATGCGCTCGGCGACGGGCTGGGCGTTGACGAAGACAAGCCGCCCCTCGGGACGCACGATCAGAGGGCCGTCGAAGAGTTCGTCGTCCAGGCTCGCAGGTGACCGCAGGCGCAGCACGTCGCTGCCGCGCTTGCGCGCGATGACCGATACGCGCGGCTGCGCCGCCTGGCTCGCCAGGCCGATCATCGGCGCCAGGATCGCGACGACGATGCCCTGCAGCGTCCCGAAGATCAGCACGCCGGCGCAGGCGACGAGCGTCCAGAGGAACTCCATCGTGCGCACGCCGCGGATGGCGCGGAACTCGGCCGGCGCGATGAGGCCGACCGCATAGACGATCACCACCGCCGCGAGCGTCGCGTGCAGCATCGCGCCGACGAGCACGGCGAGCGTCGCCGTCGCGGCCGCGAGGCGCGCCGGATCGCCGTCCGGCACCGCGCGGCCGAGCGGGGTGCCGGTCAGGATCGCGAGCGTTGCCGTCGAGCTGACGCTGAGCACGCGCGGCGAACCGAGCAGCGCATGGACGGGCATCGGCACGAACGCGGTATGGAGGCCGACCGCCACCGGCAACCCGACAACCGTCGCGTAGGCCAGCGCCTTCGGCACGACCTGCCTCGCGCGCCCGCCGTCGATGATGGCGCCGACCGCCGGGCGATGGTCAGAAGCGTTCCGGCGCGACCCTTGCCGCGTGCTCCGACGCCTCTACGCGGCCGACCTTGCGCGGCGGCAGCTCGACCTTCTCGCGCCACAGATCCTCGTCCGGCACCTGCGACAAGAGGTGGCCGATGACGTTCAGCCGGACCCGCTTGTTGTCCTCGGAGCGCGCCACGCACCACGGCGCCCACGACGAATCGGCTGACCGCCAGCATCTCGTCGCGCGCCTCGGTATAGGCGTCCCAGCGGGTGAACGACTTGACGTCCGTCGGCGAGAGCTTCCAGGTCTTGCGGCCATCGTCGATGCGGTCGCGCAAGCGCCGCTCCTGCTTCTCGGGGCTGACCTCGAGCCAGCAGTTGAGAAGGAGGATGCCCGACTCGACCATCGCCCACGAGCGGCGCGGCGGCGCTTCGGCCGCGTTGCGGCGCGGTCAACGCGCGCTGGCGTCGGGCGTCGCTTCAGCCCGGCGGTTTGCCAAGCGTGCGGTCGAGCTTGTCTTCGACCTCGCCGATGTAGGCCGACAGGGTGCGCGTCGAATCGTCGAGCGCTTCGCGCAGCGACGCGCCGAGCTGGTCGATGCGCGCCGCGCTCTCCTTCGCGCCGGCGGCGCCCTGGCTTTCGAGGCGCCGGATCTCGGCTTCGAGGAAGCCGCGCAGTTCGGCCAGGCGCGACGCCTCGGCGCTCTCGGCCAGTTCACGCTGCGCCTTCATCTCCTTCGCGTAGCGCCGCGCCTCGAACAGTGCGCCAGCCTGCTGAAAGAGAAGATAGACGACGAACAGCGCGCACAGCAGCGCGCTGATCCCGAGCATGACGATGCCCAGCGGCGCCTGCACTTGCGCGAAGCCGAGCGACAGTGCGGTCGGCGTCGTGATCGCGGCCCAGTTCAGCGCCGCGAAGGCGCCGATCGCGACAAGCGCGAGCACGATGGCGACACCGCGCAGGCTCACCGCGCGCCCCTTCGGGAGGCAACGGGCGTACGCGGACGTGAGGGTTCCATTTCAGCTTCCATGATGCCGAAGCGCCGCTCGCGACGCATGAACCAGGTCTTTCCAAGCGACCGCCGCGGATCCGGCTTTGGCTCCGGCATCACATCGCT
>CALMIL010000143.1 GCA_937864005.1 uncultured Burkholderiales bacterium
GCACCGCGCACCGGCCCGAACATGTTGCGGCCGATGATCCAGGCGCCGATGCCATCGAACCCGGCGCGCATCATGCGATCGTCGACGGTGTCGGCCTCGCCGCCTTCGAGGCCGCGCATCGAACAGAAGGTGCGGGTCGGGAAGGCCCATCGCATCAGCTCGGGACCGCGCACGCCGAGCGGATGCTCCAGGTTCTGCCCGGGCCCGGCGCCGAAGCCGTCGAGCGAGACACCGAAGGCACGCACGCAAAGTCTGGCCATGTTCACTCCTCGAAGATCGAAAGCGCGGCGAAGGTGGGGGACAAATCGCGACTCACGTGCTCACTTGCCCGCCTCGCGATGAAGGATCGCCTTCATGTCCTCGAAGCCCACCGGCGCGGAAGTGTGCTCGTGGACGATTCGCAAGACGTGGCCGGTGGTGCGCAGCGCCCAGCTGATCCGGTTCTGCATAGCCCGCAGGTCGTGGCCCTCCGCGGAGACGCCTGCGTAGGTGACGATCGCACTCGCGCAGGCAAACGCCGTGCTGCCGAGCGTCCTCGTGTCCTCGAAGGTCACGCGCACCCGTTCCGTCCCGAGCGAGGCGAACCAGCCCTCCACCGCAACCTGCCACGCCTTCGCACTCTCGTACTGCCAGACGCCCCACGCATCGAAGACACGCGCACGTTCGTCATAGAGCGCCATGAAGCGCTGCACATCGCGCTCCCACACGGCCGCGGCATACGCCTTCTGGATGCGCTCGATCGCAACGTCGATATCGGTCATCGTGTCTCTTGTTTCTGTGTGGCCATCCGCGCGAGGGAATCGACGCTATCCGTGCAACGGTGGTTGTCGATGGTCGGCACTTCGATACGTTCCCCGATCCTGTGGCAGGCGCATGAATGCCAATGCCCAAGACGAAATGGCCGATCATGTCGATGCACAACGCTTGAAGCAATGGGTAGTCTCTGCGAAGGCTCAGACGGCGATCTCACCGAGTGTTGGCGCCGCGTCTCTCCGTAGTCGGGGTCGCGGCCCTGATGGCGCACCACGAGCACACGAATCTTGGTCCCGAGGTGGCCGAAAGCTCGCGAAGCGAGCTCTTGGACGTACGCTCGACTGGAGGGGTTGGGCGTCACCGTCGCCCGTTGCTCAAAGGCTCGGTCCAGCGCCACGGCTTGCATGCCAGAAGGCCAAGACCACGACCTTGCCTGAAACGACGCGGTAGTAAAGGTGGTACTTGACGCGAGCAAGGTACAGACGCCGAAGATCTGGGTACCGCTTCGACGCCGACCGCGCACCAACGCCAGGCTGCCGTGCAAGCACGTTCTTGGCTTCTTCGAAGTCTTCTGCGATAGCGTCTGGAGCAGCGAGCCTGTTCTCGGACCACCAAGAAGCTGCGCGCAACAACTGAGACGCCGCGCGAGCAGTCACCTCAACGGCGAGCAGTTCACTCAAGAGTGGCGGCGCAGGCGCGCGAGCAGCTCTTCCGCGGAGATGACGTCCCCGCGCTCTGCCTCGGCGATGGACTCGAGCAGCTCGGCCTCCAGGTCGGGCGGTAGTTCGAACGTCTCATCCGACTCGCGCGCAAGGATGGTGACGACGGTACCCTCCGGAAAGGACTCGCCTTCAACGACGATCTTGCCGTCTACGACAGTGCCAGTTGCAAGCTGCATGGCTGTGATGGTACTCCGGTGCGCTGGCGAGGCGAGTTCACGTCCTGTGACGCCGAACCTTCGAACTGAGGCGACCCGCGAGGCGTGGCACCCCGGGGCCGCGCCTCGTGGGGTCGCCTCTCGAGTGATGGGATGACCTCACCGATCGATGGCTTGCTACCCGTTGCAGACAAACGCAGCGAGGTCGCCTTCGTCATCGATGTCTTCGCCCGATACATCGTCGGCTGGCGCGTCAGCAGCTCGATGCAGACCGACTTCGTGCTCGATGCATTGGAGCAGGCGTTGTATGCGCGCCGGCCCGAGCGCGAAGGGGTCCTGGTGCACCACAGCGACCGCGGCTCGCAGTACGTCTCGATCCGCTACAGCGAGCGGCTGGCCCAAGCCGGCATCGAGCCCTCGGTGGGCAGCACTGGCGACAGCTACGACAACGCGCTGGCCGAGACCATCAACGGCGTCTTCAAGGCCGAGATCATCCACCGGCGCGGACCGTGGAAGACGCGCGAGGCGGTCGAGTTGGCGACCCTCGAGTGGGTCTCGTGGTTCAACCACCATCGCCTGCTCGAGCCCATCGGCTACATCCCACCGGCCGAGGCGGAGGCAAACTACTGGCGACAACAAACTCAAGTTGCGGCAACAACGATGGCTGCCGACTCCGCGGCGCAGAAGGAGGGTTGAACCATGAGTACATGGCCCAACCGGGGGCGCCTCCGGCGGCCCCTGCGGGGGGCTGAAAGAGAGAAAGCCAGAACCCAAAACCGTCAGGCCAAACAAGTCTGACTCACGCCAACTGGCCTCCTCGAAACCCGGTGTAATTCAGTCCCTGGCTCGAGCGAAGGGTTAGGGCGCTCCGTGTGTTTGGGCTGCAGCCTGAACCAACATGAGCGCGCTGGCCTTGGCGAGATAGACATCCCTGGCGCAGGCCACCAAGTCTTGCTCGAACCGCACCGCAAGCAGGCGATAGAACTGCATGAGTTGCTGCACCGTAGCCGACTCCGAGGCTGACAACTTTGCCTCCATGCGCCGCACCGTTGCAGCAAGTTCGTCCTCGGTGGGCGAAGCGCCAGCGGTGACGAGGCTGAAACGAGGTTGGCTTCTTCCAGCATGCTCCACCGGCTCGAGGAACATGGCAAACGGGCGAACCCACGTGCCCGAGTCGTTGTACAGCGGCCGATAGAGAACCAGCGGTTCCAGGGACTCACTGTGCCGGACAACGCCGACGACCTCGTACTCGCCACCCTTGTAGTGGCGATAGCGGCCGAGTTTGATGCTTGGCAGAGGTGGAAGATCGCTCACTTGACGGGTCTGGCGATGAAGCACGTTGTGGGGTTGAGCGCCCTAACGTGTTCTAGCCAACCGAACTGCATGCGTATCCGGATACGCATGCAATTCTGCGCCTATGTCCCGATACACCTGCCGCTCGGCAGCGCTGCTGAGCGGGCAATCCCACCCGGGCACGCTCACCCTCAGGCACCTTGGTACTCCGCCACCGGCACGCAACTGCAGAACAGGTTGCGGTCGCCGTAGACGTTGTCGATGCGGCCGACGGGCGCCCAGTACTTGCGGTGCTTCAACCCGGCGACCGGGAAGGCCGCCTGCTCGCGGCTGTAGGCGTGCGTCCAGTCGGCGCCGAGCAGCGCGGCGGCGGTGAAGGGCGCGGCCTTCAGCGGGTTGTCGGCGCGCGGCCAGGCACCCGACTCGATCTGCGCGATCTCGGCGCGGACCGCGAGCATGGCGTCGATGAAACGGTCGAGCTCGACGAGCGGCTCGCTCTCGGTCGGCTCGACCATCAAGGTGCCTGCGACCGGGAACGACAGCGTCGGCGCGTGAAAGCCGTAGTCGATCAGGCGCTTGGCGACGTCCTCGGCGGTCACGCCGGAACTCTCCTTGAGCGGTCGCAGGTCGAGGATGCATTCGTGCGCGACGCCGCCGCCCTTGATGCCTGCGACATCGCCGCTGAAGTGGATGTCGTAGGCGTCGGACAGGCGCGCCGCGATGTAGTTGGCGTTCAGGATCGCGACCTCGGTCGCCGCGCGCAGGCCCTCGGCACCCATCATGCGCATGTACATCCAGCTGATCGGCAGCACGCCGGCGTTGCCCAGCGGTGCGGCGGAGATCGCGCCGACCGGCGCATCGGCACCGATGCCCGCGCTGCGGTGTGCCGGCAGAAAAGGCACCAGGTCTTCGGCGACGCACACCGGGCCGACGCCGGGGCCGCCGCCGCCGTGCGGAATGCAGAACGTCTTGTGCAGGTTCAGGTGGCTCACGTCGCCGCCGAACTCGCCCGGCGCCGCAAGGCCGACGAGCGCATTCAGGTTCGCGCCGTCGACGTAGACGCGTCCGCCGTGCTGGCGGACGAGGGCGCACAGCTCCTTCACGCGCGCCTCGAAGAGACCGTAGGTCGAGGGGTAGGTGATCATCGCGCAGGCCAGCCGCGCGCTGTGCTTCTCGCACTTCGCGCGCAGGTCGGCGAGGTCGACGCTGCCCATCGCGTCGCACTTCACGACGACGACCTGCAGCCCGACCATGCCGGCGCTCGCCGGGTTCGTGCCGTGCGCCGATTCGGGGATCAGGCAGATGTCGCGCTGCGCTTCGCCGCGGCTCGCGTGCCAGGCGCGGATCGCGAGCAGCCCGGCGTACTCGCCCTGCGAGCCGGCGTTGGGCTGCAGGCTGACGCCCGCATAGCCGGTCGCCTGCGCGAGCCAGGCGCAGAGCTGGTCGTTCAACTCCTGGAAACCGGCAAGCTGGTCGCGCGGCGCGAACGGATGGACGTTCGCGAACTCGGGCCAGCTGATCGGGATCATCTCGCTCGTCGCGTTCAGCTTCATCGTGCAGCTGCCGAGCGGGATCATGCAGCGGTCGAGCGCGAGGTCCTTGTCGGCGAGGCTGCGGATGTAGCGCAGCATCTCGGTCTCGCTGTGGTGGGTGTTGAAGACCGGGTGCGTCAGGTAGCTGCTGGTGCGGCGCAGTTCTTTCGGGATCAGCGGCTCGACGCCGGCTTCGAACGCGCCGAAGTCGGGCAGCGCCTGGCCGGGCGCGGCGAACACCTGCCACAGCGCGCGGATGTCGTCGCGCGTCGTCGTCTCGTCGAGCGTGATGCCCGTCATCGTGTCGCCCCACTCGGGGTAGCGGCGCAGGTTCATGCCGGCCGCTAGTGCACGCGCGCCGATCGCCGCCGTCGCGTCGCCGGTGTCGAGCGTCAGCGTGTCGAACGCGTCGCCGCGCCGCACCTGGACGCCGAGTTGGCGCAAGCCCTCGGCGAGGATCGCGGTGTAGCTCGCGATGCGCTGCGCGATACGCTTCAAGCCGGCCGGCCCGTGATAGACGGCGTACATGCTCGCGATCACCGCCAGCAGCACCTGCGCGGTGCAGATGTTGCTCGTCGCCTTCTCGCGCCGGATGTGCTGCTCGCGCGTCTGCAGCGCAAGGCGGTACGCGACCGCGCCATGGACGTCGACGCTGACGCCGGCGAGCCGCCCCGGCAGGCTGCGCTTGTACTCGTCGCGGCAGGCGAGGTAGGCGGCGTGCGGCCCGCCGCCTCCCATCGGCACGCCGAAGCGCTGCGTCGTGCCGTAGGCGATGTCGGCGCCGAGTTCGCCCGGCGGCACGACGAGCGTCAGCGCCAGCAGGTCGGCGCCGACGATGAACGCGGCGTCGTGCGCATGGATGCGTGTGGCGTCGGCGCGGTGGTCGTGGATCGATCCGCTCGTCGCCGGGATCTGCGCGAGCACGGCGAAGTAGTCGCCGCCGTCGAGCAGGCGGTCCCACTCCTCGGCCGAGTTGGCGAGCGCGACCGTGATGCCCAGCGGCGCGGCGCGCGTGCGGATCACTTCGATCGTCTGCGGATGGGCGTCGCCGACGACGACGATGGTGTTGCTCTTGCTCTTGACGATGCGCCTGGCGAGCGTCATCGCCTCGGCGGCGGCAGTTGCCTCGTCGAGCATCGAGCCGTTGGCGATCGCCATGCCGGTCAGGTCGCAGACCATGGTCTGGAAGTTGACGATCGCCTCGAGCCGGCCCTGCGAAATCTCGGCCTGGTACGGCGTGTACGCGGTGTACCAGGCCGGGTTCTCGAGGATGTTGCGCAGGATGACGCCCGGCGTGTGCGTGCCGTGGTAGCCCTGGCCGATGAAGCTCTTCAGGACGCGGTTCTTCGAAACGATGGCGCGCAGTTCGGCCAGCGCCTGCGCTTCGGTCGCCGGCGGTGGAAGCTGCATCGGCGCGGCGCGCGCGATATCGCGCGGCACGACGGCCTCGATCAATGCGGCGCGCGACGGGCAGCCGATGGCGGCGAGCATGCGCGACTCCTCGGCCGCGTCCGGCCCAATATGGCGCGCGGCGAAATCGGTTGCGGCCTCGAGATCGTGCAACGGCCTACGGGTGGATGTCATCAGCATGGCATGGTCCTGCGCGGGGGCGCCTGCACGCGCACCGCAGTGAGCCTCGCATCCGCGAGGCGAAACGATCGGTTCGGGATCGGGTGCGCGATCAGAGCGTCTTCAGCAGCGCGTCGTACTCCGGCACGTCCATCAACTGGTCGTACTCGGACATGTCGGCGATCCGGACCTTGAAGAACCAGCCCTCGCCCATCGGATCCGAATTGGCGAGCGCCGGGTTCGCGCGCAGCGCTTCGTTGACTTCGACGATCTCGCCGCCGACCGGCATGCACAGGTCGGCCGCCGCCTTCACCGACTCGACGACGCCCGCCACCTCGCCCTTGGCGAAGCTCGCGCCGACGGCCGGCAGATCGACGAAGACGATATCGCCGAGCGCGTCCTGCGCGTGCAGCGTGATGCCGACCGTCGCCGCCTCATGGTCTTCGATATTGATCCATTCGTGGTCGGTCGTGAAGCGGGTCGTCATGGGTTGTCTCCGGGACGTTGACGGGGTGGGGGATGTGGCGAAGCGGAAGCTGGCGGCAGGCCTCAACCGCGGAAATAGCGGTGCGGTGCAAACGGCATCGCCTGCACGCGCATCGGAATCTGCTGGCCGCGCACGTCGGCGTAGACCTCGTGGTGCAGCGCGGTGTGATTCATCGCGAGGTAGGCCATCGCGATCGGCTTGCCGATCGTCGGGCCGAGGGTGCCGCTGGTGACGATGCCGATCCGGCGCCCCTTGGTATCGCTGATGACGGCGCCTTCGCGCACCGGGACGTGCTCGAGTCCGACCAGGCCGACCCGCTTGTGCGGCACGCCATTGGCGATCTGCGCATCGATCACCCGCGCGCCCGGATAGCCGCCTTCGCGTGCGCCGTCGTGGCGCCGCACCTTCTGGATCGCCCACGTCAGGCCGGCGTGGACCGGCGTCACGCGATCGTTGAGGTCGTGGCCATACAGGCACAGCCCGGCCTCCAGGCGCAGCGTATCGCGCACACCGAGCCCGGCCGGCTTGACTTCGGGCAGCGCGAGCAGGGCGCGCGCAAGCGCCTCGGCCTTGTCGGCCGCAACCGAGATCTCGAAGCCGTCCTCGCCCGTATAGCCCGAGCGCGTCACGTAGCAGACCGTGCCGTTCAGCGTGAACCAGCCGCCGGTCATGAAGGTGAGGGCGGAGACGCCCGGGTCGAGCCGGATCAGCGCCGCCACCGCCTTCGGCCCCTGCAGCGCGAGCAGCGCCAGATCGGGCAGCGGCTGCACGCGGCAGCGGTGGCCGATCTGGGTGTTCAGATGCGCGATATCGGCCTTCTTGCCGGCCGCGTTCAGGACCAGCAGCAGGTCGTTGCCGCTGTCGCCGCCGGCGCTGCGGCGCGCGACCATGAAGTCGTCGATGATCCCGCCGCTGGCGTTGGTGAGGAAGGTGTAGCGCTGGCGGTCCGCACCCAGCCCGATGATGTCGGACGGCACCAGCGTCTCGAGCGCGCGATCGGCCTCGTCGCCGGTGAGCCGGGCCTGGCCCATGTGCGAGACGTCGAACAGCGCCGCCGAACTGCGGCAGTGGTGGTGTTCGGCGAGGATGCCGCCGGGGTAGGAGACCGGCATGTCGTAGCCGGCGAACTCGACCATGCGGGCGCCGAGTTCGAGGTGCAGCGCGTGCAGCGGGGTGCGCAGCAGATCGGTCGAAGAGGTGGAGACGTCGTTCATCGCGAACCTTTCGAGGGCGTGGCAATCACCGAACTGTAAGCCGATGCGCAAGCCCTCGCTGTCCGCTTTACCTGAGAGATTGGCGGCAGGCGACCCCTCGTCGAGTCCGCGCACCGCTTGCCCCTTCGGTGGGCCGGATCGCGTCCGGCCTCTCTCCAGTGAGGAACGCCGCGCGTCGCCGCCCGGCGCTTGCCAGTCCTTTTGCCTGAGCGTTCGAAGGCGCCATCGCCTCCTGCGCCTTCGGCGGCCCGCGGACTTTCGATCCCGGACTCTCTCCTGGCGCGCAAAGTGTAGCAGCACGATTCCGGCGGCAAGCGCGTGCGGCAAGCGAGGGGGCGAGCGCGCAGCACGCGCGACCGGCAGCACAGCCGCATCGAGTGTGCATGACTTCAACGAGCCGGGCATGAACGAGCGTGGACGCTGCCGATGATTCGACTCACCTTTCGGTTGCGACGGCAGCGAAATGCCGCTTTGGCGAACATCGAGCCGCGTACGAATGCCGCGCTGCTGCTCGAGGCTCAACGAGAGGCTCGGCGTTGCTGCTGTGGCAAAATGTACATACAATCTGCTCGGTGCGCATCACGTTCGATCCGGCCAAGAGCGAGCGCAAAGTCCGGCTTCGCGGGCTCTCCTTCGAACGCGCGGTCGACTTCGCGTTCGAGTCGGCCCTGTACGCGGTGGACGAACGCGAGGCGTACGGCGAGGAACGGATCGTTGCCATCGGCGTCCTCGGTGATCGGGTCCACGTGCTGTGCTTCACCGAAACGCACGACGGCATCCGCGTCATCAGCTTTCGAAAGGCCAACGACCGAGAGGTGAAGAGATATGCCAAGACTCACCCCATCGACTAAGCCCGACGGCGAGGTTCGCGAACTCCAGGCCGCAGACCTGAAGCGCTTCAAGGGTGCCGCCTCGCTTCCCGACGACCTGCGGCGCAAGCTCGGCGTGCGCGGCCCGCAGAAGGCGGCGACGAAGGAGCGCATCACGATTCGACTGTCGCGCGAGGTTGTCGAACAGTTCCGCGCCACCGGGGACGGCTGGCAGACTCGCGTCGACGCGGTGCTTCGAGACTGGCTCGAGAATCACAAGCGCTCGGCGTAGAGCGGGTGGTCATGCCGTCATCGAACGCGCCGGCCCCGCGTGTGAGTATCCGTCCCTTGCGATCGACGAACGCCGCGGCAGGCATACTTCGTCTCGAGATTGCCATGCATCCCGCAGCGAAGCGAAGCCCGTCGCAGATCGTGCGCAGCCGCGGGGTCGGGGCATGGATCGGCACGCTGATCGGCATCGGCTGGCTGGTCTACGGCCTGCGGTGGTTTCCCGAAGGGCTGCGCTTTGCGATCGGGCTCGCCGGGCTCGGGGCCGCGGTCGCGCTGCTCGTCGCCTCCCGCCGCCTGATCGCATCGGCGCGACGCCTGCCGGCGGCGGACGCCGCGGCGCGGGCGGCCAACCGGCGTGTCTGGACGCTATTCTGGGTCAACTTCGCCGTCGAGATCGTGCTGCTCAACGCTGCGATCAGACTTCTCGCGCAGCCAGCGCTGCACATCTACTGGATCCCGGCGATCTCGCTCGTCGTCGGTCTGCACTTCCTGCCGATGGCGCGCTTCTTCGGTGTGCCTTCGTTCGTCGCTTGCGGCGCGGCGATGATCGTCGTGGCGGCGGCGGTCGCGTTCGCGATCCGGGCGGGCCTCGATTCGCCGCAGCTCTACGTCGCGGGCGAGGCGCTGGCCAACGCCGTCATCCTGTGGGTGACTGCGGCGTGGGGTATCCGAGCCGCGCGGTTGACGCTCGCCGGCTGACGCGCCGCGCCTGGCGCGTCCGTTGCGTCGCCATCTGCGCGAGAAGCCGTACTGGCAGCGACGATGCCTGGCGGGCGGCGCACGGATCGGGCCGCCGCGGCTAAGATCGGCGCCATGGCATCTGGAGGATCGCGATGAGCATCTATGACAGTGATCTGGAGCGCAACGCCGCCAACTTCGTCGCGCTCTCGCCGACGAGCTTCGTCGAACGCAGCGGCGAGGTATTCGCCGATCTGCCGTCGGTGATCCACGGCGCGCGGCGCTATACCTGGGCGCAGACGCGCGACCGCGCGGCGCGGCTCGCGGCCGCGCTGCGCGCACTCGGCGTCGAGCGCAACACAACGGTCAGCGTGATGCTGCACAACACGCCGGAGATGGTCGAGGCGCACTACGCGGTGCCGGCGCTCAACGCGGTGCTCAATACCCTCAATACCCGGCTCGACGCAGCGCTGCTCGCGTGGCAGATGAACCATTGCGAGGCGGCCGTCGTCATCACCGACCGCGAGTTCGCCCCGGTGATGGGCGAGGCGCTGCGCCTGTTGAGCGTCGAGCACGGCCGCACGCCGGTCGTGATCGACGTCTGCGACAGCGAGTACTCCGGCGCCGGCGACAAGCTCGGCACGCACGAGTACGAGGCGCTGCTCGCCGCCCACGATCCGCTGCCCAGGCTCGAAGGGCCGCAGGACGAGTGGGACGCGATCGCCGTGAGCTACACGTCGGGCACGACCGGCGACCCGAAGGGCGTCGTCACGCACCACCGCGGCGCCTACCTGAACGCGGTGTGCAACGCGGCGAGCTGGACGATGCCGCACTTCCCGCGCTACCTGTGGACGCTGCCGATGTTCCACTGCAACGGCTGGTGCTTCCCGTGGACGATCGCGCTCCTTGGCGGCACGCACATCTGCCTGCGCGGCGTCGTCGCGAAGCACATCCTCGATGCGATGCGCGAGCACAAGGCGGATCACTACTGCGCCGCGCCGATCGTGCACAGCATGCTGATCGCGGCGCCGCCCGAGCAGCGTGCGGGCATCACCCAGAAGGTGCGCGGCATGGTGGCCGGCGCGGCGCCGCCGGCGTCGATGATCGAGGGCATGGCCGCGATCGGCTTCGACATCACGCACGTCTACGGCCTGACCGAGACCTACGGGCCGGCGGCGTCGGCCGTCAAGCGCGACGGCTGGGCGGGCGAGAGCCTTTCCGAGCAGGCGCGCCTGAACGGCCGCCAGGGCGTGCGCTACCCGCTGCAGGAAGGCATGACGGTGATGGACGCGGGTGCGATGGCCGAGGTGCCCGCCGACGCCCAGACGATGGGCGAAATCATGTTTCGCGGCAATATCGTCATGAAGGGCTATCTGAAGAACCCGAAGGCGTCCGCCGAGGCATTCGCCGGCGGCTGGTTCCACACCGGCGACCTCGCCGTCATCGAGCCCGACCGCTACGTCAAGATCAAGGACCGCAGCAAGGACGTCATCATCAGCGGCGGCGAGAACATCAGCTCGATCGAGGTCGAGGATGCGCTGTACCGCCACCCGGCGGTGATGGCCTGCGCCGTCGTCGCCAAGCCCGACCCGAAGTGGGGCGAGACGCCGCTCGCCTTCGTCGAATTGAAGCCCGGTGCGAACGTGACGCCCGCCGACCTGATCGCGCACTGCAAGGGCCTGCTTGCGAGCTACAAGTCGCCCAAGGAAGTCCGCTTCGAGGAGATTCCGAAGACCTCGACCGGCAAGATCCAGAAGTTCCAGCTGCGCCAGCGCGCCCGCTCGGCGCAGGCCATCGAGTGAAGGAGCCAGAGATGTCCGGACCCGACCAACCCTTCGTGCTGCGCGATACCGACGCGCGCGGCGTCGTCACGCTGACGCTGAACCGGCCGCTCGCCTTCAACGCGCTGTCCGAGGAGATGCTTGGCGCGCTGCAGACCGAGCTCGATGTGATCGCCAACGACGCGTCGGCGCGCGTCGTCGTCCTCGCCGCCGCCGGCAAGGCGTTCTGCGCCGGGCACGACCTGAAGCAGATGCGCGCAGAGCCCTCGCTCGACTACTACCGCAAGCTCTTCGACCAATGCGCGGCGATGATGCTCGCCGTGCAGCGCCTGCCGGTGCCCGTCATCGCGCGGGTCCAGGGCATCGCGACGGCAGCCGGCTGCCAGCTCGTCGCGATGTGCGATCTGGCGGTTGCCGCCAGCAGCGCGAAATTCGCCGTCAGCGGCGTCAACCTCGGCCTCTTCTGCGCGACGCCGGGCGTTGCGCTGTCGCGCAATCTCGGCCGCAAGGCGGCCTTCGAGATGCTTGTCACCGGCGCCTTCATCAGCGCCGCCGAGGCGCAGGCGCGCGGGCTCGTCAATCGCGTCGTCGAGCCGGATCGGCTCGATGCCGAGGTCGAATCGCTCGTCGCCAGCATCGTCGCCAAGCCGCGTGTCGCGGTCGCGCTCGGCAAGGGGCTCTTCTACCGCCAGCTCGAGCACGGCATAGCGGCCGCGTACGACGATGCCTCGCAGACGATGGCGTGCAACATGATGGACGAAAGCGCGCTCGAAGGCGTGCAGGCCTTCATCGACAAGCGCCCGCCATCCTGGGCCGCCGCCGGCAAGTGACCGCTCTGCGCCGGTTCGCCCGGGCGGCAGCCATCGTGCTGCTCGCCGGCGCGGCGGGCGCCGTCTGCGGCCAGACCGGGGACCTTGCGCGTCAGGCCGCGCCGGCCGCCGCCGCAGCGCAACGTCCCGAACTGCAGCGCCTCTACGCGGGCGCCGACGCAATCTGGCTCGATGCCTCGGGCCGCGCGACGGGCAACGCGCGCGATGCGCTCGCGCTGCTTGCCGATGCCGCGAGCGACGGCCTCGATCCGGCCGCATACCGCTCCGCATCGCTCGCGTCGCGTGCCGACGGACTCGCCGGCGCGTCGCCCGACGTGCGCCGGGCGTGGGATGTCGAGCTCAGCCTCGCGATCCTGCGCTATCTGCGCGATCTGCACTTCGGCCGCGTCGATCCGAAGGCGCTCGGCTTTCGCGTCTCGGCATCGAAGGCCGGGGCCCACGATATCGTCGCGATGCTCGCTGCTGCCATTGCGAACCGGCGCGTCGCGCAGCTGAGGAACGAACTCGCGCCGCCGCTGCTGCAGTACCGCGAGCTGCGCGAATCGCTCGCGCGCTATCGGCGCATTGCGCAGCGCTGGCCGGCAGGACACCTTGGCGCCCCGAAGGCGTCGATCCGCGCCGGCGACGCGTACGCGGACGGCGCGGCGCTGCGCGAGCGACTCGTCCTGCTCGGCGATCTGCCGGGCGACACGCCGCCCGCGGCCACGGCCGTGTACGACGCTGCGCTGGCGGCCGGCGTGGCCCGGTTCCAGGCGCGTCACGGCCTCGCCGCCGACGGCGTGCTCGGCAACGCGACGATCGCCGCGCTCGATGTGCCGGCGGCGGACCGCGTCACGCAGATCGAATTCGCGCTCGAGCGCCTGCGCTGGCTGCCGCATCCCGACGGGCGGCGCGTCGTCGCGATCAATATTCCGATGTTTCGCCTCTGGGCTTGGGACGATGCCGCCGCCGACGCCAAACCCGCCCTCGCGATGGACGTGATCGTCGGCCGCGCGCTGAAGACGCAGACCCCCGTCTTCGCCGACCAGATGCGCTACCTCGTCTTCCGGCCGTACTGGAACGTGCCGCGCTCGATCACGCGCAACGAGACGCTGCCCGCGATCGCGCGCGACCCGGACTACCTCGCGAAACACGACATGGAAATCGTGCAAGGCGAAAGCGACGCGGCGCGCGTGCTGCCGCCGACGCCCGAGAGCATCGCGATGTTGCAGGCCGGCAGCGCGCGCGTGCGCCAGCGTCCGGGTCCGGCCAACTCGCTCGGCCTCGTGAAGTTCATCTTCCCGAACGACGACAACATCTACCTGCACAGCACGCCGGCCAAGTCGCTCTTCGGGCGCAGCCGGCGCGACTTCAGCCACGGCTGCGTGCGCGTCGCCGAACCGGTCGACCTTGCCGCGTGGCTGCTGAAGGATCAGCCGAAATGGACGCGCGAGAATATCGTTGGCGCGATGGAAGGCAAGCCGAGCCTGCGCGTCGACCTGACGCAACCGGTTCCGGTGCTGCTCTACTACGTCACCGCGATGGTCTCGCCCGAAGACGGCCGGCTGCACTTCGCGGCCGACATCTACGGCCACGACGCGAAGCTCGCGCGCGCCCTTGCGGCGCTCAGGGACGAGTGACTACCAGGCGCGAACGCGGCCGGTATCGACGTGGACGAAATTCGACTTCGGATATAAGCCGACGCCGCCGCCGCGCAACGATAGCGAGGCCTGGCGCAGCGCGCCGAGCGGCACGTCCGCGAGCCGGATGTCGATCGCCTGCCCCGTCATGTGCAGGCTGCGCGTGGCGACGCCCGAACTGCGCGCGTGCAGCATCGCATTCGTCGCCGGCGAGCGGTAGCCGGAGATGATCTGAAACGGCTTCGCAGTCCTTGTCGAAAGCGTCAGGCGGTAGAGCAGGTCGAGCAACGTCGGGTCGATATGGCCGACATCCTCGGTGCGGAAGTCGCGCAACAGATGATCGACGGCGGCGAGCGCGTCGGGCACGTAGTCGCCGGCATTGAAGTACTCGACGTTCAGCCGCTCGCCGGTATGCAGATGGTCGAACCGCAGCGCGCGCGGCGCCGGGGCAGCGGCACGTGCCAGGCTCGGCAGTGTGGCCAGTGCGGCGGCCGGCGCACCGAAAGCGCAGGCGCGCACGAACGAACGGCGGGAGAGGAAGGGCGTCTTCATCGTCACGAGGGTGTACGGCACAAATGCGTGCAAGTTTAGCGGCCGAGGCGACGAGGTCAACCCGTTCGCCGCCCGTTCGCCGCCTATTCGGCGCGGCAGTGCCGGTGCCGGTCGGCGCGGCGCCGCTGGTCAGGCGATCGATTCGCGGCTCATACCGATGTGCGTTCGAACGCAAAGAATCCGGTGACGACTGGCAATGCCTTGCGGCTTTGCGCGTAGTGCCGCTGCAGCACGTGTCGGTCAGCGCATCGTGCCAGGCGCCACCCGCCAGTGGCTCATGCTGCGCCGACGCTCGATCGAGCGGTTCGCAGCGCCTTGCCATCGGCGCCCTGCCGCATTCGCTCGCTTCGATCCCCGCTACGCGGGGCCCCTCGTTCGCGGCTCATCCGGCGGCACCAGAAATCGCCCCCGTCGGGTGGCACCTGACACGAGGTCGGGGCGCCAGGGGTCCACGTCACGAACACCACGAGCGCTGCCGCAATGCCGGACCCGCGCAGCCGGCGCCGTCCAGGCGACGGCCGCCTCGCCGAAGCGTCGCCGGCTGTGCGGGTCCGGCATTGCCGTGCCGACCGGCGCACGCACCGCGGCGGCGGGTGTCCAGCCGCGTGCTTTCAGCGAGCGTGCGTTTCCATACGCTCGATCGCGAACGGGTATCAATCGCTGGCCGCGCGCAGCATCTCCTTCGAGTCGGGGTAGATGCGGATGAAGACGTCGATGCTCGCTTCGCGCAGCACGGCCTGCAGGTCGGGCGCGAGCCGCGCCGGGTCGTCGTCGCCGGTGCGCCGCGACCAGATCGATTGCAGGGTCTTGCGGCGCGGCGCGAGCGCCGCGCTCACCTGCTCGGGCCAGAACGCGGGCTGCTCGGAGGCGACCCAGTTGCCGCGCCCGCGCCCGAAATGGGAGACCGCCAGGTAGCCGAGCAGCGCCGAATGGACGAGTTCGTCGAGCACGTCGTCGGACCAGGCGAGCGTCGGCTTGTCGACGCCGCGCACCAGGTTGAAGCCGCGCGCGAGTCCCGCCGCGCTCAGCGCGCCGATCACGCCGCCGGCGAGCAGCCCGCCGCCGAGCGTGAGCCCGCCGCTCAGGACATCGGCCTTGAGACCGGCGAGCGCGCCGGTGACGATGCCGCCGAGCACCGCCGCCTTGCCCTCGCTCACCGGCTCGCGCACCGCGAAATGCTCGGCCAGGCGCAGCAGCACGGCGTCGGTCGCGTGGCCGTCGAGGCCGTGCAGGCAGATCAAGCGGTCGGTCGAGGATCGGATATCGGCATCGAGCCGTTCGGCCAGCGCCTGCATCGCCAGTTCGCGCGGCGTGAGCTGGCCTTCGCGGCGCAGTCCGATGGCCGCGCCGACCTGCGCCAGCTTGCCGGCCCAGCCGGCGTCGCGCACCGCTTCCCGGTCGCAGGCGGCGCGCGCCAGGCGCTCGGCCAGGACATCCATCGACGCGCGCCAGACTGCGCGGTGCTTGGCGCGCCAGGCGTCCGCCAGGCGCGCGAATGCGGCTCGCTTGCCGGCCGGCAGCACGTCGGCGAGGGCGCCGAGCAGCGTGCCCTCCTGCACCCAGCAGCGTGCGAAGGCGTCGAGCGCGAGCACGCCGCGCACGCTGGGATGGTTGGCGCAATGCGCCTGCCAGCGCTCGACCTGCGCCGCCTCGTCGGCCGGGGAGCGCATCTGGCCGATCTGGTTGAGCAGCACGAGCGCCGGCTTGTCGAGCAGGTCCAGGACCTGGAGTTCGGGATCGACGTAGGACGCATCCTGCGGCGCCTCCGAGGCATTGACGAGGTAGAGGACCGCGTCGGCCTGCTCGAGCACGTTGCGCACCGCCGCCTGGCTCGACCACAGCGCGCGGTCGCGAAAGCGGTCCCAGACCTCGTTCAGAAACCATCCGAGCGGGTTGGCCGCGCGCCCGAGGCGCTGCGCCAGGCGCTGGCTGTCGCCGAAGCCCGGCGTATCCCACAGCTCGAGGCGGTCGCCCTGCGCGGTCTCGATCAGCGTCTGGCGCTCGGCGGCGAGCGTGACGTGCGCCTCGTCGCGCACCTCGCCGATATCGCGCTGCAGCAGCGTGCGCGCGAGCGTCGTCTTGCCGACATTCGTATGCGATACGAGACTGAGCGCGATCGCGTTCTCGGCTGCGGCGTTCATGGCAGGGCTCGGGCCGGCGTGAAATCGACGAACTCGGGCTCCAGACTCTCGTCGGCGAGCATCCGGCGCCAGGCGTCGCGCCGCTGCGCACGGCGCGCGTCGCCGTCGGCGCCGAAATGGGCGCGAAAGTCGGTTTCGTCGATCCACACGCGCACTGTCGTCTCGTTCGCGTGGCGTGCCGCAACGGCGCGTGCGAAGCTGCCGTGCGTTTCGCGCTCCGGCGTCGCGGTGAGCGCGAACAGCACGACGAGCATCTGCGCGCTCGCCGCCTCGGGCGGCAGCCGCAAGGCATCCGCGTCCTCGCTGCCCGGCACGACGGGTTCGGCAAGCTCGAGCGCGACGCGCCCGGCCGTCTGCTCCTCGAGGGCACGCTGCAGCGCACCGAACCTCGCGTCGGGAAACCGGTAGCCGTAGGGCAGCACGCAGACGGCGCTGCCCTCGGCGTCGCGCGGCCGCAGCCGTCGGTAGTAGGCATCGGTGAGCGGCAGCGGAAAGCGGCGTGCGAGGCGCCTCGCCTTCGCCGTCGCGACCGCGGCGAGCACGGCGCGCGGCAGCACGATGAACGCGACGACCGTCAGCGCCTGCAGATGAATCCAGCGCGCGGCGTTCTCGCCGCTGCCGTGGGCGAAGCGCAGGCGCGCGATCTCGTCGGCGCCGGGCAGCGCAATGCCGCTCACGGCCGACGCCGGGCCGTAGAGCGCGGCGGCGATCGCATGCACCGCATCCGGGCCGAGAAAGGTGCTGTCCCAGCCGGCGCGAAACTCGAAGACGAGTCCGCGCAGATAGAGCGAGGCAAGCGCCCCGAGCGCAAGCAGGGCTGCACCCGCATGCAGCAATGCGACGAGGTGCGCGGCGCGCAGCACCTCACCACGCGCCGCCCAGTCGGCGGCAAATCGCGCCAGCGCGGGGCTGCGCGTCGACGGGATGCGGCGCCAGCGTTCGGGGACGAATGCCGCAAGCCGGCCGAGGGGTCGGTGATCGCCGCCGGCGGGCTTGCGCACGCGGTGCGGAGCGCGCGCCGCGAAGACCGCGAAGGCGATCAGCGATGCATAGACCGCCAGGTTCCACGCCAGCAACCCGAGCAGAGGCGGCGAGAGGATCTCGATGCGGCCTTGCGCGCCGAGCGCGTCGAGCGCGACGCCGGCCGCGAAGGCGGCGGCGAGCAGCAGCGCGCCGAGGCCCGCATGGCCGGCGCTCGCGGCGAGTGCCGCGCCGACCGCTGGATCGCGCGTCGCCAGGCGCTGCGCCGCGAATCCCGCGCGCGCTGCGATCAGCCGCTCGGCCGCCGCCTGCGAGCCCACGCTGCGCAGCGCTTCGCGGCTCGCCCAGTCTTGGTCGGCTTCGGTCCAGGGCGGAGCAAGCGGTGCTTCGAAGGCGCGCACGAGCAAGGTGTCGCGGGCTTCGGATGCGTTCATGCCCGTGCGTGACGCCGCGCGGGCGTCACATGCCGACGTAGTTCGGTCCGCCGCCGCCTTCGGGCGCGACCCAGACGATATTCTGGGTCGGGTCCTTGATGTCGCAGGTCTTGCAATGCACGCAGTTCTGGGCATTGATCTGCAACCGGTCGGTGCTGCCGTCTTCGGCCTTCACGAATTCGTAGACGCCGGCCGGACAGTAGCGGCTCTCGGGGCCGGCATAGATCGCCAGGTTGATGCGCACCGGCACGCTCGCGTCCTTCAGCGTCAGGTGCGCGGGCTGGTTCTCCTCGTGGTTCGTGTTGCTGAGGAAGACCGACGAGAGGCGGTCGAAGGTGAGCTTGCCGTCGGGCTTCGGATAGGCGATCTGCGGGCACTGCGCCGCCGGCTTCAGGTAGAAATTGTCGGCCTGCTTGCGGTGCAGCGTCCACGGCGGCGCCTTGATGCCGAGCCGGGGCAGCAGCCACTGCTCGATGCCGGTCATCAGCGTCGCGATCGTGAAGCCCTTCTTGAACCACTGCTTGAAATTACGCGAGCGGTCCAGTTCCTCGTGCAGCCAGCTCTTCTCGAACGCCGCCGGGTAGGCGTCGAGCACGTCATGCTGGCGGCCGGCGCCGAGCGCGTCGAAAGCGGCATCGGCGGCGAGCATGCCGGTCTTGATTGCCGCGTGGCTGCCCTTGATGCGGCTTGCGTTCAGGAAGCCGGCTTCGCAGCCGACGAGCGCGCCGCCGGGGAATACCGTCTTCGGGATCGCGAGAATGCCGCCCGCCGTCAACGCGCGCGCGCCGTAGCCGATGCGCTTGCCTCCTTCGAAGGTCGGGCGGATCGCCGGGTGCAGCTTCCAGCGCTGGAACTCCTCGAACGGGCTGAGCCAGGGGTTGGCGTAGTCGAGCCCGACGACGAAGCCGACGGCGACCAGGTTGTCGGGCAGGTGGTACAGGAACGAGCCGCCGTAGGTCGAAGGGTCGAGCGGCCAGCCGGCGGTGTGCAGCGCAAGGCCGGCCTTGTGCTTTGCGGGCTCGACCTCCCACAGCTCCTTGATGCCGATGCCGTAGCTTTGCGGGTCGCACTCGGCATCGAGCTTGAACTTCGCGATCAACTGCTTGCCAAGCTGGCCGCGCGAGCCCTCGGCGAAGATCGTGTACTTCGCGTGCAGCTCCATGCCGAGCTGGAAGTTCGCCGTCGGCTCGCCGTCCTTGCCGATGCCGACGTTGCCGGTGGCCACACCCTTGACGGTGCCGGCGTCGCCGTAGAGCACTTCCGCCGCGGCAAAGCCGGGGAAGATCTCGACGCCGAGCGCCTCGGCCTGCTCGCCGAGCCAGCGCGTGACGTTGCCGAGGCTGACGATCATGTTGCCGTGGTTCCTGAAGCAGTCGGGCATCAGGAATTCCGGCGTCGCGCGCGCGCCGGTCTCGGTGAGGAACAGGAATTTGTCATCGGTGACCGGCTGCAGCAGCGGCGCGCCGCGTTCCTTCCAGTCGGGGATCAGCTCGGTCAAGGCCCGCGTATCCATGATCGCGCCCGACAGGATGTGCGCGCCGGGTTCCGACCCCTTCTCGAGGACGACGACCGAGACGTCCTTGTTCTGCACCGCGGCGAGCTGCTTCAGGCGAATCGCCGCCGCAAGGCCGGCCGGGCCGGCGCCGACGACGACGACGTCGTACTCCATCGCTTCGCGCGGGCCATGCTGGGCAATGATTTCTTCGGGCGTCATGGATGTGCTCTCCGTGGTTCGGCCACGCGGGGTCAGGCCCGAGTTTACGAGGTCGTTCCCGATCGCAAGCGCGCGCAAGCGCGCTGCGCCCGCGTGCTATCGTGGCCGCGAAACTTCGAGGAGGCGGCGCCATGAGCTATTCGATCGACCTGTCGGGGCGCGTCGCGCTCGTCACCGGCGCATCGAGCGGGCTGGGCGCGCAGTTCGCGAAGACGCTCGCGGCGGCCGGTGCGGCGGTCGTCCTCGCCGGGCGGCGCGTCGACCGGCTGAAGACGCTGCACGCCGAGATCGAGGCGGCAGGCGGCGACGCGCACGTCGTGCCGCTGGACGTGACGGACCATGCGAGCATCAAGTCGGCCGTCGCGCACGCCGAGACCGAGGTCGGCACGCTCGATATCCTCGTCAACAACTCGGGCGTCGGCGCGACGCAAAAGCTCGTCGACGTGAGCCCGGCCGACTACGACTATGTGATGGATACGAATGCCAAGGGCGCGTTCTTCGTCGCCCAGGAGGTCGGCAAGCGCATGATCGCGCGCGCCAGCGGCGCCGCGCCGGGCACCTTCACAGGCGGGCGGATCGTCAACATCGCGTCGATGGCGGGGCTGCGCGTGCTCGGGCAGATCGGCGTCTACAGCATCAGCAAGGCGGCGGTCGTGCACATGACGCGCTCGATGGCACTCGAGTGGGGGCGCTTCGGCATCAACGTCAACGCGATCTGCCCCGGCTATATCGATACCGAGATCAATCATCACCAGTGGGAAACCGAGCGCGGCCAGAAACTGATCGCGACGCTGCCGCGTCGGCGCATCGGCCAGCCGCAGGACCTCGACACGGCGCTGATGATGCTGTGCGCGAACGAGAGCCACTTCATCAACGGCGCGATCATCCAGGCCGACGACGGCTTCGCGGTTTAAACGTCGAAATTTCCACATGAGCCTTCGGCCGCTCTCGCCGCTCGAAGCACGCGTGCTCGGCGTGCTGGTCGAGAAGCAGCACACGGTCGCCGACAGCTACCCGCTGTCGCTCAACGCACTCGTGCTGGGCTGCAACCAGAAGACGGCGCGCGACCCGGTGATCAATGCGACGGACGCCGAAGTGCAGGTCGCGATCGACACCTTGAAAGCGCTCGCGCTCGTGATCGAGGTCAGCGGCAGCCGGGTCGCCCGCTTCGAGCACAACTTCAAGCGCGTGCTCGGCGTGCCGGGGCAGTCGGAGGCAATCCTTACCCTGCTGATGCTGCGCGGTCCGCAGACGGTGGCCGAGTTGCGTGCTTCGACCGAGCGGCTGCACCGCTTCGCCGACATCTCGTCGGTCGAAGGCTTTCTGGACGAACTCGCCGCCCGCGAGCCGCCGCTCGTCGTCAAGCTGCCGCGGGCAGCGGGCGCGCGCGAACAGCGCTGGGCGCATCTCCTTTGCGGCGAGGTCGCGGCGCCGGCGGCCGTCGCGGCCGATGCCGAGGATTTCGTCGCCGCCGGCGAGATCGCGTCGCTCAAGGCCGAGCAGGCGCGCCTGCGCGAAGAGGTCGCGGCGCTGCGCGCGACCGTCGCGCGGATCGCGGCCGAACTCGGCATCGACCCGACCGCGGCGAAGCCCGCCGACATTTCATAACGCATTCGAGCACAACGCATTCGAGACCGAACCATGCGCATCGACATCCCCGAACAGAAGAAGCTCGCCTACGAGATGGTGATCCCGATCCGCTGGGGCGACATGGACGCGATGGGCCATGTCAACAACGCGGTCTATTTCCGCTACTTCGAGACGATCCGCATCGAGTGGATGCACAAGCTGGGCACGACGCTTTCGCCCGAGGGCGAGGGCTTCGTGATCGTCAACGCATTCTGCAATTTCATCCGCCAGCTCGAATATCCGGGCGATATCCGCGCCCGCCACTATATCGGCGCCGTCGGGCGATCGAGCTTCGACACCTACGTCACGCTCGAACGCGACGACGAGCCCGGCGTGCTCTATGCCACGGGCGGCGCGACGACGGTGTGGCTCGACTTCCCGGCCAAGAAGACGCTGCCGCTGCCGGACTGGCTGCGCGCGATCCTCGCCTGAAGGATGCGCAGGGTGGCAGCGTTTCGCAGCGACGCGCGACGGCGCTGGGTGCGCGAGGCGGTGCGCCGCATCGACGCCGACTTCCAGCGCTCGAGCGACACCCACCTGATCCCGGTTGCACTGCCCGGTTTCCCCGGCGTGCTGCTGTACCTGAAGGACGAATCGAGCCACCCGACGGGCAGCCTCAAGCACCGGCTTGCGCGCAGCCTGTTCCTCCATGCGCTGTGCAACGGCTGGCTGAACGAAGGCTCGACGATCGTCGAGGCATCGAGCGGATCGACCGCGATCAGCGAGGCCTACTTCGCGCGGCTGCTCGAGCTGCCGTTCGTCGCCGTGATGCCCGCCGGCACCTCGGTGCAGAAGATCGCGGCGATCGAGTTTCACGGCGGGCGCTGCCATCTTGTCGAGGGCGCCGGTGCGATCCATGCCGAGAGCGAACGCCTCGCGCGCGAACACGGCGGCCACTTCATGGACCAGTTCATGCACGCCGAGCAGGCGACCGACTGGCGCGCCAACAACAACATCGCCGAGAGCATCTACAGCCAGATGCGGCGCGAGACCCATCCCTGCCCGGCGTGGATCGTCGCCAGCGCCGGCACCGGCGGCACGCTCGCGACGATCGGACGCTACGTCCACTACTGCCGCCACGAGACGCGCGTCTGCGGCGTGGATGCCGAGCGGTCGGTGTTCTTCGACCACTACGTCGGCGGCGACGCCTCGCTCGCGATCGAAGAGGGCTCGCGCATAGAGGGCATCGGCCGCCCGCGCGTCGAGGCGTCGTTCGTTCCCGGCGTGCTCGATGCGATGGTCAAGGTGCCCGACGTCTGGAGCCTGGCCGCGATGCACAGTCTGAGCGTGCGCCTCGGCCGCCGCGTCGGCGGCTCGACCGGCACGAATCTCGTCGCCGCGCTCGCCTGTGCGCGCAGCATGGCCGCGCACGGCGAGCCGGGCGCGATCGTCACGCTGCTGTGCGACGCCGGCGAACGCTACCGCCACACCTATTTCGACGACGCCTGGCTCGCCGCCCAGGGGCTCGAGTGCGGCGCCGAGAGCGACGCGATCGATGCGCTGATCGATCGCGGCGAATGGCCCGACGAACTGCGGCGAAGCTGGCGGCTGGCCGGCGATCTGAACTGAGGCGGCGGCTCGCGGCGGATGCCGGCCTATGAGCCGGCTCGGGACGTCAACAGCCGCGTCACGAGTTCGGCGCTCGTCGCGGCGCCGTACTTGCGCATCAGCCGGCCGCGGTAGATGTCGACTGTGCGCGGGCTGATCGCGAGCCTGCGGCCGATCAGCTTGCTCGTCAGGCCGCCGATCAGGAGCGCCGCGATCTCGCGCTCGCGCGGTGTGAGTTCGACGCTCACCTGACGGCGCGACGACAGGTCCTCGAAGCTCCAGATGCCTTCGGCGTGGGGCTGGCGCGGGTCGAGCGCGCGGCCGGTGACGCGGCACCAGAACAGCGCGCCGTTCGATCCGGCGCGCTTGCCGCCGCCTTGCGGCGCGGCGCCGCCGACGCGCCGCATGATGCGCTCGTCGGCGTAGAAGCCGTCTGCGCCCAGCGTCGCGACGATGCGCTCGCCGGTGCGCGCGAACTCGTCGGGCGACGGGTAGAGCAGCTCGAAACTGCGGCCGACGAGGGTTTCGCGCGTCGTGGCGAATATCTCGAGCAGCCGCCGGTTGCAGTCGAGCATCTGCCGGTTGCGCGACAGCACGAGTCCGACCGGTGCGAGATCGAACGCGTGGTGGTAGTCGAGCATAGTCAATTCTACGTAACGACTGCGTATTGCATTACGCGGTACGCTCGCGCCTTCAACGTAGGAGAGCGCGAATGAACAAGGTCTATCCGAGCGCAGCCAAGGCGCTCGAAGGCATCGTGAGCGACGGCCAGCTGATAGCAGTCGGCGGCTTCGGGCTGTGCGGCATCCCCGAGGCGCTGATCGCCGCGCTGCGCGACAGCGCGGTGAAGAATCTGACCGTGATCTCGAACAACGCCGGCGTCGACGGCTTCGGCCTCGGCCAGTTGCTCGAGACGCGCCAGATCAAGCGCATGATCTCGAGCTACGTCGGCGAGAACAAGGAGTTCGAGCGCCAATACCTCGCCGGCGAACTCGAGCTCGAGTTCACGCCGCAGGGCACGCTCGCCGAGAAGCTGCGCGCCGGCGGCGCCGGCATTCCGGCGTTCTTCACGCGCACCGGCGTCGGCACGATCATCGCCGAAGGCAAGGAGACGCGCGACTTCGACGGCCACACCTACGTGATGGAGCGCTCGCTCGTGCCCGAAGTCTCGCTCGTCAAGGCGTGGAAGGCCGACCAGAGCGGCAACCTGATCTTTCGCCGCACCGCACGCAACTTCAACCCCGCGGTCGCGATGGCCGGGCGCACGACGGTCGTCGAGGTCGAGGAGATCGTCGACACCGGCACCTTCGACCCCGACAGCGTGCACCTGCCCGGCATCTACGTGAGCCGCATCGTGCTCAACGCGCACCCCGAGAAGCGCATCGAGAAGCTGACCCTCACCGAGCGCGCCGCCGCCTAGCCAAACATCACAGGTGCCGCAAGGCACCCGCTCACCAGTTTTCCGAAGGAACCCTCATGGCCTGGACACACGATCAGATGGCGGCACGCGCCGCCAAGGAACTGCGGGACGGCTACTACGTCAACCTCGGCATCGGCCTGCCGACGATGGTCGCCAATTTCGTCGCGCCGGACATCGAAGTCTGGCTGCAAAGCGAGAACGGCATGCTCGGCATCGGCCCGTTCCCGACCAAGGACGAGGTCGACGCCGACCTCATCAACGCCGGCAAGCAGACCGTGACGACGATCCCCGGCACGAGCATCTTCGGCAGCCACGACAGCTTCGCGATGATCCGCGGCGGCAAGATCGACATGGCGATCCTCGGCGCGATGCAGGTCACCGACAAGGGCGACCTCGCGAACTGGATGATCCCCGGCAAGATGGTCAAGGGCATGGGCGGCGCGATGGACCTGGTCGGCGGCGTCGGGCATGTCGTCGTCCTGATGGAGCACGTCGCGAAGAAGAAGGACGGCACGGTCGATCTGAAGATCATCCCGCAATGCACGCTGCCGCTGACCGGCGTCGGCGTCGTCAACCGCATCATCACCGACCTCGCCGTGATGGACGTGACGCCGCAGGGCCTGAAGCTCGTCGAGCTGGCGCCCGGCGTGACGCGCGAGGAAGTGCAGGGCAAGACCGGCGTGCCGCTGCACTGATCGGCTGCGCCCGTCGCGTCGCGGCGGATGCGCGCGTCAAGCCGCCGGGCGCAGCGCCTTCGCGGCCTCGGCGACGAGCCCCGGACCGCGATAGATGAGGCCGGTATAGACCTGCACCAGATCGGCGCCAGCGTCGATCTTGACCTTCGCTTCGGCGCCGCTCATCACGCCGCCGACGCCGATGATAGGAAAGTCCGGCCCGAGCGCGGCGCGCAGTTGGGCGATGACGCGATTGCTCGCCTCGAAGACCGGCTTGCCGCTGAGCCCGCCGGTTTCATCCGCATGCGCGAGACCCTGAACGGCGTCGCGCGCGATCGTCGTATTGGTCGCGATGACGCCGTCGAAGCGGCTGTCGCGCAGCGTGCGGGCGACCACCTTCACCTGCGCCGCGTCGAGGTCCGGCGCGATCTTCACGAAGAGCGGCACTTGGCGGCCGTGCCGCTTCGCGAGATCGAGCCGGCGCTCGTGAAGGCTGCGCAGCAGTGCGCCGAGTGCGGCGTCGCCCTGCAGTTCGCGCAGGTTCTTCGTATTCGGGCTCGAGATATTGACCGTCACGTAGTCGGCGTGCGGGTAGACGCCTTCGAGGCACGCCAAGTAGTCGTCCGCGGCGCGCTCGATCGGCGTTGCCGCGTTCTTGCCGATATTGAGGCCGAGGATGCCGCCGCCGCGGCGAAAGCTGCGTGATTGCTTCACGTTGGCGACGAACGCGGCGAGGCCTTCGTTGTTGAAGCCGAGGCGGTTGATCAGCGCCTGCGCCTGCGGCAGCCGAAAGAGCCGCGGCTTCGGGTTGCCGGGCTGGGCGAGCGGCGTCACGGTGCCGACCTCGACGAAGCCGAAGCCCATCGCGCCGAAGCCGTCGATGCAGCGGCCGTTCTTGTCGAGCCCGGCGGCAAGGCCGATGCGATTCGGGAACGCGAGCCCGGCGATCGTCACCGGATCGGCGACGCGCGGCTGGCGCCACAGGTTGTTCGCCGGCGAGTGCTGCAGGCGGGCGATCGTCGCGAGCGTCAGTTCGTGAGCGGTCTCGGCATCCATCCCGAACAGGAAGGCGCGGGCAAGCGAATAGGGCAGGGGGATCATCGTCGGTGCGAGAGTCGAGCCGGAATTGTCGCTTGGCGCACAAGCGGCCATCGATAATCGGAGCGAAGCAAACACCGAAGCGCAAGACGATGACGCAGGACGAACTCAAGGCGATGGTGGGCGAGGCGGCGACCGCCTGGGTGCAGCCGGGCAGCGTGATCGGCGTCGGCACCGGCTCGACGGTGAACTGCTTCATCGAGTCGCTCGCGCGCATGCCCGATCGCATCGCGGCGGCGGTGTCGAGTTCCGAGCAGAGCAGCCTGCGGTTGCGCCGGCACGGCATCGCGGTGCTCGACGCCAACGAGGTCGATTCGCTCGCCGTCTACGTCGACGGCGCCGACGAGATCGACGGCCGCGGCTGCATGATCAAGGGCGGCGGCGGCGCGCTGACGCGCGAGAAGATCGTCGCCGATATGGCGCGCCAGTTCGTCTGCATCGCCGACGAATCCAAGCTCGTCGCGACGCTCGGGCGCTTTGCGCTGCCGATCGAGGTGATCCCGATGGCAAGCGCGCTCGTCACGCGCCGGCTGCGCGCGATGGGCGGCCGCCCGGTGCCGCGCCAGGGTTTCGTGACCGACAACGGCGGATTGATCCTCGACGTCCACGGCCTCGAGATCAGTGACCCGCCGGCGCTCGAGGCCGAGCTGAGCCAATGGCCGGGCGTCGTCACGGTCGGCGTCTTCGCCCGCAACCGGGCAAGCGTGTGCCTGCTCGGCACATCGGAAGGTGTGCGCACGATCAAGTTCTGATCGCATCGGGTCTGTCCCTATCCGAAAACAGCGTAACCTCGCGTCTGTCCCCACCTTTCACCGACACGCGAGGAAACCCGGCCCATGGCAAAGCCCAACTATTCGTTCGAGAAGCGCCAGCGCGAGCTGCAGAAGAAGCAGAAGAAGGAAGAAAAGCTGGCGCAGCGCCGGGCCGGCGCCGCCAGCAAGGCGCAGGCCGCCGCCGAAGGCGAAGACTCGAACGAAGTTGCGGCGCCTGCCGCGCCGCAGCCTGCGGACGACTCGCAGGCCTGAGCTTCGAAGGACGACGTCTCCTTCGACGCCGACCGGCACGCAAAGGCCGGCGCGGCGCTTGAGTTGCTGGTCAAGAGCATGGCCGGCGCCCGGGTGGCTGGCCCGCAGTCGAGCGGGTCCGGACCGGGCTGCCGTCAGCCGGCTGGGTGCGGTGTTGTCTGGCGTGCGGCGTCCTTGCCCCGCTTGCGTCGCGCCAGCCCTCCCAGCATCGCACAACCCGCCAGCATCAAGGCCCAGGTCGAGGGTTCGGGGACGGCTTGCACGAGCATGATGTAGCCGGTGCTGCCGCTGTAGCCGCCCCAGTCCAGCAGCACGTCGATCGCGTCGCCGTTGGCGAGCGTCCCGATCAACGGCCCTTCGTACTCGTGCGGCACGATGCCGAACGGCAGGTTGAAGGAACTCCCGTAGAACGTGGTCACGGCCTCGTAGCCGGTGTAGAACAGCAGCCGGCCCGCGTCGGGCGCCGCAAAGTGCCCGCCGTAGACGTCGAGTTCGACCGTGCTTTCCCCGCCGTTCATCGAAGCGCGGATGACGTGGCCGACGAAGTTGCCGCCGGTGATGGTCACCCTGCTGTTCTGAACGGCGTTGATCACGGCGCCGGTATCCGTCGTCGCCGTGAACGAGCCGCCGCTGATGTGCGCCGTCGCGTCGCCCGACATGCGCAAGGTGTTGTGGCCGGAGACGAAGGTTCCGCCGTCGATGTGCGCCATGGCCTGGTTCCCAAGGTCGATCCAGGTCGCGCTGCCGCCGTGGATCTCGAGCCGGCCGCTGTCATATCCATGGATCACGCCGTAGCCGTTGACCAGGGTGTCGTCGTACATCCTGACGAGCGACGAGTCGCGCACGCTGATGCCCATCACGATCGCGCCATCGCGGGTGATGACGGTCGTCGGGGCGCCGTCGGCGCTGTTGCGCGCGTCGACGTTGCTGAAGATTTCGCTGTCGACAATGTTGACCTCGCCGTTGTCGTAGACGGTCGCGCCGGCCGCGCCGCAGACGCTCAGCAGAGCCGCGGCGACGGCGCAACGCCAGGCCGACGGTTTGCCGAGCCAAGGCGTGCCGGGAGGCTGGATGCGCGAAGGCACGGGCGCGTCAGAGCGAGGAACTTCGTAGGCGTGCATGGTTGGTGGCCCCGTTGTCGTCGCAGACCCCGGCAGCGGCGCTGCCTTGAAGGGGCGACGAGAAGGAGCCTATGCAGACCGCGTTACCGAAGGGTTAACCGCCGCGCGAACGCCGTTGCGGTGCAAGGCGAAGCCGCCGCTGCGCCGACTTGCGGGCACACTTCGCCCATGCCAGCCACACCATTGCCGCAAGCCCATGCCGGGCAGAGGCGCATTGCCCTGCTCGGTACGCCGCGCTGGTCGGTTCCCGGCGGGCCCGAGCAAGTGCTGGCGGCGCGCGACGCGTTGCTGTTGCTGCTGCTCGCCACCGAAGGCGCTGTCGAGCGCTCGCGCGCCGCGGCGCTGCTGTGGCCCGACAGCGCACCGCGGCAGGCCAACATCAGCCTGCGCCAGCGCATTTTTCGCCTCAAGCGGGCCCTCGGCGTCGACGTCGTCGCAGGCGACACGGCGATTCGCCTGGCCGACGCTCTGGAGCACGACGTGCACGACCCGCAGGCCGGCCTGCGCGCCGACCCGCGCCACGCCGCCGGCGAGTTGCTGGCCGGCGTCGACGCCGACGACGCCGAATCGAATCTGGCCAGCTGGCTGCGCGCGACGCGCGAGCGCTGGCACGAGCGTTTGCAGCAGACGCTGGCAGCGCTGGCCGAAGAGCACCAGGCGTGCGGCCGCATCGCCGCGGCGCTGCCGTACGCCGAGCGGCTCGTCGCCGAGGCGCCGGTCGCCGAGCACGCGCACCGCCGGCTGATGCGGCTGCACTATCTGCGCGGCGACCGCGCGGCGGCGCTGGCGGCCTACCGGCGCTGCCGCGAACTGCTTTCGCGCGAGGTCGGCGTCGCCCCCGGAGCGGAGACGCAGGCGCTTGCGGCGCAGATCGAGGCCGGCGCGCCGGCCGCAGCGCCTGCGGCGCCGCTGCCGCTGGCCTTGCTGCGTCCGCCCCGTCTTGTCGGCCGCGAAGCAGCCTTGGCGGATATCGTGCGCGGCCTGGAGGCGGCTCTGCCGGTGCGCGTTCAGGGCGAGCCCGGCATCGGCAAGTCCCGCCTGCTCGCCGATTTCGTCGCCACCCGTGCGGGATGGATCCTGGTCGATGCGCGTCCCGGCGATGCGGCCGTGGCCTATTCGTTGCTTGCCGCGCTGCTGCCGGCATTGGCGGCACGCTTCGGCGCCCCCGCAACGCCGTGGGCAGCGGCCGAGCTGGCGCGTCTGGCGCCCACGTTGGGCGCGGCGGCAGCGGACCCCTTCAGCGCGCTTCGGCTGCGGCAGGCGCTGCGCCACGCGCTCGACGACTGGCGCGGCGCCGGGCTGACGGGCATCGCACTCGATGACCTGCAGTTTGCCGACCCAGCTTCGATCGATCTGCTGCTGCCGCTGGCGGCAGCCGGTGGCGCCCGCTGGCTGGTCGCGCACCGACC
>CALMIL010000144.1 GCA_937864005.1 uncultured Burkholderiales bacterium
GCGCTGCTGTTCGCCGGCCGTGCGGGGACCTCGCTCACCGCCGAGATCGGCCTGATGAAGGCGGGCGAGCAGCTCTCGGCGATGGAAATGATGGCGATCGACCCCAAGCGGCGGGTGCTCGCGCCGCGCTTTCTGGCCGGCGTGATCTCGATGCCGATCCTCGCGATCCTGTTCTCGGTGGTCGGCATCCTCGGCGCCTATGTCGTCGCGGTGCTGCTGATCGGCCTGGACGCGGGCAATTTCTGGTCCATCATGCAGGAGAAGGTCGACGTCTGGCGCGACGTCGGCAACGGCATCGTCAAGAGCTTCGTCTTCGGCATCATCTGCACCGCGGTCGCGCTCTACCAGGGCTACGAGGCAAAGCCGACGCCCGAGGGGGTGTCGTATGCGACGACGCGCGCCGTCGTCATCTCTTCGCTTTGCGTGCTGGGGATGGATTTCGTGCTCACCGCGCTGATGTTCTCGACGCCCTGACCGATAACCCGAACGAATACCATGATGGGCAAGAAAAGCATCGAAACCCTGGTCGGCCTCTTCGTTTTGCTCGGCATCGCCGGGCTCGTCTTCCTGGCGCTGAAGGCGGCCAATCTGGCGAGCTTCGCCACCGGCGAAACGTATACGCTCGAGGCGCGCTTCGACAATATCGGCGGCTTGAAGGTCCGGGCGCCGGTGCGCAGCGCGGGGGTGACGATCGGGCGCATCGCATCGATCTCGTTCGACCCGCAGACGTATCAGGGCGTCGTCAAGCTGCAGATCGAGCGCGGTCTCGAATTCCCGCGCGACACCTCGGCCAAGATCCTGACCTCGGGCCTGCTCGGCGACCAGTACATCGGGCTCGAGCCCGGCGCCGACGAGAAGATGCTGCACGACGGCGAAACCATCCGCCAGACGCAGTCGGCCGTCGTCCTCGAGAACCTGATCGGCCAGTTCATCAACAGCCGCGCCGCCGAGGCAGGTTCGGTCTCTGCGCCCGCCAGCGCCGGCTCGGCCGTCGCGAAGTGACCGCCATGGCCCTCGCCCGCGGCGCAAGGCTGCTGCTGCTCGCAATGTGCGTCGCGCTCGGTAGCGGCTGCGCGACGCTGCCGCCGGACGCGACGCCGGCGCAGAAGGCCGACCCGTTCGAGGCATGGAACCGCAAGGTCTTCGACTTCAACGACGACCTGGACAAGGCGATCCTGAAGCCGATCGCGACCGTATACGCCGAGATCTTCCCGCCCGTCGTGCGCCGCGGCGTCGACAATTTCTACGCCAACCTGCTCGACCCCTGGTCGGCGGTGAACAGCCTGCTGCAGGGCAAGCCGTTTCGCGCGCTGCAGAGCGCATTCCGCTTCGCGGTCAATTCGACTTTCGGCATTCTCGGCATCATCGATGTCGCTGCCGACATGGACATTCCGCGCCAGCCGGAGGACTTCGGCCAGACGCTGGGCGTCTGGGGGGCCGAGCCCGGCGCCTATCTCGTCTGGCCGTTCATCGGCTCGTCGACGGTGCGCGACTCGATCGCGCTGCCGCTCGACTACCTCGCCTCGCCGATGAACCTCCTGAACGACGGCGCGACGCCGATCGCGATCTGGTCGCTGCGCGCCATCAACACCCGGGCCCAGTTGCTGGACGCCTCCAAGCTGCTCGATCAGATCGCGCTCGACCGCTACAACTTCATCCGCGACGCCTACCTTCAGCGCCGCAGGAGCCTGATCCACGACGGCGAGGACGAGCCGCCCTACGATCCGACGCAGGACGAAGCCGAGCCGGAGCCGCCAGCGGCGCCGGCATCGGCGCCGTCCGCCGCTTCGGCGCCCGAAGCGGCTGCATCGGCTGCCTCGGCACCGGCGCCCGCGTCATCCGCGGCGTCGGCGCCGGAAGCGGCAAAATAGGGGCTTCCATCGATCGGCGGCCGATTCCGGCGGCCGCATCGCCCCGCTGTTCAGGCGGTGTCATTCGCGGGCGCGCAGCGCCTCGCCCAGATCCAGGTCCTCATCCATGCTTTCTCGTCGATCACTCTGCAGACTCCTTCCCATTGCCGGCCTGCTGCTGCCCGGCGCCTTCGCGCTTGCCCAGGAGGCGCCCGATGCGCTCGTCATGCGGATCTCCACCGACGTCATCGACGCCGTCAAGGCCGACAAGGCGATCCAGTCCGGCGACGTGGCACGCATCATCTCGCTCGTCGATGCGAAGGTCATGCCGAGCGTGAATTTCAAGCGCATGACCGCCTCGGCGGTCGGCCGCAACTGGCGCCAGGCGACGCCCGAACAGCAGCAGCGGCTGCAGGACGAGTTCAAGCTGCTGCTCGTGCGCAGCTATGCGGGCGCGCTCACCAAGGTGAAGGACCAGACTGTGGAGTTGAAGCCGATGCGCGCCAAGCCCGAAGACGGCGAGGCCATCGTGCGCACCGAGATCCGCGGCGGCGGCAACGAGCCGGTCCAGCTCGACTACCGGCTCGAGAAATCGACCGGCCAGTGGCGGATCTATGACGTCAACGTGATGGGCGTCTGGCTCGTCGAGAATTATCGCAACACCTTTGCGCAGGAGATCAGTGCCGGCGGCATCGATGGCCTGATTGCCAAGCTCGCCGAGAAGAACAAGGCGGCTTCGGGCAACGGCTGAGCGGCCCGATGCTGACGCTGCCGGCCACCGTCACGATCGCCGAAGCGCGCGACACGCTCGCCCGGCTCGCGCAGGATGCAACGGCGGAGCCGGGAGCCGAGTTGACGCTCGACGCATCGACGCTGTCGAGGTTCGATACCTCGGCGCTTGCCGTGCTGCTCGAGTGCCGGCGCATCGCGCAGGCGCGCGGCAAGCGCTTCGCGCTCCTGCACGCCCCCGCGCGCCTCGTCGATCTGGCGCGCCTGTACGGCATCGGCCCGCTGCTGATGCCGTAGGCCGGAACGGGCCGCGCTTCAGGTTCGAGGCGTGGCGGCGGCGATCGCCCGCTTCGGGTTGATAAGCACCCGCCGTCCGTCGGGCGTCTTGTCCGCCGTCGCGACGATGATGCCGATCAGCTCGGCCGGCTGCAGCTTCGGGTTCACCGCGAGCATCTTCGCCGCCAGCCCCGTGACCTGCGGCGCCGCCATCGAGGTTCCGGATTCGGCGATGCGCTCGCCGCCCGGGATCGTGCTTTCGACCTGATAGCCGTTGGCGTGCACCTTCACCGTCGGTCCGTAGCTCGTGAACGATGCCTCGTCGCCGGCCTGGTCGACCGCGCCGACGGTCAGCAGATTGGGCAGCACGATGCTTGCCGGCACCGATTCGTCGAAGCTCGCGTCGCTGTTCGAATTGCCCGCGGCGGTGACGAACAGGATTTCCGGCGCGCTCGCGAAGGCCTTCGTCAGGGCATTTCTAGAGATGTCGTAGTAGGTGCGCGCGAGCGCCTTGCGCTCCTCGGGCGTCTTGCCGATGCCGCACAGCTCGAGGTCGCTCTCGTAGCCGGATACGTCGCCGCCCCAGCTCATGTTGACGACACGCACGCCGTTGCCCTTCAGGAAGTCGACGTAGGCCTGCACCGCTTTCGCATCGCGCTGCGCGAGCTCCATCGACGGGCAGGGATCGGGCTTCAGCGTGTGGCCATACTCCATGCGGGCGACGACGATGCGCGCATACGGATTGCCGGCGACCGCGATGCCGGCGACGTGCGTGCCGTGCATGTAGTTGCCGGCCAGCCGCAGCTCCTCGATCGCGGCCTTGGACTCGTCGGGCGCGAGGGCGGAGAGATAGCGCTTGACCTCGGCGGCCTGCGGGCTGTCGATATTCGATTGCAGGTCCGAGAATCCCTTCGCGTGCACCTTCATCGCCGGCAGCCGTGCCTTCGCCGCATCGGGCAGCGGCTGCAGCTCGCCGCTCGCCGGGTTGGAATATTTGTCGAATGCGATCACTTCGGGCCGGCCCGCCTTGTCGAGCAGCACCCGACCCGGAAAGAGCGAGGTATCGGTGCCGCTGTCCCAGATGCCGACGACGACCGGCGCATATGGGCCCGAGGCCGGCAGCTCGACGTCGCGCGCGGCCCAGATATCGGGCTTGACGACGGTGTGACGCGCCAGATAGCCGGCATAGGCGGCGACCAGCGTGGGCTTGAGCGGCAGCACGGTCGTCAGCCGGTAGCGGGCGCCGACCAGCACCGGCGCGAATTCGGACGACAGCATGCCGCCCGCCTTGTCCACCGTCGGCTGCAGCACCTCGCGCAGATAGCCGAGGGCGAGCGCCTCGCTCATGATCTCGGTGCCGGCCTTCTGCTCGCGCACGTCGTTGGCGACGACCGGAAACGGCATCGCCTCGAGCGCGCTCGCGATGCGGCGGCCGACATCGTCCAGATAGGCCGCCGAGTCGCGGCTGCCGGTCTGCTTCTGCGCCGCGATGATCGCGCCCAGCTGCACGCCCGACAGCAGCTTGTCGGCGGGCTTCTCCTGCAGCGCCTTGACCTTGGCGAGCCCGGCACGCGCCGCTTCGGGCTTGCCTTCGAGATAGTCGAGCAGCGCGAGGCTGCCGATCAGCTGGCGCAGCGTCGCCTTGTCGTCGATCTCGTAGTTCGCGAGCACGCTTTCGGTATCGCGCCGGAACTGCCCAGCGAAGGCGGCGAACTGCGCCGGGTCGCGCACCGTCTGCTCGAGGCTCGCATCGAGCTTGTAGGTGAAGCGCGGCAGATCGGCTGCCTTCTCGATCCGCTTCTTCTGCTGCGCGGCGGCGGGCAGGGCGAGCAAGGCGAG
>CALMIL010000145.1 GCA_937864005.1 uncultured Burkholderiales bacterium
AATGGGCAAGCTACTGGGCGACCGACTACCGATACGCGGCTTGATCGGGCACATCAGTTTTGATCGCACCCCCCGACAACGGCGATCTTCGGGCGCGGTTATAATCCCATGCTTTACTGCCGTTGTCGGCCGGTGGGTGGGTACGTGGCAATGCGTCAAGCACATCCTGCAGTCGATACAGCCCGATCGCACCGCCACCCTTCAAACTGAATATTCGATGACTACCATTCGCGTCAAGGAAAACGAACCATTCGACGTCGCGCTGCGCCGTTTCAAGCGCACGATCGAAAAGCTGGGACTGCTGACCGATCTGCGCGCCCGCGAGTTCTACGAAAAGCCCACCGCCGAGCGCAAGCGCAAGAAGGCCGCCGCGGTGAAGCGGCATTTCAAGCGCATCCGCAGCATGCAATTGCCCAAGCGCATGTACTGACGGCCTGCGCGCGGCGCCGTCCCGTCTTCACCGAAGCCCGCGACGGCATGCCTCGCGGGCTTTTGCATTTTTCGAACGAATTGCGTCAAACTCCCATCATGAGCCTGAAGGACCGCATCACCGACGACATGAAGAGCGCGATGCGCGCGCGCGAAGCGGATCGGCTGCTGGCCATTCGCGGCCTGCTCGCGGCCATCAAGCAGCGCGAGGTCGACGAACGCGTGAGCCTCGACGACGCTGCCGTGACGGCGATCGTCGATCGGCTCATCAAGCAGCGCAAGGACTCGATCGCCCAGTTCGGCGCCGGCGGTCGCCCCGACCTCGTGGCCAAGGAGAGCGCCGAGCTCGAAGTGCTCGAGTCCTACCTGCCGGCGCGCATGGGCGCAGACGAGATCGCGGGCGAAGTCGCGGCTATCGTCGCTGCGCTCGGCGCCGAGCTCGGCCGGCCCGCGGGCGCCTCCGATATGGGCCGGCTGATGGCCGCCGCGAAAGCCCGGTTCGCCGGCAAGGCCGACATGGCGAGCGTATCGGCTGCAGTCAAGAAGGCGCTCGTAGCGTAGCGGCCGGGACGGAGGGCCACGACCATGACCACAGACGGCGCCCACTCCCTGCGACCGGTCGACCCGGACGTGTGTGTCGCTGCCCAGCTCGACCCGGGCGCGATGGCCTGGGCGGCGGGTCTGGGCTTTCGAAGCGTGATCAACAACCGGCCCGATTTCGAAGCCGGCCCCGATCAGCCGACGAGCAGCGCGATAGAGGCCGCGGCGGCGGCCGCGGGATTGAACTACGTCTACCTGCCGGTTGCGCCGGCCTATCAGAGCCCGCAGGAGATCGCCCGCATGGCCGAGCTGGTCGCGACGCTGCCGAAGCCCATCCTCGCGTTCTGCCGCTCGGGCGCGCGCTCGGGCAAGCTTTACCTCGCAAGTCAGCAACGCTGATTCGCGCGGCGCGCGATCAGCCGATCGTGCACCGTCTAGGCGCGCTCGATGCGCGCGTAGGCCGAGTGGTTGTGGATCGACTCGAAATTCTCGACGTCCACGCTGTAGCGCCCGATCCTCGGGTCGGCATTCAGGCGCAGCGCGACGTCGCGCACCAGGTCTTCGACGAACTTCGGGTTCTCGTAGGCGCGCTCGGTGACCCACTTTTCATCGGCGCGCTTGAGCATCGGCCAGAGTTCGGAGGACGCGCTGTCCTCGGCGAACCGCACCAGTTCGGTCCACGTCAGGTCCTTCAGCAGCTCGACGCGAATCGTCACGTGGGTGCGCTGGTTGTGGGCGCCGTAGTCGGAGATCTCCTTCGAGCAGGGGCAAAGGCTCTTCACCGGAACGACGACCTCGGCCCACACCGTCGTGCCCGATGCAGCCGCTTCGGCAATCCAGCGGCCCTCGTATTCGAGCAGGCTCTCGACGCCCGATACCGGCGCGCGCTTGCGCAGAAAGAACGGAAAGCTCGCCTCGATGCGGCCGTTGGCCGCATGCAGCCGTTCGAGCATGTCCGCCCCCGCCCTGGCGAGCCCGGAAGCGTCCATCGGAGCGTCGAGCGCGTCGAGCCAGGCGACGAAGCGCGACATGTGGGTGCCCTTCTGCTCCGCCGGCAGCGCGACGTCGAGCGACCAGAGCGCGACCGTCGACTGCACGCCCGAGCCGATGCGCAATTGCAGCGGGTAGCGCACGCGCTTGATCCCGACCCGCTGGATCGCGAGGTGCCGCTCGTCGCGCCCGCTCTGGGTGTCGGGGATGTGCAGCGCTTCCTGGGGGTGGGTTGGCGATTTCAACGCAGGCTTCCTCGGGCCGCGGGCCGGATCACGCGGCGATGAAATGCGCCGGCTGCGTCGCCGATGCCGCGACGCGCCGGACGAAGGCAGCCGAGCGCGCGACCCGTATCCATGAGATGCCTAGCGCTTGGCCGCTTCAGCCCGCAGCGGCCGGATGGACCAACTGCAGCTTGGCGGCAAAACGCTGCAGGATCGAGCGCTCGATGCCGGCGGCGTCGAGCCCGCACATCGCGAGCAGCTTGGCGGGCTCGCCGTGCTCGACGAAGGTATCGGGCAAACCGAGCACGAGCACCGGCGTCGCGATCGATGCCGCCTGCAGCGCTTCGAGCACGGCGCTGCCGGCGCCGCCCATCGTGCAACCTTCCTCGACCGTGACGATCGCATCGTGGCTGCGCGCAAGTGCCGTCACGAGCTCGACATCCAGCGGCTTCACGAAGCGCATGTTGGCGACCGTCGCGTCGAGTCGTTGTCCCGCCTCGAGCGCCGGGTAGAGCAGGGTGCCGAACGCAAGAATAGCGATGCGCTGGCCGCGGCTTCTCGTCTCGCGCCGCAGTTCCCCCTTGCCGAACGGCAGATCCTTCAGCCCCGGCTGCACCTCGGCGCCCACGCCCGCGCCGCGCGGATAGCGCACGGCCGCCGGTCCATCGTGGCGGAACGCCGTCGTCAGCAATTGACGGCATTCGTTCTCGTCCGCCGGCGCCATCACGCTCATATTCGGAATGCAGCGCAGGTAGGCGATATCGTAGGCACCGGCATGGGTCGGTCCATCGGCGCCGACGATGCCCGCGCGGTCAAGCGCGAAGACGACCGGCAGATTCTGCAGCGCAACGTCGTGGATCAACTGGTCGTAGGCACGCTGCAGGAAGGTCGAATAGATCGCGACGACCGGCTTGAGCCCCTCGCAGGCCAGGCCCGCGGCAAACGTCACCGCATGCTGCTCGGCGATGCCAACGTCGTGATAGCGCGTCGGAAAGCGGCGCTCGAACTCGACCATGCCCGACCCTTCGCGCATCGCCGGCGTGATGCCGACGAGCCGCTCGTCGGTCGCCGCCATGTCGCACAGCCAGTTGCCGAAGACCTGCGAGAAGGTCGGCTTGCCGGGCGCCGCCTTCGCAAAACCGACCGCCGGATCGAACTTGCCGGATGCGAAGTGATAGCGCACCGGTTCGGCCTCGGCGAGCTTGTAGCCGTAGCCCTTCTTCGTCACGACGTGCAGGAACTGCGGGCCCTTGAGCTCGCGCAGGTTCTCGAGGGTCGGGATCAGCGAGTCGAGATCGTGGCCGTCGATCGGGCCGACGTAGTTGAAGCCGAACTCCTCGAAGATCGTCCCCGGCACGACCATGCCCTTGGCGTGCTCCTCGAAGCGGCGCACGAGTTCGAACAGCGGCGGCGCATTGCGCAGCACCGTCTTCGCGGTGTCGCGCGCCGCGGCGTAGAAGCGGCCCGACATCAGCCGCGCGAGGTGGCCGTTCAACGCACCGACCGGCGGCGAAATCGACATGTCGTTGTCGTTGAGGATCACGAGCATGTCGGCCTGCGATACACCGGCATTGTTGAGCGCCTCGAACGCCATGCCGGCGCTCATCGCGCCGTCGCCGATGATCGCGACCGCGCGGCGGTGCTCGCCCTTCAGGCGCGAGGCGACGGCCATGCCCAGTGCGGCGGCGATCGAGGTCGACGAATGCGCGGTGCCGAAGGTGTCGTATTCGCTTTCGTCGCGGCGCGGGAAGCCGCTGATGCCGCCCAGCTGGCGCAGCCCCGCCATCAGCTCGCGCCGGCCGGTGAGGATCTTGTGCGGGTAGGTCTGATGGCCGACGTCCCACACCAGGCGGTCGTGCGGCGTATCGAATACCGCATGCAGCGCGACCGTCAGCTCGACGGTGCCGAGGTTGGACGACAGGTGACCGCCGGTCTGCGACACGCTGTAGAGCAGGAAGTCGCGCAACTCGGCGGCAAGCCGCTCGAGTTCGCCGCGCGACAGCCGGCGCACGTCGGCCGGGCTGTTGATGGTCTGGAGCAGGGCGTATTTCATCATCGGTCGTCGTCGCCCGCGGTCGGCACCGGCATGCACGCCGCGTGGCAACGCTTCGGGCATCCTGAAGTCGTCATGTTCAGCTGTCGCGTTCGACGATCTTGTCGGCGAGCAGGCTCAGCCAGGCCGCCTGCGCCAGGCCGCTGCGGGCGAGTGCGGCGAGCGCGGTATCGCGCAGCGCGTCGGCGTGCCGGCGCGCCGCGTCCAGACCGAGCACCGTCACGTAGGTCGGCTTGTTGTCGTTCGCATCCTTGCCGGCCGTCTTGCCAAGCGTCTCCGATTCCTGCGTCACATCCAGGATGTCGTCGACGACCTGGAATGCGAGGCCGATGGCGTCACCATACTCGGACAACGCCTGCCATGCGGCGGGCGTCGTCGTGCCGCAAGCGGCACCCATCAGCACGCTTGCCTGCAGCAGCGCACCGGTCTTGCGGTGGTGCATGTCGCGCAGCGTGCGTTCGTCCAGCGGCCGGCCGATGCTGACGAGGTCGATCGCCTGCCCCCCCGCCATGCCGGCATGTCCGGCCGCACGCGCGAGCAGCGCGCACAGCCGCGCCTGCAATGCGGGCGGCACGCCATGCTCGGGTGTCAGCACCTCGAACGCGAGCGCCTGCATCGCGTCGCCGGCGAGCATCGCCTGCGCCTCGCCAAATTGGACGTGGACGGTCGGCTTGCCGCGGCGCAGGATGTCGTTGTCCATGCACGGCATATCGTCGTGAACGAGCGAATAGGCGTGGATCAGCTCGACGGCGCAGGCCGCGCGCAGCGCGGCGTCCCGGTTGCCGTGCACCGCCTGGGCGGCGGCGAGGACGAGCAGCGGCCGCACGCGCTTGCCGCCGTCGAGCACGCCGTAGCGCATCGCGAGGCCGAGCCCGGCCGGCGCGCCGGACGGCACCCAGCGTTCGAGCGCGCGCTCGACATCGTCGAGTTCGCCGCGCATCCAGACGTCGAAGTCGGCAAGCTTCATGCGTCGATCCAGGGCTGGAGCTGCCCTTCTTCCAGTACCTTGACCTGAATCTCGACCGCTTCGAGCCGGCCGCGACAGAATGCCAGCAGTTCGGCGCCGCGGCGGTAGCTTTCGATCAGGCTGTCCAGCGGCATCTGCCCCCCCTCCATGGCTCCGACCAGGCGCTCGAGTTCGGTCAGGGCGTCTTCATAGCTGGCCGGTGCGGCTGGCGCTGGCGGGCTCGGCGAGGCGTGGGTGGACTTGGCCATCTTTCTCGGGAAATCAGTGATTGTAGTCAGCCCGCAGCGTGCCGCGGCTTTGCTGCGGCCCGCCCCGCACGACGCTGGGTAGAATGCCGCATCCGGCCGGGCCTGCCGGCCGACGCCTGCCGCACGGGGCCGGACCTGAAGTGCCGGATCGGCGATCGCTTCACCCGGCGGAGATGTTCATGCACAGACAAAGGAGCCGTCCGGGACCATGTCCGACCTGAGCCTGGCGCCGGGCACACTGGATCGCAGCCGCACCCAGCTTCCGGTATCGGCCTATTTCGACGCCGCGCTGTTCGAGCGCGAACAGGCGCGCATCTTCTCCCGCATGCCACGCTACCTCGGGCACGAACTGATGGTGCCCGAGATCGGCGACCACTATGCGCTAGCGCAGGAGCGAGAGGGCCGCGCGTTGGTGCGGACCCGAAGCGGCATCGAAGTGATCTCGAACGTCTGCCGGCATCGCCAGGCGGTGATCCTGCGCGGCCGCGGCAGCGTGCAAGGCGCCGGCGGCAATATCGTGTGCCCGCTGCATCGCTGGACCTACGACCTGCACGGCAAGCTGCTCGGTGCGCCGCACTTCGCGGAGGACCCCTGCCTGAACCTGCGCAACTATCCGACGCAGACGTGGAACGGGCTCGTCTTCGACGCCGGCGCGTTCGACGTCGGCGCCGAGCTCGCGAATATCGATACCGGCGCGAGCTTCGACTTCAGCGGCCACGTGCTGGACCGCATCCACGTGCACGAATGCGCCTACAACTGGAAGACCTTCATCGAGGTCTATCTGGAGGACTATCACGTCGGCCCCTTCCACCCCGGGCTCGGCAACTTCGTGACCTGCGACGATCTGCGCTGGCAGATGGGGCAATCGCACTCGGTGCAGACGGTGGGCGTCGCCAGTTCGTTCGGCAAGGCACTCGGCCGCGCCGGATCGCCGGTCTACGAGCGCTGGCAGGCCGAAGTCATGCGCTATCAGCAGGGCCGCGCGCCCGCCCATGGCGCGGTCTGGCTGACGCTGTACCCGGCCGTGATGGTCGAGTGGTATCCGAACGTAATCGTCGTCTCCACGCTCTACGCAGGCGGCCCGCAGCAGACGACCAACGTCGTCGAGTTCTACTACCCCGAGGAGATCGCCGCCTTCGAGCGCGACTACGTCCAGGCGCAGCAGGACGCCTACCTCGAGACCTGCGAAGAGGACGACGAGATCGCGCTGCGCATGGACCAGGGCCGCGCCGCGCTGCTGGCGCGCGGCGACGACGAGGCCGGCCCCTACCAGTCGCCGATGGAAGACGGCATGCAGCACTTCCACGAGTGGTACCGGCACATGATGGACGCGCCGGGCGATCCGGCATTTCCCGGCGCGGCCTGAACCACCGGCCCGAAGCCCGCCGCCGAGCCTCGCGTGAGAGCCGTGCTGCGCACCCCGGCGGGGCTGATGGTGCTGTCGTCGCTGCTGTTCGCGCTGATGGGCGCCTGCGTCAAGCTCGCGGCGGTGCGCTACGCGGCGGGCGAGATCGTCCTCTATCGCGGCATCGTGGGCATCCTTGCGATGCACAGCGTCGCCCGCCTGCGCGGCGGCACGCTGCGAACCGCGGTGCCGGCGATGCACTTCTGGCGCAGCCTGACCGGCGTCATCGCGCTTGTGCTCTGGTTCTTCGCGATCGCCAACCTGCCGCTCGCGACGGCGGTGACGCTCAACTACATGTCCTCGGTCTGGATGGCGCTGTTCCTGGTCGGCGGCGCGATCGCGCTCGGCGGCGCGCGCATCGATCCGCGCCTGATCCTCACCGTGCTCGTCGGTTTCACGGGCGTCGCCTGCGTGCTGCAACCGGCAATCGCACGCGACCAGATCTGGGGCGCCCTCGCCGGCCTGCTCTCGGGTGTCCTCGCCGCGACCGCCTATCTGCAGGTGACCGCGCTCGGCCGCGCCGGCGAGCCCGACTACCGGATCGTCTTCTACTTCTCGCTCGGCAGCATCGTCGCCGGCGCGGCGACGACGCCGCTCACCGGCGGCCTGCACGGCCACAGCGCGACAAGCCTTGCGCTGCTGCTCGCGGTCGGCCTGCTCGCGACGACGGCGCAGATCCTGATGACCCGCGCCTATGCGAGCGGACCTACACTCGTCATCGCAAGCCTGCAGTACCTCGGCATCGCCTGGTCTTTCATCCTTGGCGTCGCGTTCTTCGACGACCCGTTCACGGCGCTCGCGCTGCTGGGCATGGGGTTGATCGTCGCCGCCGGCATTGCCGCAACGCGCCTGCGCCAGAGCGTCGAGCCCGCCCATGCCGTAAAACCGAACGTCGAGCCATGAATCAGTCCCGCCACCCCCTCACACGCCGCGCCGCCCTGCCTGCAGCAAGCCCGCTCGTCAGTGCCGCGGCGCTCGAAGCGGCCCTCGATGCCGGCGCCGAAGTCGTGCTGCTCGATGCGCGCTTCGATCTGTCGGACCCCGAGGCCGGCCGGCGCGCCTACGCGCAAGGCCACCTGCCGGGCGCGCAATATGCCGATCTCGACCGCGATCTCTCCGGCCCGAAAGCGGCGCCGGGCCCGGCATTCACCGGCCGCCACCCGCTGCCGTCACGCGATGCATTCGCCGCGACCGTCGGCCGCTGGGGGATCGGGCCCGGGACCTGCGTCGTCGCGATGGATGCCCAGGGCAGCGCGTACGCCGCGCGCCTGTGGTGGCTGCTGCGCTGGATCGGGCACGCGCGCGTCTGGGTGCTCGATGGCGGAATCGCCGCCTGGCTGGCGGCCGGCGGCACGCTGACCGCAGAAGCGACGACGGCGCGAGCGCGCGCCCCGTATCCGCGCCGGGCCGCTTCGATGCCGACGGTCGATGCCGCGCAACTCGCCGGCACCCTCGGCAGCGCCCAGGTGGTCGACGCCCGTGCCGCGGAGCGGTTTCGCGGCGACGTCGAGCCGCTCGATGCGGTGGCGGGCCACATTCCGGGCACCCTGAACCGTCCTTTCAAGGACAACCTCGACGCCGGCGGCGCGCATTTCAAGCCGGCGGCGCAGCTTGCGCGCGAATTTGCCGCCCTCTGCGGCGGCGCCCTGCCGTCCGCCAGCGTGCACCTCTGCGGCTCGGGCGTCACCGCCTGCCACAACCTGCTCGCGATGCAGGCCGCCGGCCTGCCGGGTGCAGCGCTCTACCCCGGCTCGTGGAGCGAATGGTGCGCCGATCCGGTACGCCCGGTAGCCCGCGGCGCCTGAACGCGCCGGCGGCTGGCTTCGACGTGAGGCAAATCAATCCCTATGATCCGGATCGCGGCACCATCGCATCCTCGGCCCACAGAATCGCATCCGCGTCGACCCAAGGAGAGTTTTCATCATGTTCAAGCGCATCCTCGTCCCGACCGACGGCTCCGAACTCACGGCAAGGGCCGTCACCGTCGCCATCAACCTCGCCAAGTCGCTCGGCGCGTCGATCTACACGCTGAGCGTGAAGGAGCCGTTTCCCTACAGCGCGATCTCGGAGATGCAGCCGGTGCCGCCGCAGGAATTCTTCGACGCCCAGGAACGCATCGCCGCCGAACGCGTCAACACCGTGCGCGCCGAATGCAAGGCCGCCGCAATTCCCTGCGAAGCGCACACGATCGAAGCCGTCCACCCCTGGGAGGCGATCATCGAACACGCGAAGAACAACGCCTGCGAACTGATCGTCATGTCCTCCCACGGCCGCCGCGGCGTCACCGCGCTGCTGCTCGGCAGCGAAACGCAGAAAGTGCTGACGCACTCGACGACTCCGGTGCTCGTCGTGCGCTGAGCCGGTCCGGCGCCGCATCGGCCGCCACGATCGTCGGCGGCAGCGACCTGCTTTCCCCGGCCGATGCCGATCAACTCGAAACCTGGCTCGGCGAAGGGCCGCTGACGCTGACCAACATCTTCGACAAGGTCGAGGGGATACGGCGACGTCGTGCTGGACACGCCCGTGATCGTCCGGGGGTACAACCCGCAGAGCTGGAGCACCATCGGCGACTACAAACGGACGCAGGACATCGCTGATCGCACGGCCTTCGACTTCGACCTGACGCAATCGCTGCTGTTCCGGCAGCGGACCGACGACTTGGGCATCCTTCAGACTTATAACGCGGTCGATCACAGCCCGACCTTTGGCGGCGACTGCAGCGGGGACTTGGCTGTCTACGGCGACCTTTCGCAGGGGTAGAGCCACCGTTGCAGCTACCGAAGCAACAGCGACTTCAGCAAGGACATCGCCCGCTATCCGGAGGGCTGGGGCGGCCATATCTGGACCGTCGGAGCCCTCGAAGTCTTCACCGTGTCCGCCGTCCCCGAGCCCGAAACCTGGGCGCTGATGCTTGCCGGCCTGGGCCCGGTCGGCGCCACCGCCGCACGCCGCCCCCCCCCGACTACCTCCCACCCACGCCGAACCGCCTTAGAAACGTCTCCGGCGTCATCGCCGGCACCGGCGAGCCCTTGAAGTCGCGCACGTTGCGGGTGACGATGGCCTGAGCGCCGCAGGCCATCGCCGCCGCGGCCTGCAATGCGTCCTCGAAGTCGGGGATCGACAGCCCGACGGCCTGCACGGCATCGGCGCGCGTGGTCGGCGCCACGTCGGCCCAATCGAGCAGGCCTTGCACGAAGCTGCGCGCCGCGGCCGCGTCGAGCTGCCGCTCGATCAGGTAGGCGAGCGTCGCCAGCGTATGCCACGCAACCCAGGCCTCGTGCGCTGCGCCGCACTGCCCGATGAGTTTTGTCGATGCGGGTTCGCCCGGGCGCTGGAACGCAACGTCGAGCAGGACGTTGATGTCGAGCAGCAGCCGCATGCGACGCCGCGATCAGCGCAGGTGCTTGGCGAGCAGGTGGGCGAGCCGCGCGTCGTCCTCGACCGTGCCGCGCGCGCCCTTTGCCGGCGCCGACAGCCGCCCGCGCCACTGGCTCGCCCAGCGCGCCGCGCCGCCCGTGCGCTTCTCGTGCAGGCCCAGCGATTGTTCCAGGGCCTCGCGCACGACGGCCGATCTCGACAGGCCGCGCTGCTTGCTCGCGGCACGCAGTGCCGCGTCCAGGTCCTCGGGAATTTTGAGCGTGACGACGTTCATGATCGAGGTCTTGTCGCGGTAATACCAAAGCTTCGATCTGATATTACCCTGCCGCAGGGGCGGGTGCAAGCCGGTCCGCGCTCAGCCCCCGTGCCCGAGCCGCACGACGATCACGATGATCCCCATTCCCGCCGCGAGCCAGGCGAGCTGGGCGGCGGTATCCCCGAACGACATGCGCTGCTGCAGCTGCGGAATCAGGTCGGCGACCGCGACGTAGATGAAACTGCTCGACGCGATGACGAGCAGGTAGGGAAAGAGCGCTTCCCACTGGCCGACGACGAAGTAGCCGAGCACGCCGCCAGCCACCGCCGACAGGCCCGACAGCGCGTTGTAGAGCAGCGCCCGGCGGCGCGACAGCCCGGCGTTGAGCAGCACGATGTAGTCGCCGACCTCCTGCGGTATCTCGTGCGCGATGATGGCGAGCGCGGTGACGACGCCCAGCCGCGCGTCGGTCAGGAAGGCGGCCGCGATGATGACGCCGTCGCAGAAGTTGTGGATGCTGTCGCCGAGCAGCACGCTCCAGCCGCCGCGCCCGGCCTGCAGGGCGTCGAATGCATGATGATGGTGGTGGCCGTCGCCCTCGTGGTGGTGCGTGTGGCGGTAGAGCTCGGCCTTCTCGAGGAGAAAGAAGAACATCAGCCCGGCGAGCAGCGTCGCGAAGAGGCGCTGCGGGCTGGCGTCGCTCTCGAAAGCCTCGGGCAGGATATTGAGCAGCGCGGTCGCGAGCAGCACGCCCGCCGACAGGCTGACGAGATTCTTCACGAGGCGCGCGAGCAGCCCGACCGTCAGGCTGGCGGCGATCACGACCGACAGCAGCCCGCCCGCGAATGTCGCGAGCACGATATAGAGCAGCGTCATCGGACTAGCGCGAAGGCGCGATCAGACGCGCGCTGCTACGGGGCCCGGCGCCGACTGGCGGGCCGGCAACCGAGCCGCCGCGGCAGCCGTTTCGGGCTCAAGCGACACCGTGCGTCTTGAACCATGCGATGCAGCGCTTCCACCCCTCTTCGGCCGCTGCCTGGCGAAAGCTCGGCCGGTAGTCGGCATGAAACGCATGCGGCGCGTCCGGGAAGACGACGAATTCCGATTGACGCGCCGCCTTGCTGCCGGCGGCGAGCGCCGCCTTCATCTTCTCGACCGACTCGAGCGGAATGCCGGCGTCGGCACCGCCGTACAGGCCGAGGACCGGCGCCTGCAGTCCGGCGGCGAGGTCGATCGGATGCTTCGGCTGCAGCGCGCTGGACGTGCCGACGAGCCTGCCGTACCACGCGACGCCGGCCTTCGGCAGGGCACTGTGCGCCGCGTAGAGCCAGACGATGCGGCCGCCCCAGCAGAACCCGGTGATGCCCAGGCGCTTGGTGTCGCCGCCATTGGCGCCGGCCCAGGCGACGCAGGCGTCCAGGTCGCCCATCACCTGCGCATCGGGCACCTTGGCGATCACTTCCGACATCAGCCGCGCGATCTCGCCGTAGGACTGGGCGTCGCCCTGGCGGACAAAGAGTTCGGGCGCGACCGCGAGGTAGCCCAGATGCGCGAAGCGGCGCGCGACGTCGGCGATATGCTCGTGGACGCCGAAGATCTCGGAGACGACGAGCACGACCGGCAAGCCGGTCTTGCCGGCCGGCATCGCCCGATACGCCGGCATCTTGAAGTCGCCGACCGGGATCGTCACCTCGCCCGTCGTCAGGCCGTCGCTGCTGGTGCTGATCGTCTGCGCCGCGACCGGCAGCACGGCGGCGGCAAAACCGCTGCCGACGGCGGTCGCGATAAAACCGCGCCGGCTGAGGTCGCGCGAAGGTGTCAGGCGGTCGATTTCGTCGCTCGACAAATCGATGGCGTCGCCGTGCATGGCGCTGTCCTCCCTGGCATTCGAAGATGCCGATTCTAGGTAGGGCCGAGCCGGGTCCGCGGGACGCTGCACAAAAGTCATGACAATTCGGGCATGGATACGCAAGAGCACCCACCTCGAACGCCGGCGCCGGAGTCGCGCTGGCCCGATCATCTGGCGGCGATCGACCTCGGGTCGAACAGCTTCAGGCTCGAAATCGGCGTCGCGCTGCGCGGCAGCTATCGGCGCATCGAATATCTGAAGGAGACCGTGCGGCTGGGCGCCGGGCTCGACGCCGACGGCTTGCTCACCGAGGAGGCGACGCAGCGCGGCCTGACGTGCCTCGCCTTTTTCGCCCGGCGCCTGTCCGGCTACGCGCCGGCGCAGGTGCGCGCGGTGGCGACGCAGACGCTGCGCGAGGCGCGCAATCGCGACGCCTTCCTCGCCCGCGCCCAAGGCGCGCTCGGCCAGCCGATCGAGGTCATCTCGGGCCGCGAGGAGGCACGCCTGATCTTCGCCGGCGTCGCCCGGCTGCAGCCATCGCACAAGCAAAGGCTGGTCGTCGATATCGGCGGACGCTCGACCGAGATGATCATCGGCAGCGGGCTCACGCCCAAGCGCGCCGAGTCATTCCAGGTCGGCAGCGTCAGCCTGTCGATGAGCTGCTTTCCCGACGGCCAGCTCACCGAGGATGCTTTTCGCCGCGCGCAGATCGCCGCCGGCGCCGAGTTCGAGGAAGCGCTCGGCCCTTTCGGCCGCACGCACTGGCGCGAGGCGCTCGGCTCGAGCGGCACAGCGGGCGCCGTCTCGCAGCTGCTCGCGGCGAGCGGCGTCACCGACGGCAGCATCACCCCCGGCGGCCTGCGCTGGTGCATCGCCCAATGCCTCGCCGCCGGCCATATCGACCGCCTCGCCCTGCCCGGCCTGCGCGACGACCGGCGCGCGGTGATCGCAGGCGGCCTCGCGATCCTGTACACGCTGGCGACGCACTTCGGCATCGAGGTGCTGCATACCGCACGCGGCGCGCTGCGCCAGGGGGTGATCTTCGACCTCGCCGAACGCCGCGCGGCGACACGCGATCCGGAGCGCGCGCACGATATGCGCGACGCGTCGGTGCTCGAACTGCAGCGCCGCTTCCTCGTCGATACCGGACATGCGGCGCGCGTCGCCGCGGTTGCCGACACGTTCTACAGCGCGCTGCGCCTGCCCACGGGCAGCGGCCTGCCGCGCGAGCAGCGGCGCGAACTGCGGCGCGAGCTGCAATGGGCCGCCGCGCTGCACGAGATGGGCATGATGGTTTCGCACCACGACCATCATCGCCACAGCGCCTATCTGCTGTCGCACGTGGACGCGGCCGGCTTCTCGCAATCGCAGCAGCGCCGGCTCGGCGAGCTGGTCCTCGCGCAGCGCGGCAGCCTGCGCAAGAGCGAGGCGGCGCTCGGCGCCGAGGAGTTCGCCTGGCAGGCGCTGTGCCTGCGGCTGGCGATCATCAAGTGCCATGCGCGCTCCGAGGTCGACCCCGGCGCGATCGCCCTCGAGCGGCGCGGCGCCGAGGTCAGGCTCGGTTTTGCGCCCGGCTGGCCGAAGCGTCATCCGCGCACGATGTACCTGCTCGGCGAAGAGGTCGCCGCCTGGGAGCGCGGCGGGCCGCTGCAGTTGCGCCTCGACAGTCCGCGCTAGCGCCGGCCCCGCTACAGCGCGTCGACGTTCTGCACCGCATGCAGCGTGATCTGCGCTTCGCCTTCGCGTTCGCGCAGCCGCAGCCACCAGACGGCGGCCTTCTTGACCGCCCAGGCCTGATCCGCGCCCGCCAGCAGGCGCGCCGCCGCCATCCCGAGCGTCGGCTGATGGCCGACGACGAGCACCGGCGCGCCGCTGCCGGGCCAGCCGGCGGCGACGAGCAGATCGTCGACCGACGCGTCCGGCGCGATCGAGGCGACCGTCTTGAACTTGCGCTCCAGCGCCTGCGCGGTCTGCTGGCAGCGCAGTGCGGGGCTCGCGATGATGCGCGTCGAGTCGGCAAGCCGCGCGTTGAGCCACTGCGCCATGCGGCGCGCCTGGCGCTCGCCCTTGGGCGTCAGCGCGCGCCGCGCGTCGTCCAGTCCGGGCCGGATCAGTTCGGCTTCGGCGTGCCGCCAGAGAATGAGGTCCATGCCTTCTTCCTTCATCGGCCGGCGCGCAGCCGTTGCATCAGCGCCTGCTGCGCGCTCGCACCCTCCGGGCCGAGCGGCCGATAGCTGCCGTCGCCCTGCTGCTGCCAGGCGTCCTTGGCGTCGTGCAGATACGGCACCAGGCATTCGTCGATCACGCGCGCGCGCAGCGCCGCATCGCCCACCGGCCAGGCGACCTCGATGCGGCGGAACATGTTGCGGCTCATCCAGTCCGCGCTCGTCAGATACAGCGCCTCGTCGCTCGGGCCATCGCCCCAGCGGAAATACAGGATGCGGGTGTGCTCGAGAAAGCGCCCGACCACCGATCGCACGCGGATGCGTTCGGTCAGCCCGGAGCGGCCGGGCGGCAGCAGGCAGGCGCCGCGCACGATCAGATCGATCTCGGCGCCGGCCTGCCCGGCTTCGACCAGGGCCTGGATCAGCGCCACGTCGGTCAGCGCGTTGAGCTTGAGGACGATGCGCGCGGGGCGCCCGGCGCGCGCGGCGCGCGCCACCTGCTCGACGCGCGCGAGCATCGCGCCGTGCAGCGTGAACGGCGCCTGCAGCAGCTTGGCGAGCGGCCGCGTCTTGCCCAGGCTCGCGAGCTGCTGGAAGACGCTCGCCGCATCGGCGGTCAGCTTGGCGTCGGCGCTCATCAGGCTCAGGTCGGTATACAGCCGCGCCGTCTTCGGGTTGTAGTTGCCGGTCGACAGGTGCACGTAGCGGCGCAGCACGGGGCGCTTGGGGGTGCCCTCGCGGCGCGTGACGAGCAGCAGCTTGGCATGCGTCTTCAGGCCGACGACGCCATAGACGACCTGCGCGCCGATCGCCTCGAGCCGCTCGGCCCAGTTGATGTTGGCCTCCTCGTCGAAGCGCGCCTTCAGCTCGACGATGCACATGACCTCCTTGCCGCGGCGCACCGCCTCGAGGAGCAACTCCATGAGCGGCGATTCGCCGCCGGTGCGGTAGATCGTCTGCTTGATCGCCAGCACGTCCGGGTCGTGCACCGCCTCGCGCAGAAACTGCACCACCGGGTCGAAGGATTCGAACGGATGGTGCAGCAGCAGATCGCCCTGCCCGAGCCGATCGAAGATCGACTGCGCGCGCGGCCAGCTCGCCGGCCACGACGGCGCATAGGGCGCAAAGTGCAGCGCCGGAGCCTTCGCGGCGTCGATCAGGGCATTCAGCCGCACCAGGTTCACCGGACCATTGACGGCGTAGAGCGCCGCCGGCGGCAGCGCGAACTGGCCGAGCAGGAAGTCGGACAGGTCGCGCGGGCAGCTCCCGCCCACCTCGAGCCGCGTCGCCTGCCCGTAGTGGCGCGTCGTCAGGCCCGAACGCAGCGCCTGGCGCAGGTTCTTGACTTCCTCCTCGTCGACCGCGAGCTCGGAGTCGCGCGTCAGCCGGAACTGCGAGAACGCCTGCACGCGCCGGTCGAGGAACAACTCGGCGAGGTGGGCGCGGATCACGCTCGTCAGCAGCACGAAGGCCTGCCTGCCGCCGGCGAGCCTGTCCGGCAGCCGGATCACGCGCGGCAGCACGCGCGGCACGCGCACGATGGCGATCGTATTCTGGCGTCCGAACGCATCCTTGCCTTCGAGCCGGACGATGAAATTGAGCGACTTGTTGGCGACCTGCGGGAACGGGTGCGACGGGTCGAGTCCGACCGGCAGCAGCAGCGGACGCACCTGGGTCTGGAAGTATTCGTCGACCCAGTGGCGCTGCGCCTTGTCGCGCTCGGCATGGCTGACGATGACGATGCCGGCGCGCTGAAGGTCGGGCATCACCTCGTCGTTGAAGGCCTTGTACTGGTCGTCGATCAGCGCGTGCGCGGCGCGCGCGACCGTCTCCAGGTCGCCGTCGAGCGCGCCGGCGCCCGGCAGGCGCGCATCCTCGATGTAGTCGGCCAGGCGGACCTCGAAGAATTCGTCCATGTTGGACGAGACGATGCAGATATAGCGCAGCCGCTCGAGCAGCGGCACGTCGGCGCGGCGCGCCTGCGCCAGCACGCGGCGGTTGAACTCGAGGATCGCCATCTCGCGGTTGAGCAGCGGGACGGCGGGTCTGGATGCGGGCATCGGCCGAGTCTACGCAGACTGGATGACACCGCGATGACAGTGCACGACGGCGGTCAGTCGCCGACGAGGCCGTTCCTGATCGCGTAGACCGTCATCTCCGAATTGTTCGTCAGACCGAGCTTCTCGAGCACGCGCGCGCGATAGACGCTCACCGTCTTCGGGCTCAGGCTGAGCTCGAGCGCGATATCCGACAGCCGCTTGCCGGAGGCGATCAGGACCAGCGTCTGCAGCTCGCGGTCCGAGAGCTTCTCGTGCGCCTGCGCGCTCACCGGCGTCGTCAGGCTCTCGACGAGCATCTGCGCGATCTCGGGCGTGACGTATTTGCGGCCCTGCGCAACAGTGCGCACCGCGGCGACGACGAGCGCCGGGTCGCCTCCCTTGTTGACGTAGCCGTAGGCGCCGGCGCGCAGCGCGCGGATCGCATATTGATCCTCGGGGTACATGCTGACGACGAGCACGCGCAGCGCCGCGCCTTCGTCCTTCAGCACGTGCAGCACGTCCAGGCCGCTGCGTCCGGGCAGGTTGATATCGAGCACGAGCACGTCGCACGGCGTGCCGCGCAGCAGGCTGCGCAGTTCGCCGTAGTCGCCCGCCTCGCCGACGACCTCGATATCGGGTGCGTCCGACAGCGTATCGCGGATGCCGCGCCGGATCAGCGCATGGTCGTCGCACAGGATGACGCGGATCACGGCGCCGGCCTTTCGATCGTCGCGGGCGGTGTGGCCGGCTTCATGTCAGTGCCGCCCGGCCGCCCGCAGGCACTGGCGCTCCCCTCGGAGGACGCGAACGCTGTGAGTTTGGGGTCGCTTCGTTTCAAAGCTCCCCCCAGGCGCTCGGATCGCTGCGTTCGTCGCGCAGCGGAATGTCGATTTCGGCCGCCGGATCGAACAGCATCTCGCTGCCATCGAGCGGCACCGACAGAATCAGCGTCGTGCCGCTGCCGTGGCTCGAGAGATCGACCCAGCCGCCCACCGTGCCCGCGCGCTCGTGCAGGCCGCGGATGCCGAACGATCGGGCCTTCGCCAGATCGGCGCTGCGCAGGCCGCGCCCGTTGTCGCTGATCTCGAGCGTGAGCGTGCCGGCGGCGACCGTGAGATCGATCGCGACCTGCGTCGCCGCCGCATGCTTGGTGATATTGGTCAGCGCCTCCTGCGCCGTGCGGTAGGCGACGAGCGGCACGCCGGGCGGCAGCGCGAGCGCATCACAATCGGTGCGAAAGCGGCAGGCGACGCCGGTGCGCCGCTCGAAGCGCGACGACATCCATTGCAGCGCGGCGACCAGCCCCTGTTCGAGGATCGCCGGCCGCAGGTTGTGCATCACGCGCTGGCTCGCCTCGATCGCGTGGGCGACGGTCTCGAGCGCGCTTGCAACGCGCTGGCGGACGGCGGGGGAATCCGAGTGCCGCGCGATCCAGGCCAGATCGAAATTGAGCGCGGTCAGCGAGCCGCCGACGTCGTCGTGGATCTCGCGGGCGATCGCCGCGCGCTCGGCCTCGACGCTCGTCTGCAGGTGCTGCGCGAGTTCGCGCAGGCGCTGCTTGCTCTGGCCGAGTTCCTGGTCGGCCGCCCGGTGCGCGAGCCGCGTCTCGTTGGCCTCGACCGCATGCAGCAGGGCCGGGACGAGGCGCGCCATATTGTTCTTCAGCAGATAGTCGCTCGCGCCGTTGCGCATCGCCTCGACCGCGGCGTCCTCGCCGATCTCGCCCGACAGCAGCAGAAAAGGGACCGCCAGGCCACTCGCCTTGAGCAGGTCGAGCGCGACCAGGCCCGAGAAGCCCGGCAGGTTGTAGTCGGAGAGGACGACGTCCCAGTCCTGCTCGAGCGCGCGCAGGAACCCCGGCTCGGAGTCGACGCGCGTCATCGCCACGTTCAGGCCACCGCGGCGCAGCTGCGCATAGGTCAACTCGTGGTCGAGCACCGAATCTTCGAGGTGCAGTACGCGCAGGCAGCGCTCGGCGGTGGACGACATCATGACGCGAAGTATGCCGCGCCGCGGCGCCGCGGGCGCGCCCGCGCCGGCGCCGGCGCTCATGAATCGGCCTTCGGTGCCGAAATTGCCCTACCCCCGGCTCACGCCGCCAGACCCGACAACGCCCGACCCATGCCGCCGACCCACGAATATGCCGCGCTGCCCGGTGCGCGCGGCGCGCGGCTGCTCGCCGCGGTCGAGCTTCAGGACCACCTGAACCTGGTCGGCAACGACCTGGACCGGCTGCAGCGTCTGCTCGCCGACGCCTGCACCACGCTGCTGGCGAGCTTTCAGGATGCGCATGCGGCGTTCGGCGCGGCCGAAGCGCAAAGCGCGCCTGCGGCCGCCCGCTCCGCGATCGCCGAGGCGCGCCGTCGCCTCGGCGCCGCGGTCGTCGCGCTGCAGTTCCAGGATATGGCCTCGCAGCTGATCGAGCATTCGCAAGCCCGGCTGCGCAGCTGCGCCGACCAGATCGCGCGCGATGCGCTGCCCGACGACGACGACGGGCCGGCCGCGGTCGAGGAAGCCCCGCCGCACCCCAATCCCGTCACCCAGGACGAGATGGACGCCGGCTCGGTCGAGCTGTTCTGAGCCCTGTTCTAAAGCGTAACGGCCGCCGGCCGATATTCCACCTGACTTGCGGAGCAACCCTTGATGCATTCCATCCTCGCCGTCGACGACTCGGCCTCCATGCGCCAGATGGTGTCGTTCACGCTCAAGAGCGCCGGCTACCAGGTCGTCGAGGCGGTCGACGGCCAGGATGCGTGGGAGAAGTCGGTCGGGCGCGATTTCGACCTCGTGCTGACCGACCAGAATATGCCGCGCCTGGATGGCATCGGCCTGACCAAGAAGCTGCGCGAGAACCCGAAATTCAAGGCGACGCCGATCCTGATCCTGACCACCGAGTCGAGCGAGCAGATGAAGCAGGCCGGACGCAGCGCCGGCGCGACCGGCTGGCTCGTCAAGCCCTTCGATCCGTCCAAGCTGATCGAGGTGATCCGCAAGGTCATCCGCTGAACGCAGCCGCGAGCCACGAGCGGCCCGACGCGCCATGAACCCCGACGCAGCGAAGGCTTCCGCCGGCATCGACCTGACGCAGTTCTACCAGGTCTTCTTCGAGGAGGCCGGCGAGAACCTCGAGCAGATGGAAAAGCTGCTGCTCGCGCTCGACATCACGGCCGCCGACGACGAGACGTTGAATGCGATCTTTCGCTGCGCGCACTCGATCAAGGGCGGCGCCGCGACCTTCGGCTTCGACGACGTCGCCGAACTGACGCACCAGATGGAGACGCTGCTCGACAAGCTGCGCCGGCGCGAACTCGCGCCGAGCAGCGCGATGGTCGACGCCCTGCTGCAATCCGGCGACGCACTGCGCGCGCAGCTTGCGCGCCACCAGGGCGCGGCCGGCGAAGCGGTCGACACCGAAGTGCTGCTGCGCGATATCCGGGCACTTGCATCGGGGCCGGGTCAGGCCCCGGCGGCACCGGCCGCGGCGCACGCCGAAGAGCCGCTGCCTGCCGCGGCGCCGGCGGCGCCGGGCGGCGCGCTCGCGCGCCAGATCGAGCTGACGATCGGCCCGCTCGAACGGCCGGGTGACGCCGACAACCTGGCCGAGCTGTTCCGCGAGATCTCCGACCTCGGCACGATCGAACCAATCGACGGCGGCCTCGCCGCCGACGGCATGCGCCGCTTCAAGATCGTCACGACGAGCCGCGACGACGAGCTGCTTGACCTCTTTACCTTCCACGTCGCGCGCGAGAGCATCGCGATCGCGCCGCTGGGCATGGGCTACGGCTTTCACGAGGGGGCGCCGGGCGCGCCGGCAGCGGTCGCGCCGGACCCCGGCTACGGCTTCTTCGAGCCGCTCGCGCCGATCGCCGGCCAGGCCGCGGCGCACCGGCCAGCAGCGCCGATCGCCAGGCCGCGGTCCGCTGCGCCGGCGGCGGGCGCCGAGCGCGCGCCCGGCGCCGGGCTCGAATCGTCGACGCTGCGCGTTGCGGTCGAGAAGGTCGACCAGCTCATCAACCTGGTCGGCGAACTCGTCATCACGCAGGCGATGCTGGCGCAAAACGGCGCCGCGCTCGACCCCGCGCTGCACCAGCAGTTCAGCGCGAGCCTCGCGAACCTCGAGCGCAACACCCGCGATCTGCAGGAATCGGTGATGTCGATCCGCATGATCCCGATGTCGGTCGTCTTCAGCCGCTTCCCGCGCATGCTGCGCGACCTCGCCGCCAAGCTCGGCAAGAAGCTCGAATTCGTGACCCACGGCGAAGCGACCGAACTCGACAAGGGCATGGTCGAGAAGCTCACCGACCCGCTGACGCACCTGGTCCGCAACGCCTGCGACCACGGCATCGAACTGCCGGCCGAGCGCGCCGCCGCGGGCAAGGCGGAACACGGCACGCTCACGCTCACCGCATCGCACCAGGGCGGCTCGATCCTGATCGAGGTGCGCGACGACGGGCGCGGCCTGTCGCGCGCCAGGCTGCTCGCCAAGGCGCGCGACAAGGGCATCGACGCCCCCGACTCGCTGACCGACGGCGATGTCTGGAACCTGATCTTCGCGCCCGGTTTCTCGACCGCCGACGTGGTGACCGATGTCTCGGGACGCGGCGTCGGCATGGACGTCGTCAAGCGCAATATCACCTCGCTCGGCGGCTCGGTCGAGATCGATTCGGCCGAGGGCTTCGGCATGCGCGTCTCGGTGCGCCTGCCGCTGACGATGGCGATCATGGACGGCATGTCGATCGGCGTCGCCGGCGAGGTCTATATCGTCCCGCTGTCCTCGGTCGTCGAGTCGTTCCAGGTCCGGCCGGGGATGGTCCGCACCATCGGCGGCAGCGCCCGCGTCGTCGAGGTGCGCGACGAGATCATGCCGGTGCTCGACCTCGAGAGCGTCTTCCATATTCCGCGCGACGCGGCGGCGCAGTCGGCCCCGATCATGGTCGTCGTCGAGTCCGAAGGCGGCCGCGTCGGGCTGATCGTCGACGAGCTGCTCGGCCAGCAGCAGGTCGTCGTCAAGAACCTCGAGGCCAACTACCGCCGCGTCGACGATATCTCGGGCGCGACGATCCTCGGCGACGGCCGCGTCGCGCTGATCCTCGACATCGCAAGCATGGTGCGCCGCTCGCGCCATTGACGCCGGCCGCCGCTGCCCATTCAACTCCAACCGCACTCCTGCCATGAATCTCCTGCCGTTGTTCCGCCAGTTCAGCATCCGCACGCGCTTGCTCGGCTCGATCCTGGCGATGGTGCTGATGCTGTCCGCGCTCGGCGCGGTCGCGTTCTCGGGCATGCGCCGCGTCCAGCAACTCGGCGAGCAGTTCATGGCGGTCATGACGACCCAGGCGCAGCTCGACGCCCAGGTCGTGCTGCAGCAATCGATGACGCAGACGTTGTGGATATTCGGTGCGCTGATCGGCGTCACGCTCGTCGTGATGGTGCCACTCACGCTGCTGAATATCCGCAGCATCTGCAAGCCGCTGGAGGACGCCCGCAAGCTGATCGACCGCATCGCGCAGGGCGACCTGTCGCAGGCGCTGCACGCCGACGGCAAGGACGAGCCGGCGGCCCTCGTTCGCGCGCTCGGCCGGATGCAGGCGTCGCTGGCCGAACTCGTGACGCAGGTCCGCGCGTCGACCGACAGCATCTCGACCGCGAGCGCCGAGATCGCGAGCGGCAACCAGGATCTCTCGCAGCGCACCGAACAGGCGGCATCGAGCCTGCAGCAGACCGCCAGTTCGATGGAGCAGCTCACCGGAACCGTCAAGCAGTCGGCCGACTCGGCGCGCCAGGCGAATCAGCTCGCGTCGTCCGCCGCCGAGGTCGCAGCGCGCGGCGGCAGCGTCGTCTCGCAGGTCGTCGACACGATGGGCGAGATCAATGCCAGCTCGAAGCGGATCGCCGACATCATCGGCGTCATCGACGGCATCGCGTTCCAGACCAACATCCTCGCGCTGAACGCCGCGGTCGAGGCGGCGCGCGCCGGCGAGCAGGGCCGTGGCTTCGCGGTCGTCGCGAGCGAGGTGCGCAGCCTCGCGCAGCGTTCGGCCGAAGCGGCGAAGGAGATCAAGGGCCTGATCGGCGCCTCGGTCGACAAGGTCGATTCCGGCTCGCGCCTCGTCGCCGACGCCGGCGAGACGATGAAGGAGATCGTCGGCTCGGTGCAGCGCGTCTCGGACATCATCGGCGAGATCACCGCCGCGGCGACGGAGCAGAGCACCGGCATCGGCCAGGTCAACGGTGCGGTGACGCAACTCGACCGCATGACGCAGCAGAATGCCGCCCTCGTCGAGCAAAGCGCCGCCGCCGCCGAGAGCCTGAAGGAGCAGGCGGTGAGCCTGGCCGGTGTCGTCGGCACCTTCCGCCTCGCGCCGCATGGCGCCGCCGCGACCGCACACGGCCGGCATCGCGCGGCGGGGCCGCTCGCGTCGTCGGCGTCTTCCAGCGCCGCGCCGCCGTCCGCGCGAGCCAGAGGCGGCGCCGATGACGAATGGGAGAGCTTCTGAAGCGGCGCCGAGCACCGGCGTTTCAGTCGACCGCGCGAAGCGCCGATACAAGCCACAGCAGCCAGCGCGCGCAGCCATCCGAGAACGAGGAACGAGCATGGACATGATCACCGAAGCGACCCACGTCGCGGCCCATGAAGCGGCGCGCGTGCGCGGCGTCGAGCGGCGGACGCCGGTCGGCGGCGAATACCTGACCTTCCGGATCGGCGCCGAGGAATACGGCATCGATATCCTGAAGGTGCAGGAGATCCGCTCCTACGAGGCGCCGACGCGCATCGCCAACGCGGCCGCCTTCATCAAGGGCGTCGTCAATCTGCGCGGCGTGATCGTGCCGATCGTCGACCTGCGCATCAAGCTCGGCTGCCAGAGCGCCGAGTACAACGCCTTCACCGTCGTTGTCGTGCTGAACGTCAAGGGCCGCGTCGTCGGCGCGGTCGTCGATTCGGTCTCCGACGTGCTCGAACTGGCGGGCGACGCGATCAAGCCGGCGCCCGAGCTGTCGTCGGCGATCGACAGCAACTACATCACCGGCATCGGCAGCGCCGCCGAGCGCATGCTGATCCTGATCGATATCGAGGCGCTGATGGCAAGCCCCGAGATGGGCCTCGTCTACGCCGCCGGCTGACGCCCCGCAGCGCTACTCGGCGGCACGGCGCAGGGTGTCGACGACCGGCTGGCGCAGCACCTCGCGCAGCCCCCACCAGCCGGCGCCGAGCGCGAGCACCGCGCCGGCCGCGGCGCCGGCGAGCGGCACCCACGGCGCGGGATTCCACGAGAACTCGAACGCATAGCGCGCAAGCGCACGCCCGACCGCGATCGCTGCCACCGACGCCAGCAACCCGGCGAGCGCGCCCACGCCGAGCAACTCGAGCCGCTGCACGCGCGCCAGCAGCGACGCGCTCGCGCCGAGCGCACGCATCACCGCGAACTCGCGCGCACGCGCCTCGCGCGTCGCGCTCACTGCCGCGAACAGCACGACGAGGCCGGTCGCGAGCGTGAAGCCGAACAGGAACTCGATCGCCCGGATGACCTGGTCGAGCACGCTCTGCACCTGGCCGAGCGTCGCCGAGACGTCAACGTTCGTCACGTTCGGAAACTCGCGCGACAGCGCGTTGTCGAAGCCCTTGACGGCCGGCGCGCGAAACGCCGCGATGTACGTCGTCGGCACGCCGGGCATCCGCGCATGCGGGAACATGACGAAGAAGTTGACCCGCATCGACGCCCAGTCGACCTTGCGCAGGCTCGTGATGCGGCCCTCGACCGGCACGCCGGCGATGTCGAAGCGCAGGCGGTCGCCGAGCTTCAATCCAAGCTCGGTCGCAAGCCCTTCCTCGACGCTCAGCGCATCGGCCTCCTCGGGCTGCCAGCGGCCGCCGGCGAGTTCGTTGTAGCCGGGCATCTCGGCCGCGGTGCTGAGGTTGAACTCGCGCTCGACGAGCCGCTTGGCGCGATCCACGCTGTAGTCGTCGGGCGTCACCGGCTTGCCGTTGACGGCGACGAGGCGGCCTCGAATCATCGGATACCAGTCGAAATGCTCGACCCCGGCGGTGCGCAGCCGGGCCTGGAACGCGTCGCTCTGATCGGGCTGGATGTTGATGACGAAGCGGTTCGGCGCATCGGGCGGCGACGCCTGCCGCCAGGCCGAGATCAGGTCGGTGCGCAGCAGCACGAGCAGGATCAGCGCGAGCAGGCCGACGGCGAGCGCCGAGACCTGCAGCACGGCGAATGCCGGCCGCGCGGCGATCTGGCGCGTCGCGAGCACCAGCCAGCGCGGCGCGCGCGCTTCGGGAACGATGCGCTTCAAGGCGAGCACCGCGATCCATGACGCCAAGGCAAACAGCGCGACGGCGGCGCCGAAGCCGCCGACCGCGATCAGGCCGAGCTTGATATCGCTCGCCACCGCGAGCAGCAGCGCCGCGAAGCCGAGCACGCCCGCCGCCAGCACGAGCACGGAGGCCGGCTTGAGCGCACCGACATCGCGGCGTATCACGCGCAACGGCGGCACGCGCGCCAGTTGCAGCACCGGCGGCAGGCCGAAGCCGAGCAGCAGCGTGAGGCCGACCCCGATGCCGAACAGCGCCGGCCAGGCACTCGCCGCCGGCAGCGCGGCGCCGACCAGGCCGGCGAGCAGCCAGATGAAGATGTAGTGCACCGCAAAGCCGATCGCGACGCCGGCCACGCTCGCCAGCACGCCGACGGCGGCGAACTCGGCGCTGTACTGCAGCGCGATCACGCGCTGCGGCTGGCCGAGGACGCGCAGCATCGCGCAATCGTCCAGATGGCGGTTCGCGAAGTCGCGCGACGCGATGCCGACCGCCACCGCGGCGAGCAGCGCGGCGAGCAGCGCGACGAGATTGAGAAACTTGTCCGCCCGATCGAGCGTCTGGCGCATCTCGGGCCGGCCCGATTCGAGCGACTCGATGCGCACGCCGTGCAGCGCCTCGCGCTTGATGCTCTGCTCGACCCAGGCGACGAATGTGCCGACCGCCGCGTCGCGCCCGGGCGGCGCGGCCACGGCGAGACGGTAGGTCACGCGGCTCGCCGGCTGGATGAGGCCGGTTGCCGGCAGGTCGTCCCGGTTGAAGAGGACGCGCGGCGCAAAACTCATGAAGCCGGCGCCGCGGTCGGGCTCGAGAACGATGATGCGAGTCAGCGTCAGCGAAGCATCGCCGAGCAGCAGCTGTTCGCCGAGCTTCAACTGCAGCGCCTCGAGCAGCGCGGCATCGACCCACGCCTGGCCGCGCGGCGGCGCCTGCGCGACCGTCTGCACCGGCGCGTCGGCCGCGTCCTTCAGCTGCAGCTCGCCGCGCAATGGATAGGCGGCATCGACCGCCTTCGCCGCAACGAGCCGGGTCGCGCCGCCGCGCTCGTCGCTCGCCCGCGCCATGCTCGGGAAGGTCGCGCTCTCGGCGACGAGGAGCCCGAGCGCACGCGCCTGGTCGGCAAACCCGGCCGGCGCCGGCTGGTCGCTCGCGACGACCGCATCGCCGCCGAGCAGCTCGCGCGCACCGAGCGTCAGGCTGCTCTCCAAACGATCGGCAAAGAACCCGACCGCCGTCAGCGCCGCGACCGCAAGCATCACCGCCAGCGCCAGCAGCCGCAACTCGCCGGCGCGAAAGTCGCGCATCAGCTGGCGCGCGGCCAGCGCCCACCAGGCCGCGGATCGTGCAGTGCTGCTGTTGTTCATCGGCGACTCGATTCGGGTGCGCGGCGCAGGTGTCGCGCCAGGAACGGGCGACGATACCGCAGCGCGGGTGCAGCGCAGGCGTCGGCGCTGAATGGCGTCGTCAATCGATGCGAATGCGGAATCGAACCGCGGGTGGTCCAATTGGCCGACCATGGACCTGCCCTCGCTCTTCGTCTCGCACGGCTCGCCGATGATCGCGCTCGAACCCGGCGCGGCCGGCGCGTTCCTGCAGCGTCTCGGGCCCGCGATCGACGCCGCCTTCGGCCGCCCGCGCGCGGTGCTCGCGGTTTCGGCGCACACCACGGCGCGCGCGCCGGTGCTGCTTGCCGCCGCGCGGCACGATACGGTGCATGATTTCGGCGGCTTTCCGCCCGCGCTCTATGCGCTGCGCTACGACGCGCCGGGTGCGCCCGCGTTCGCCGCCGACGTCGCGGCCAGGCTCGCTGCCGCCGGCATCGCCGCGCCGCGCATCGACGAAGGCGGGCTCGACCACGGCATCTGGACCGTGCTGCGGTTCATCTACCCGCAGGCCGACATTCCCGTTCTGCCGCTCGCACTCGTGCCCGATATGGCTCCTTCGAAGCTGTTCGCGCTCGGCGCGGTGCTCGGCGCGTTGCGCGGCGAAGGCGTGCTCGTGCTCGGCACCGGCAGCATCACGCACAACCTGCGGCTCGCCTTCTCCGCCCGGCCGCCGCGCGCCGACCAACGGCATACCGCCGACACGACAACGAGCGACGAGATCCCCGAAAGCCGCGCGTTCAGGACTTGGTTCGCCGAGCGCAGCGCGGTGCGCGACTGGGACGCCCTCTTCGACTACCGCCGCCACGCGCCGCACGCCGCGCTGATGCACCCGACCGACGAGCACCTGCTGCCGTGGTACGTGGCGGCTGGCGCCGGCGGCCGTTCTGCCGCACCGCTGCGCCTGTACGAAGGCGTCTCGCTGTCCAGCCTGGGCATGGACAGCTACGCCTTCGGCGAGACGGCCGCAACGTTGCAGGAGGCGCTGCGCTGAAGCGCCGCGCAGCATCGCTCGGATCCGACTTGCCATCGCCTGCCGCGCGGGTGGCGCGGTGTGTGTTCGACGCATGCCAATGCCGGTTCCGCGAAGCCGGTGCGGGGCAGGTCGCGATGCGCCTGCGGGGCGCCGAGGAGCGCAGCAGCCAGGGCCCGCGCGCGCGAGCGCGCCACGTGATCTGATTCGGCGCACTTGTCCGAACGCAGCGCCCGCACGGCGCGAAGTGAGTTGTGCGCCGGGGCCCTGGCTGCGAGCACCGCAGGGCAGTCGGCGCAGCCGACCGCCCCGCCGAAGCGTCGCGGCCTGTCCCGCGCCGGCTTCGCCCGCTCCGCGGTCACGCCGGCAATGGGTGGCCTGCAGTATCACTTGGACGGCGCACCATCAGACCCACGTGCCCTTGCACAAGGTCGCGTCAACTGCTCCCCGACTCGCGCATCGCCTCGCGCACCGCGGCGAGCTGGCGGCGCGAGACGGCGAGCCATTCGTTGACCGGGGCGACGCGCACCGCCCAGCCATCGGCGCCTTCGTCGTCGATCTCGGCGCCGGGGCTGCGGCGCTCGAGCGCGCGCAGCGCGCGGCGCGCGACGAGCGCATTGCGGTGCACGCGCAGGAAGCGCTCGCCGAGGCGCGATTCGAGATCGGCGAGCGCTTCGTCGAGCACGTGGGTGCGCTCGGCGGTGCGCAGCGTGACATATTTCAGCTCGGCCTTCAGGTACAGCACATCGTGCAGCGGCACGCGCACGACGCGGCCGAGCTCGGTGACGACGATCACCGGCGGCTCGGTCGTCGCGGCGGGCGCGTGGGCACGCGGCGCCCTGCGATGCACCGCGCGCTGCAAGGCCTCGACGAGCCGCGCACGGCGCACCGGCTTGGTCAGGTAGTCGACCGCATTCAGCTCGAAGGCGTCGAGCGCGTGCTCGGCGTGCGCGGTGACGAAGACGACGGCCGGCGCCGGCGCGCGCTGCTTCAGCTCGGTCGCCAGCGCGACGCCGTCCTTGCCGGGCATGCCAATATCGAGCAACAGCAGGTCGCAATCGTGTTCGGCGAGCCAGGCGAGCGCCTGCGCCGCATTCGACGCCTCGCCGACGACCTCGGCGCGCGGCGACAAGCACTCGCCAAGCAGGCTGCGCAACCGCAGGCGGGCGGGTTCCTCGTCGTCGACGAGCAGCACGCGAAGCGCATCGGTCATCGCAGCGCCTCTCGCTGCCGTTGGCTATGGCACCGCAGGGCCACCCGCGGCGCATGAACCGGGTCTTCCCAAGCGACCGCCGCGGATCCGGCTTTGCCGGTCCGCCAGCGGTGCCCCCTCGAGGGGGCGCGCGAAGCGCGTAGGGGGTGGTTCATTTCATACCGGCACGACGATGCGCACCCGGTACAGGTTGCCATCCGGCTGCGCATCGAACGACGCGGCGACATCGTGCATCAGATGCAGCCTCTCGCGCACGTTGCGCAGCGCCATGCCGGCGCCGGGGCGCGATGCGTGCGGCGGCAAGGTATTGTCGATCGTGATCACCGCATGGCCGCGGCGCAGGCGGGTGCGCACGCGCACGGTGCCGCCGTCGGGGGCCGGCTCGATGCCGTGCCGGACCGCGTTCTCGACCAGCGGCTGCAGCAGCAGCGGCGGCATGCGCGCCTGCGCAGTTGCGGGATCGAGTTCCCAGCTGACGCGCAGCCGGTCGCCGAAGCGGGTCTGCTCGATCGCGAGGTAGCGCTGCGCGAGTTCGACCTCGGCGCCGAGCGTGACGGCGGCGCCGGGTTCCGCCAGCGCGACGCGAAACAGCTCGGCCAGATCCTCGAGCAGGCCTTCGGTGCGCGCCGGGTCGACGCGCGCGAGCGCGATCGCGGTATTGAGCGTATTGAAGAGAAAGTGCGGACGGATGCGCGATTGCAGTTCGGCCAGGCGGGCGCTCGAATCGGCCGGGCCCTGCAGCGTCGCGCGCAGCCGCAGCCAATAGAAGAGCGCCGCCGAAAATGCCGCACCGGCGAGCGTCGGCGCGAGCCAGCGCGACGGCGCGAAACCCTGCGCTTCGGCCAGCGTGCCCAGGCCGATGCTCGCCTGCAGCCCCCACGAGGCGCCCGCGCAGAGCGCGCCGAGCGCAACGGCCGCAGCCCACTGCGCCGCGACCGGCAACGCGGCGAGGCGATCCTTCAGCTGGCACGACAGGACGAGCCAGAACAGCAGCCCCGGCAGCGCGACGCCGGTCGCGAGCGCGAGCCGCGTGAGCCAGGCCTCGAAGCCGCCGGCGCCGAACATCAGGCCGAGCGCGAGCACGAGCTGAACGAAGAGCACGGCGCGCAGCACGACGCCGCCGTGGCACATGTCGAAGGCCGAACTCGGGCCGCCGCTGCGCAACGGCGCGCCGCGCGGCAGGCGAAAGCCGGTGCTTGCAAAATCGCCACTGTCGCCGAGTTGCGACGACTGCGGCCACAGGCTCGCGGGCCGGCTGCCGGTGGGCTCGAAATCGGTTTCTGGATTCGCGGGCATCGCAGGCGGCACCATAGAATCATTCTCGGCGCCGCAGCGATTGTCGCCAACCCGGCCGCGCGCCGCGGCGCGCGGCGCCCGGCAATTCGTCACCAAACGCACCCCGACCTCCCCCGCGCGATGGCAAGCAACCCGCTCGACAACAAATCCGCCGCCTGGTCGGCGCTCTTCTCCGAGCCGATGAGCGAGCTCGTGCAGCGCTACACCGGGAGCGTCGGTTTCGACAAGCGGCTGTGGAAGGCCGATATCGCCGGCAGCCTGGCGCACGCCGAGATGCTCGCCGCGCAGGGGATCATCCCGGCCGACGATCAGCGCGCGATCGAGCGCGGCCTGACCGCCATCGCGGCCGAGATCGACGCCGGCACCTTCGACTGGAAGCTCGAGCTCGAGGACGTCCACCTCAATATCGAGGCGCGCCTGACGCAGCTTGTCGGCGACGCCGGCAAGCGGCTGCACACCGGGCGCTCGCGCAACGACCAGGTCGCGACCGACGTGCGGCTGTGGCTGCGCGACGAGCTCGACGTCATTGCCGAGCTGCTCGCCCGGATGCAGCGCGCGCTGATCGAACTCGCCGCGCGCCACACCGAGACCATCCTGCCCGGCTTCACGCACCTGCAGGTCGCGCAGCCGGTGAGCTTCGCGCACCATCTGCTCGCCTATGTGGAGATGTTCGCGCGCGACGCCGAGCGCATCGCCGACGTGCGGCGCCGCACGAACCGGCTGCCGCTGGGCGCGGCGGCGCTTGCCGGAACGAGCTATGCGCTCGACCGCGAACGCGTCGCGCGCAGCCTCGGCATGGTCGACGCCGACGGCCGGGCCTGCGTCTGCCAGAACAGCATCGACGCGGTGAGCGACCGCGATTTCGCGATCGAGTTCTGCGCCGCGGCGAGCCTGGCGATGATCCACGTCTCGCGGCTGTCCGAGGAACTCGTGCTGTGGATGAGCCAGAGCTTCGGCTTCATCGACCTCGCCGACCGCTTCTGCACCGGCTCGTCGATCATGCCGCAGAAGAAGAACCCCGATGTACCCGAGCTCGCGCGCGGCAAGACGGGGCGCGTCGCCGGCCACCTGATGGGCCTCTTGATGCTGATGAAGGGCCAGCCGCTCGCCTACAACAAGGACAACCAGGAAGACAAGGAGCCGCTCTTCGACAGCGTCGATACGCTCGAGGATACGCTGCGCATCTTCTGCGAGATGGTCGCCGGCATCGTCGTCAAACCCGAGGCGATGCAGCAGGCCGCGCGCAAGGGCTATGCGACGGCGACCGACCTTGCCGACTACCTCGTCAGGAAGGGCTTGCCGTTTCGCGACGCCCACGAGGCGGTGGCGCACGCGGTGAAGGCGGCGATCGCGCAAGGCAAGGATCTGTCCGAACTGACGCTTGCGGAACTGCAGCGCCTGCATCCGGCGATCACCGACGATGTCTTCGGCGTCCTGACGCTGCAGGGGTCGCTCGCGGCGCGCAATCTCGTCGGCGGCACCGCGCCGGCACAGGTCCGCTCGCAGATCGCGCGCCATCGCGCGCGGCTCGGCGCCGGCTGACCGGCGCGCAGGTCCGATCGGTGCCCGGTCGCGCTGGCTGAGGACGTTGCGAGATGGCGACCCCCGCGCTTCCCACCGATCTGGACGCCGCGGTCACCGCGCTCGAATCCGACCTCGGCGCCGGCAGCGCGCTGGCGCAGGCGCTGCCGGTACCCGACATCATCTTCGGCGGCACCATGCTGGTGCTCGTCATCATGTTCCACGCCTTCTGGATCCGCGGCGTCACCGGATCGTTCCTGCGGCGCTCGCAGGCGCTGCGCGGCAATGTCAAGCTCTGGCGCGCGGACTGGCTGTTCGCCCTCACCGTCATCGCGCTCCTGACGCTGCATCTGGCCGAGATCGTCATGTGGTCGGCGGCATTCGTCTTCGGCGGGATCATCGACGACTGGCCCAAGGCGACCTGGTTCGCCGCAAACTGCTATACCGCGCTCGGGCAACCGCTGCCGGTCGCCCGCGCCTGGCGGCTCGTGCCGTCGATGATCGCCGCATCAGGCATCTTCACCTTCGCCTGGACGGCGAGCGTGCTCGTCAATTTCGTCGCCCGCTACAACGAATTGCGCGCCGCGATCATCGAACGACATGCCGGCGCATCGTCGCAGCAGGACAAGGCGCGGGACTAGTGCAGTGTTTCATGCTGTGAAGCAATTGAGAAAACCGATGGATTTGCCCTCGTGGCAAGGCGCAAACCGCAGTCATACCCCGTGGTATGGCGAGGATTTGCAACGCTGCCACGGGGGCAAAGACGCGGTTTTATGTGCTGAACAGTGTGAAACACTGCACTAGAGCATCGGCGCGACGAGCGAGGCCAATCCCTCCAGCATGCGTTCGCTCGGCCGCCGCGCGCGCCAGGCGGCGGCGTCGAGCGCGCGCGCCTCGCGCTCGTAGCCACGCTGCAGGGCGAGCAGCGCGGCGTTGAAATCCGCGTCGTAGACGGCGAGCATCAGCTCGAAATTCAGGTGCAGGCTGCGCATGTCCAGATTCACAGTGCCGAACAGCGAGAACTCGTCGTCCACCGTCACGCTCTTGGTGTGCAGCAGTCCGGCGTCGAATTTGAGCACGCGCGCGCCGGCAGCCAGCAGATCGTCGAAGAAGGCCCGGCTGGCGTAGGTGACGAGCTTCGAATCGTTCACCGCGGGCAGGATGATCGTCACCTCGACGCCGCGCATCGCCGCGTTCTGCAGCGCGAGCGCGAGCGACGGGTCGGGGACGAAATACGGCGTCGTCAGCACGACGCGCCGGCGCGCGATCGCGATCGCATCGACCAGGATGCGCAGGTTGGCGGCGATCTCGACACCGGGCCCGGATGGCACGACCTGGATTCGCGCCGCACCGCCGACGGCGCGCCGCGCGATATGCGCCGCTGCGCTCGCCGGCACATACGGGTCGCCGGTCTGCAGCTTCCAGTCGAACAGGAAGACCGCGCGCAACCCGGCGACCGCCGGCCCGGCGACGCGCACCATCGCATCGATCCATTCGCCGACGCCCGAGTCCTGCTTGAAGAAGCGCGGATCAACGAGATTCATGCTGCCGGTATAGGCGATGCGCTCGTCGACGACGACGACCTTGCGGTGCATGCGCAGATCGGCGCGCTGAAAGACGAGCCCGAGCAGACCGACGGCGAGCGCCACCTCGAGGCGGATGCCCGCCGCGCGCAGGCGCGCCGGCCAGCGGCCCTTGAGGAACGGCTTGCTGCCGACCGCGTCGAGCAGGACGCGGCATTGCACGCCGCGCGCCGCCGCGCGTTCCAGCGCCGCGCCGACCTCGTCGGCCGTGCCGCCCTCGTTCCAGATGTAGAACGCCATGTCGACGCTCTCGTGCGCGAGGTCGATATCGTCGATGATCGCGCGCAGGATATCTTCGGCGCCGTCGTGCAGCGCGAGCGTCGAACCCCCGAGCACCGGCAGTCCGGCGGCATTCTCGGCGAGCGTCGCGATGCCGCACAGGGGCACCGGCAGCGAGCGGACCGCCGCGACGTCGGGCTGCCACATCGGCGTCGCGACTTCCGGGAACGAGGCGTAGAACGCGTGCGCGCGGCGCAGCCGCTTGCGCCCGATCGGCCGCTCGCCGAACAGCAGGTAGGCCACCACGCCGGCGTACGGCACGAGCGCCACCAGCAGCAGCCAGGCAAACGCGCTGCCCGCCGGGCGGCGCACCCAGATCACGCGCAGCGCGACGCCGCCGACGCCGACGAAGTGGGCGACCGTCAGGAAGACCTCCCAGAACAGCACTGCGCTCATGAGGCAAGCTCTCGCTCCAGGACGGCCGATCGAGGATCACGGCGCAGGGTCCACGGCGACGTGCCGTCGGCGCTCGCGACGCACCGGTTCATCGGGCGCCCGACGCGCGACGCCGCTCGCGACACAGACTGCCGCGCGGCAAGACAGGTACTGCTGGCAGCCAGATCGGCTCCCGGGGTCAGGGCTTCAACACGATATCGGCCACATAGCCGAGGCTGTGTCCCTTCGTATTGTCGGAATCGGCGCCGATGCCGACCGCCGTGACGGCCGGCACCTTGCCCGGGCTTTCGTCGGAAAAGAGCTTCTCGAAGTCCGCGTTCACGTCGCGCCTTTCGGTCTTCCACTGCTTGAGCCCGCTCGATTCGGACTGCAGGACGATATAGCGCGTGCGGCGCGAAAACGCGTTGTCCAGCATCGTGCCGATCGGCAGCTTGGCGCCCCAGACATAGCAGACGTTGGCGGTCGACACCGGCTCGTCGGTCTTCGATTGGCCGACCTTGAGCAACTGGCGCTCGAGGAACGGCACCTGATCGATCGGCAGGTCGAACGAGACGCAGACCTTGAGCGCGGTATCGTCGCCCTGCTTGACGCGCAGATCGGCATTCGGCACCGGTTCGTCGACCCGCCACTGCCAAGCCAGCACCGCCGTCGGTGCGGTCCACTTCAGCGGGTGCACGAGGTTGCCGAACGACTGCACGGCCTCGACCCGGAGCGCCTTGCGGCCATCGATCTCGACCACCGAAAACTGGGTGAACGGCTTGGACTGCGGGGTCTGGCCGGGCAGGCCGACGACGTGCCACGGTGCGGGCGGCGAACCGGCCTCCTTGAACGGCGTGAGTGCCGCGCCGTCGGCGGCCATGGCCGACGCGGCGGTGGCGAGCAACGCGCAAGTTGCGATCCGAGCAAGCGAAGTCTCGATCATGATTGCCTCGTATTGTTGTTCGACGCCGTGCGCACGGCCGCGCCGACGCACGCATCGTAGTCGAGAGCGGGAGAATTCACATCGAACCGCCGCGCCCCGTCGCCCGAGGTCTGCCGATCAGCCGGCGGACGCGCCGTATCCGCCGCCGCCCGGCGTCTCGATGACGAAGACGTCGCCCGCCGCCATCTCGGTGCTGCCGATGTGGGCGAGCGTCTCGACGCCGCCGTGGGCGCGTTCGACCCGGTTGATGCCGACGGCGCCCGGCTCGCCGCCGGCCATGCCGAAGGCGGGGATGACGCGGCCGTTGGACAGGATAGCCGCCGTCATCGGCTCGAGAAAGCGCACCCGCCGCACGCCGCCGTCGCCGCCGCGGTGGCGGCCGGCGCCGCCCGAGCCGGCGCGGATCGCATAGCTTTCGAGGCGCACCGGAAAGCGCATCTCGAGCACCTCGGGGTCGGTCAGGCGCGAGTTCGTCATGTGCGTCTGCACGACGCTCGTGCCGTCGAAGCCGGGCCCGGCGCCGCTGCCGCCGGAGACCGTTTCGTAGTACTGGTGGCGCGCGTTGCCGAAGGTGAAGTTGTTCATCGTGCACTGCCCCGACGCCATCACGCCGAGCGCGCCGTAGAGCGCATTCGTGATGCAGCTCGAGGTCTCGACGTTGCCGGCGACGACCGACGCCGGGGGCTGCGGATCGAGCATCGAGCGCGCGGGGATGATGACCTCGAGCGGCTTCAGGCACCCGGCGTTGAGCGGGATATCGTCGTCGACCAGGGTTCGAAAGACGTACAGCACGGCTGCCATGCAGACCGCCGTCGGCGCGTTGAAGTTGTTCGCGAGCTGCGGCGAGCTGCCGGTGAAGTCAATCTTCGCGCTGCGCGCGGCGGCGTCGACGCGGATCGCGACCTGGATGCGCGCGCCGTTGTCGAGCTCGAGCGTGGACGCGCCGTCCTTCAGCTTGGTGATGACGCGCCGCACCGATTCCTCGGCGTTGTCCTGCACGTGGCGCATGTAGGCGTGCACGACCGGCAGCCCGAACTGGGCGACGATGCG
>CALMIL010000146.1 GCA_937864005.1 uncultured Burkholderiales bacterium
TCGACCTCCCACAGGAAGGTCTGGTCGGTAAACTTTTCGGCCTTGGCGATGCGGTACATGAAAGGTCTCGCTTCAACGGGTGGGGGTCGCGGCGCGATCGCTGCCGGCCCAAAGTTCACTGGCCAGCTTGCGCGTCAGCGCCTGCAGCACGCGGCGCCGGTAGCGCACCGTGGCGACGGTCGTCGCGAGCACGTTGGACGTGGCGCGCACCGCCTTCTCGAGCGCCTGCGCGGCGGCAGCGTCCCACACGGCACCGACGAGGGCGTCGGTCGGCACGACGAGCGGCGCCGAGTTCGTGCCGGTGATCGCGACGCGCAGGCCGGCGATGCGATCGCCGTCGCGCTCCATCGCGACGGCGATGCCGGCGAGCGGAAAGTCGACCGCGTCGCGCACGCGCGCCTTCTCGTAGGCCGCGCGCCAGCGTCCCGGCGGCGGGACGGCGACGCCGGTCAGCCATTCGCCCGCTTCGAGCGTCAGCCGGCACGCGCCATCCTCGACGAACAGATCGGCGAGCGGGATCGTGCGCCGCCCGCCCGGGCCGGCGATCTCGGCCGCGGCGCCGAGCACGATCAGCGCCGGCGCGACGTCGCCGTGATAGGTCGCGTAGCAGCGGTCGCTCTTGACGACGACGTGACACTTGTCGCCGCGATATTTGAGGCAGTAGCCGTTGCCGGCGCGCCACCAGTCGCTCTGGTTGTAGAAGATGCAGCGCGTGTCCTGGCACAGGTTGCCGCCGAGCGTCGCCGTCGCGCGGTGCGTCGGCCCGGCGACGAGGCCGGCCGCGTGGGCGAGCGCCGGCCAGCCGCTGCGCACGCGCTCGTCGCCGGCAAGCGCCGCGAGCGTGACGCCGGCGCCCAGGCGCAGGCCGCCGTCGGCGCCGGACTCGATCGCGGCGAGCCCGGCGATCGCGCCCAGATCGACCAGCTTGCGCGGCTCGCCCAGACCGCGGCGCAGATTGGGCAGCAGGTCGGTGCCGCCGGCGAGCGGCCGCGCGCCGTCCTCGGCGAGCGCACGCACCGCATCGTCGATCGACGACGGGCGAACGAGGCGAAGGTCGTGCAAGGCGTTCATGCGGCCACCCTCGCGTCGAGCTTCTCGATGATGCGATCCGGGCTGAGCGGAAACTCGTCGCACCGCACGCCGCTCGCCTCGTGCACCGCCTCGCGCAGCGCCGGCAGGAAGCCGGCGAGCATGCCCTCCGACGCCTCCTTCGCGCCGAACGGGCCGTTCGGGTCGATGCTCTCGACGATGATGACCTCGATATCCGGGCTTTCGACCATCGTCGGCACGCGGTAGTCGAGCAGGTTGCCGTGCAGCATGCGGCCGTCCTCGTACTGCGTCTGCTCCGACAGCGCCTGGCCCATGCCCATCCAGATCCCGCCCTGGGTCTGGCCCTCGACGGCGAGCGGGTTGAGCGCGCGCCCGACATCGACCGCGACCCAGACCTTGTGCGCCGTGACCTTGCCGGTGATCTCGTCGACCGAGGCCTCGACGACCTGCGCCGCGTAGCAAAAGCCCATCGTCGCGCCGATCGCGCTGCCGCGGATCTTCTTGTCGCCCTGGAATTCGATCGGGCAGGTATAGGTGCCCTTCACGGTGACGGCGCCGGTATCGATCATCGCCGCGCGCACCGTATCGATCCAGCTCAGGCCGCGGTCGGTGCCGACGACGAAGAAGGCCTCGTCGCGCACTTCGATATCGTCCGCGGAGGCTTCGAGACGGCCGGCCGCCGCCTTCACCATCAGCGTCTTGAGTTCGGTCGCCGCGGCGATCGTCGCGCGGCCGACCATGAAGGTCACGCGCGACGAATAGCTGCCGTTGTCCTTCGGCGTCACCGCGCTGTCGGCCGAGACGACGCGGATGCGCGGCAGCGCCGCCTGCAGCACCTCGGCGGCGCACTGTGCGGCCATCGTATTCGAGCCCTGGCCGATATCGGCGGCGCCGGTGAGGAGGGTCACGCCGCCGTCGAAGTCGAGCCGCAGATGCACCGTCGCGTGCGGCTCGCCGGTCCAGTGCTTGGGCGTCGAGGTGCCGGAGACGAAGTGCGAGCAGGCAAGGCCGAGTCCGCGGCCCTTGGGCATCCGCCCCTTGCGCTCGTTCCAGCCCGACGCCGCCTTCACCTTCTCGAGGCACTCGGGCAGGCCGTAGCTGAGCACGTTCTGCGCATACATCGTGCGGTACGGGATCTGCGGCAGCAGGTTCTTCTGCCGCACCGTGAGCGCATCCAGGCCGAGTTCCTCGGCCATGTCCGTGAGCAGCGCCTCGAACGCGGCGCGCGTATCGACCGTGCCGTGACCGCGCTGCGCGCCGCACGGCGGCAGGTTGGTATAGACGCGCCAGGCGTCGTGCTTGATCGCCGGGATGTCGTAGATGCCGTGCATCAACGCCCCGGTGTAGAGGATCGTGATGATGCCGTAGCCGGCGTAGGCGCCGCCGGCCTGCGTCGCCTCGAGCGCGAGCGCGGTGATGCGGCCGTCCTTCTTCAAGCCGATTCTCATCTTGACCAGCGTCCAGGGCCGGCCGCGGTGCGCGATGAAGGTCTCCTCGCGCGTCTGCAGCAGCCGCACCGCGCTGCGCGAGCGGTGCGCGAGCAGCGCGGCGATGATCTCGAAGTGCAGGCACTCGGTGCGCGCGCCGAAGCCGCCGCCGAGGAAGGGCTTGATGACCCGCACCTGCGACTCGGCGATCTGCAGGCAGGCCGCGACTTTCAGGTGCACGTAGTACGGCACCTGGGTCGTGGTATTGAGCGTCACGCCGTCGCGCTCGATGTCGTATTCGGCGAGCGTCGCGTTCAACTCCATGTGCGCGTGGTTCACCTCGGCGAAGGTGAAGGTCTTCTCGCGCACCAGGTCGGCGTCGGCAAAGCCGGCGGCGGCATCGCCGAACTCGGCGTGCACCTCGCGCAGCACGTTGTTAGGCTTGTCGTCGTGGATCGCGACCGCGCCGGCCTTCATCGCCGCCTTGGCGGTGTAGTACGCCGGCAGCACTTCGTATTCGACGGCGATCGCTGCCAGCGCGCGCTCGGCGGTCGCCTCGTCGACGGCGGCGACGGCGGCCACCGGATCGCCGCGGTAGCGCACCTTGCCGCGCGCGAGCGGAAATTCGTTCTCCGCGATCGGCAGCACGCCGAACGGCACCGGCGTGTCCTCGCCGGTGCAGACCGCATGCACGCCGGGTAGCGCGCAGGCCGCCGCCGTATCGATCGCGACGATGCGCGCGTGCGCATGCGGGCTGCGCAGGATGCGCCCGACGAGCGCGCCGGGCGCCGCGATATCGGCGGTATAGCGGGCGCGCCCGGTGACCTTGTCGACACCGTCGATGAGCGGCGTGCGCGCGCCGATCGCGCCGGGGCGCCGTCCAAAGATGCTCATCGCCCGCCCTCCAGGCCGGCGGCGGACTGCACCGACTCGACGATCTTCACGTAGCCGGTGCAGCGGCACAGGTTGCCGGCGAGCGCGGCGCGGATCTCGTCGGTGCTCGGCTGGGCGTTGTGCCGCAACAGCCCCTCGGACGCCATGATCATGCCCGGCGTGCAGTAGCCGCACTGCGCGCCGAGCTTGTCGTGGAACGCCTGCTGCAGGCGCGACAGGCGGCCGCCCTGCGCCAGGCCCTCGACGGTCTCGATGCGCCGGCCCTCGAGCTGTGCCGCGAGCGTCGAGCACGCTAGGCGCGGCTGGTCGTCGACGAGCACCGTGCAGGCGCCGCATTCGCCGCCGTCGCAGCCCTGCTTGGTGCCGGTGAGCTGCAGCTTGTCGCGCAGGACGTCGAGCAGCAGCGCGCCGTCGTGGATCGCGACATCGTGCTCGCGGCCGTTGACGTTCAGACTCAGCAGACGTTTTGCCATTTCAGACTCCTTTCGGGCGCAGGTCGCGAACGCGCACCGCCTTGCCCTGCGATCGGGGCACTTCCCCCGGCGCCAGCACCCGCACGGTGGCCGAGATGCCGACGAGCGACTTGACGTGGTGCTTCACGTCGCGCGCCAGCGCGGCATGCGCATCGGCCGCGACGCCGGGCGCGGCCTCGACTTCGATCGTCACCTCGTCAAGGTGCCCGGCGCGCTCGACGACGAGCTGGTAGTGCGGCGCCAGGCCCGGACGGCCGACGAGCACCGCCTCGATCTGCGACGGATAGAGATTGACGCCGCGGATGATCAGCATGTCGTCGCTGCGCCCGGCGACGCGCAACAGTCGCAGGTGGGTGCGCCCGCAGGCGCACGGCGCGGTCGTGAGGCGGGTGATGTCGCGCGTGCGGTAGCGCAGCACCGGCAGTGCCTGCTTGGTGAGCGTCGTGATGACGAGCTCGCCGGCCTCGCCCTCGGGCAGCGGCACGCCGGTCTCGGGGTCGATGACCTCGAACAGGAAGTGATCCTCCCAGCCGTGCAGGCCGTCCTGCTGCTCGCACTCGACGGCCACACCCGGCCCCATCACCTCGGACAGGCCGTAGTTGTCGATCGCGCGCACGCCGATGCGCGCCTCGATCTCGGCGCGCATCGCCTGGCTCCACGGCTCGGCGCCGAACATGCCGACGCGCAGCGAGCTTTTCGTCAGGTCCACGCCCTGGCGCTCGGCGAGTTCGGCGATCGCGAGCGCGTAGCTCGGCGTCGCGCACAGCACGCGCGGCTTGAAGTCCGTGATGAGCGCGATCTGGCGCTCGGTCGATCCGCCCGAGACCGGCACGACGACCGCGCCGAGCCGCTCGGCGCCGTAGTGCGTGCCGAGCCCGCCGGTGAACAAGCCGTAGCCGTAGGCGTTGTGGATGATGTCGCCGCGCCGCGCGCCGGCGCAGTGCAGCGTGCGCGCCATCAGCTCGGCCCAGGTCGACAGGTCGTCGGCGCTGTAGCCGACGACGGTCGGCTTGCCGGTCGTCCCGGACGAGGCATGGATCCGCGCCAGGCTCTCGACCGGCAGCGCGAACAGGCCGAACGGATAGTGGTCGCGCAGATCGGCCTTGGTCGTGAACGGCAGGCGCTGCACGTCGTCGAGACTGCGCAGATCCTCGGCCCGCACAGCCGCCGCATGCAGCCGCGCGCGGTGCAGCGGCACGTTCTCCATCGCGTGGCGCACCGTCGCGCGCAGGCGGTCGAGCTGCAGCCCGGCAAGCTGCTCGCGCGGCAGGGTCTCGACCTGCGACGCGTAAAGATCGGCGCTCCTTGCAAGCGCGTCGATCACGGACCAGGTGACGGCGCCCACGGCGACTCTCCGTCGCCTCAGGCGCGCACGCCGCGCACCGGCAGACGCTGCAGCGAAAAACCCTGGTTGAACGCGGCGCGCGTGACGAGCACGAATTTGAGCCACGCGCCGGCTCCCCAGGCGAGCACGCCGGCGGCGACCTCGAACGGCCCGACGCGCCATTCGGCCGGCGACGTGAGCAGCACCACGACGATGAAGAGCGGCACGATCGTTCCGAGCACGAGCAGCCAGCGCCCGGCCCCGGCAAGCGCCTCGTCGGCCTTCCTGACGATGCGCCCTTTCAGACGGCTGCGATAGACGAACCAGACAATCTGGCGCGCGAGCACGAGCAGCGCGAAGACGCCCAGCATCGCCGCCGAGCGCACGCCGTGCCACGGCGTCGCCGCGACCCACAGCGCGAAGCCTTCGGCGAGGCCGGTCGATGCGATCAGCACCCCGGTCCACGACTCGCGCCACGCCGGTATGCCGCGCGCCGCCGGCAGCATGCGGCTCTGGCAGTAAAGAAACGCGAGCGCGAGAACGACGGTTGCCGGCAGCCAGCCGGGGGACAGGAATGCCGTCACTGCGCCGACCGGAAACAGGAACAGGCCGACGAAGGCCTCGCGCGACATCCACGAGGTGCGCGGGTTGATGAAGACGTTCACGGCGCGCAGCGGCCGGCCGATCTCGAGCCAGACGCACAGCAGCCCGAAGCCGACGAGCGCGAGGGCGGCGATCAGCATCACCGTCAGCGTCATTCCGGCCGGCGCGCCCCAGGCGGCGGCGACGATCAGCCCGGTGCCGGCGCCGCCGCCGATGAAGTTGCCGGCGGCGCGCGCGTCCCAGCTCTTCTGGTGCCAGGGGTTGGGACCGAAGCTCATGAGGCGCCTCCGAACGATCGGGCAGATCGAATCGCCTTGGCGCCGGCGCCTCGCCGCATGCGCTCGCTGCGATCCCCGCTGCGCGGGGCCCCTCTTTCGCGGCTCATTCGGCGCC
>CALMIL010000147.1 GCA_937864005.1 uncultured Burkholderiales bacterium
CAACGCGCCGATCGCCAGCGGCGCGCCCGACAGCGTGACGGCGTCGATCTGATCTGGCACGCCGCCGCGCGCGCGCAACTCGAAGTCGCGCTCAGCGGCATCGGCCGCGGCGGCGCTGTGGAAGCGGGTGCAGATCTCCTTCGCGAGCAGAACCTTGACTTCCTTCGGGTTGCGCCCGGCGCCGACCTCGGCCCGGAGTGCAGCAATTTCGGCCTCGCTGCGAAAGCTCAGCAGCGTGAAGTAGCGCCACATCAGGGTGTCGCTGATCGAGAGCAGCTTGGCGAACATCGTATTCGCCGGATCGGTGATGCCGACGTAGTTGCCCTTGCTCTTGGACATTTTCTCGACGCCATCGAGCCCTTCGAGCAACGGCATGGTCAGGATGCACTGCGGCTCCTGGCCGTATTCGGCCTGCAGCGTGCGCCCGACGAGCAGGTTGAACTTCTGGTCTGTGCCGCCGAGTTCGAGATCGCTCTTCAATGCCACCGAGTCGTAGCCCTGCATCAGCGGATAGAGGAATTCGTGCACCGAGATCGGCGTGCCGGCCTTGAATCGCTCGGCAAAATCGTTGCGCTCCATCATCCGTGCGACGGTGTAGCGCGACGCCAACTGGATCATGCCGCGCGCCCCGAGCGGGTCGCTCCATTCGGAGTTGTAGCGGATCTCGGTCTTCGCCGGATCGAGCACGAGGCTCGCCTGGCGGTAGTAGGTCTGTGCGTTGGCCTCGATCTGCTCGCGCGTCAGCGGCGGGCGCGTCGTGTTGCGGCCCGACGGGTCGCCGATCATCGACGTGAAATCGCCGATCAAGAAGATGACCGTGTGGCCGATATCCTGAAGTTGACGCATCTTGTTCAGCACGACTGTATGCCCGATGTGGATGTCGGGCGCGGTCGGATCGAGCCCGAGCTTGATGCGCAGCGGGACACCCGTCGCCTCGGAGCGTGCCAGCTTCGCGACCCAGTCGGACTGCGGCAATAGCTCGTCGCAGCCGCGCAGGCTGATCGCCAGCGCTTCGCGCACGGGGTCGGTCACGGGGTGAATGGTCTTGGCTGAGGAATCTGACATGGCAACGATGACGGCGGGCCTGGCGTTGTTGATCCGGGACAAGGAATCTGTTGCCGGGGGCATACCCTCGGATGGGGGATTGCCAACGGCGGATATACTCCAGCCTTCTCGTCGCGGGCGCGGCGCCATGCCCACCGTTGGCGGCCTTCACTCCCCGGAGGCCGGAATTCTAGTGGACAGCCCGCGACCCATTGACTCTTCAGACTCGTCGGATGCCGGCTCTCTCGACCGAGAGAACGCGGCGATCGATGGGGTCGCAGTGGATATAACCGCGCCGATGCCTCCCAGCCAGGAACTCGAACCTCTCAAGATGATCGACGATGCCGCTTCCGCGGCGGCATCGTCCGTACACCGCTTCGTCGCCCGCCATCCTCGCGGATTGGCGGCCGCAGTCGTGATCTCGCTCACCGGATTCGGGGCGACGGCGTTCGGCATCGCGCCGATCGCGCCCGACGCCGCCAATCTGACGCGCACCGTCGTCAGCGAAAGCGTGCCGCTGGTCGGGATCGACGCCCAGCTCGAGCAGCTTGCAGACAGCGACATGGTGCTCTACCGCGGCGATCTGACCCGTCGCAGCGATACGGCCGACAGCCTGCTGCGGCGGCTCAATGTCGACGACGCCGAACTGGCGCAGTTCCTGCGCACCGACCCGGCCGCGCGCAAGCTGTTCGACGGGCGTCCGGGCAAGATGGTGCAGGTCCGCACCGACGCGAGGGGCCGCGCCAGCGAACTCGTCGCGCGCTATCCGGCCGAGAATCCGAAGCAGTTCAACACCCATTTCACGCGGCTGCGCGTCGAGCGGCTGGCCGACAGCTTGCAGACGCGCACCGAGACCGTTCCCCTCGAATCGCAGGTGCGCCTGGGCAGCGGCACGATCAGCACTTCGCTGTTCGCTGCAACCGACGATGCGCGCATTCCTGATGCGATCGCGATCCAGATGGTCGAGATGTTCTCGACCGAGATCGACTTCCATCGCGAGCTTCGCGCCGGAGATCGGTTCACGGTGATCTACGAAGCGCTGACCGCGGACGGCGAACCGATCACCTGGGCGAGCGGCGACGAGATGACCGGCCGGGTGCTCGCCTCCGAGTTCGTGAATCGCGGCAAGAGCCACGCGGCGATGTGGTTCGCCGACCCGGCAGGAGGCGGCAAGGGCGCGTACTTCGGCCTCGACGGGCAGAGCAAGCGCCATGCCTTCCTCGGCAGCCCGCTCGCTTTCTCGCGCATCACGTCCGGCTTCGCGATGCGCATGCACCCGATCCTGCATACCTGGCGCGCGCATCGCGGCGTCGACTACGGCGCGCCGGTCGGCACCCCGGTACGAAGCGTCGGCGACGGCGTCATCGAGTTCGCGGGCTGGCAAAACGGCTACGGCAACGTGGTCGAGATCAAGCACAGCAATGATCGCTCGACGACCTACGCCCATCTGAGCCGGATCGACGTGCGCAAGGGTCAGCATATCGATCAGGGTGCCGTGCTCGGCGCCGTCGGCGCCACCGGCTGGGCCACCGGCCCGCATCTGCATTTCGAATTCAAGGTCAAGGGCGAGCAGCAGAATCCGCTCGCGATGGCCAAGGCTTCCGAAGCGCTGACGATCTCCCCTGCCGCCAGAGCGCAATTCAACCGTCTTGCATTGCAGGTGAAGGACGAGTTGCAGGTCGCCGCGTCGATGATCGGGCGCACCAGCTTCAGCGAATAGCGCGCCGCCGCGGCAGCGCCGCATGCAACGGGCCCGCCTTGGCGGGCCTCGTTCATGGGACCCGCGCCGGCCCCGTCTGCAGGCCGACGGCACAATCGGCGCATGCAACGCGAACTGCACATCGGCCTCATGTCGGGCACCTCGCTGGACGGCGTCGACGCCGTGCTGGCGCGCTTTCCCGCCGCGGGTGGAATCGAACTGCTGGCGCACAGCCATGCACCGCTGGACGCGGGCTTACGCGCCGAACTGCTGGCGCTGAATGCACCGGGCGAGAACGAGCTGCATCGCGCCGCGCTGGCGTCGAATGCGCTGGCCCGCGGCTATGCGTCGGCCGTCGCCAGCGTGCTCGCGCAAGCCAAGGTCGAACCCGGTGCGGTGCGCGCCATCGGAGCGCACGGTCAGACCGTGCGCCACCGCCCGCGCGAGTTCGATGCCACGGGCTATACGATTCAGCTGCTCAATGCGGCGCTGCTTGCCGAGTCGAGCGGGATCGACGTCGTCTGCGATCTGCGCAGCCGCGATGTCGCCGCCGGCGGCCAGGGCGCACCGCTGGTGCCGGCATTTCACCGCGCGATATTCGCCCGGCCGGACACGACGATCGGCGTGCTCAACCTCGGCGGCATCGCCAACCTCACCGTCCTGCAGGCCGACGGCGCAACGACCGGATTCGACTGCGGGCCCGCCAACGCCCTGATGGACCATTGGTGTGAAAGGCACCTCGGCCGCGCCTTCGACGACGCCGGCGACTGGGCGGCGTCGGGAACGGTCGATGCCGGGCTGCTCGATGCGATGCAGGGCGATCCGTACTTCGCGCTTGCACCGCCGAAAAGCACCGGGCGCGATCGATTCAACCCGGGCTGGCTGGAGCGTGCGCTGGCGGCGGTGCCCGGCGGTCGCGAGGCGCGTGATGTTCAAGCCACGCTGGCTGAACTGACGGCGCGCATCTGCGCCGCCGACGTGCTGCGTCATGCCGCCGGCGTGAGCGAACTGCTGGTCTGCGGCGGAGGCGCCATGAACCGGTTCCTGATGCGCCGCCTGTCGGCGCTGCTGCCCGGGATTGCGGTCGCTCGCACCGATGCGCGCGGCTTGCCGGCAACGCAGGTCGAGGCAGCCGCTTTCGCATGGCTCGCCTGGGCGCACTGCGAGCGGCGCGCGGCGAGCATCCCGGCGGTCACCGGCGCGGTGGGCGCGCGCGTGCTGGGCGCGCTCTATCCCGCGTAGTGCAGCGGCGCGCTGCGGCCGTCAGTCGGGCCGCGGCCCGGCATCGGGGGGTGTGGGGGGTAAAGGGCCGATCGGGAAACGATCAGGCCGAGAAGCTCGAGCCGCAGCCGCAGGTGGTCGACGCGTTCGGGTTGCGAATGACGAACTGCGCGCCTTCGAGATCGTCCTTGTAGTCGATCTCGGCGCCGGCCAGATATTGCAGGCTCATGGCGTCGATCAGCAGCGTGACGCCGTTCTTCGTCATCTGCGTATCGTCCTCGTTGATCACTTCGTCGAAGGTGAAGCCATACTGGAAGCCCGAGCAGCCGCCGCCCTGCACGAAGACGCGCAGCTTCAGGTCAGGGTTGCCCTCTTCGTCGACGAGTTCCTTGACCTTCAGCGAAGCACTTTCGGTGAAGATCAGCGGCATCGGCGGAAGGTCGGCGATCTCGAGTGCAGGTTCGGTGACGGCGTTCATTGCAGTTCCTTCATCAGAGCTTGCCGCACATTATCGGTCGCCCGCCGCAGGCAAGGATGCCCTTGCATTCCATCGGGCCATTGCACGCAGCGACGCGCTGCGCAGCCGCGCTGGCCGCACAGAGGCCGCACGCAGAAGACGCGGGCCGCTCGGCGGCGGCCCATCGTCCGCGCGGCGAACGCACGGGGCGCGCCGCGGGCAGACTCGATCAGCGCTTGCTGAACTGCTTGCGGCGGCGCGCGCCGTGCAGGCCGACCTTCTTGCGCTCGACCTCGCGCGCGTCGCGCGTCACGAAGCCGGCACGGCTCAACTCGGGCTTCAAGGCCTCGTCGTAGTCGATCAGCGCCCGCGTCACGCCGTGGCGCACGGCACCGGCCTGGCCCGATTCGCCGCCGCCATGCACGTTGACCTTGATGTCGAAGGCCTCGGCATTGTTGGTCAGCATCAGCGGTTGCTTGACGATCATGATCGAGGTCTGGCGCCCGAAATATTCGTCCACCGCCTTGCCGTTGACGACGATCTGGCCGGTGCCCTTCTTCATGAAGACGCGCGCGACCGACGACTTGCGACGGCCCGTTCCGTAGTTCCAATTTCCGATCATCGACGCGCTCCTCAGATTTCCAGCACTTTGGGTTGCTGGGCCGTATGCGGATGCGTCGCACCGGCGTAGACCTTCAGCTTCTTGACCATCGCATAACCGAGCGGGCCCTTGGGCAGCATGCCCTTGACCGCCTTCTCGAGCGCGCGACCGGGGTGCCTGGCCTGCATCTCCTTGAACGATGCCGAGCGGATGCCGCCGGGGTAGCCCGTATGCCGGTAGTACATCTTGTCGTCGGCCTTGTTGCCGGTGACGCGGATCTTGTCGGCGTTGATGATGACGATGAAATCGCCGGTATCGACGTGAGGCGTGTAGATGGCCTTGTGTTTGCCGCGCAAACGGAGTGCCGCTTCACTGGCGACACGTCCGAGCACCTTGTCGGTGGCGTCAATCACGAACCACTCGTGCGTCACTTCGGCCGGCTTGGCGCTGAAGGTCTTCATGAGGTACTTTCGATGGCACCCGTCCGGCCCGCGCGGGATGCGCAGGCAGGCAAGGTGAAAAAGCAGGTTGTGCGGGCGCTTTGCCCGTCCCGGGTCCATCCCACGCCATCGGCGCCGCTTATTCGGGCGGCCTCTCCGGCGCGCCGGCACGACTGCTGCCGCCCGGCCCAGGACACGCGTCTTTCCCGCAACCCGATTCGGGAAAGCCCGCCAGTATATCTCAGTGACGCATCCTCGAACAGGCGAGGGCCAAAGGTGCGCGATTCGGCACAAATGCGACGCTCGTTCGAATTGGAGTGCGCACTCCATTGCGAATCGCAAATCGGTCTTCATACAGGACTAGACTGAGGGTAACTACCAGGATCGCGGCGTCGCCAAAGCCGCCGCGAAACATTTCATCATGGAGTCAATACATCACTTGCCGACCTCACCGCCCTCGCAGGAGCCCACTGCGCCGGCCGCGCCGAGCGCGGCCGCGAGGGAACGCTCCTGGGTACCGGTGCGGTCACTTACTTCTCGTCATCGCGATAGGCTGCGGGAACATCTACTCGCGCTCGACGAGCGCGACCGCTATTTGCGGTTCGGCTTTTCGGCGACCGACGCTCAGATCGTCCACTACACCGATACGCTCGACTTCGACCGCGACGAGGTCTTCGGCATCTTCAACCGCCGGCTCGAACTGATCGCGATGGCGCATCTGGCGTATGCGCCGGCACCGCAGATCAAAGGCCAGGCGGCGATGGCCGAATTCGGCGTGAGCGTCAGCAAACATGCGCGCGGCCGCGGCCTGGGCGCGCGACTGTTCGACCACGCGATCCTGCACGCCCGCAATCGCCACATCAGCAAGCTCTTCATCTACGCGCTGAGCGAAAACTCGGCCATGCTCAAGATCGCGCGCAACGCCGGAGCCACGGTCGAGCGGTCGGGCTCCGAGTCCGAAGCCTGGCTCGCGTTGCCGCCGGACGACATTGCGTCCCAGGTCGGCGAGATCGTCGAATCCCAGGCCGCCGAGTGGGACTATCAGATGAAGCTGCAGGCCAAGCAGATCAACGACGTCATCGGCACCCTCTTCCCGACGGAATGAGGCGGCGGCGGCTCGAGCGGCCGCCGCGACCTACCCACCCTCCACGGCCCGCGTCGGCGCGCACCTTGCGCGCAGCGGCACCGGTTGCCTCGACCGTTTCGTGCGGGATCGCCTCGTTTGCCGCGCCGGGAGCGACCCGAGAGGGTCCGCCCGAATGCAGAGGATGGCATTCGTCGGCTAGAGTGTCGGCCGCAGCAAGCGCGGCACTTCGCCGCGACCCGATTGCGGCATTGCCGCTCCCCCATCATGCAAATCCTGCCGTGGATCATCGCGCTGGCCGCCGTGGCCCTGCTCGCATCGATGAGCACGGCGCTGCTGCTGCGCACGCGTCGGCGTCAGAACCAACCGCCGCCGTTGCCGGTCGAGTGGGCATTGTCGCCACGGCCGGTATTCGGCAGTGACGAGCGCCGCGTCTACCGGCTGCTGCGCGAGGCGCTGCCGCATCATGCTGTGCTGGCAAAACTGCCGCTGATCCGCTTTTGCCAGGCGAACGATCCGGAGCAGACACGCTCCTGGTACGAACTGCTGGGCACGCTGAACGTGACCTTCGTCGTCTGCAGCGCCAATGGCCGCGTCCTGGCGGCGATCGATCTCGACACCGAGCGCGGCGGCTCGCGGCGCGCGATCCAGATCAAGCAATCGGTGCTCGGCGCCTGCCGTGTGCGCTACCTGCGCTGCCCGGTGGACAACCTGCCGACGATCGCCGAGCTGCAGTTGCTGGTGCCGCAGAGCGGGCTTGCGGCCCGCGGGCCGCTTGCCGCACCGCAACCTTTCAGCCAGGCGCGGGACACGCTGACGAGCACGGTCGCCAACCGGCGCGCCCAGCGCAATGCGCTGTGGCAGGACTCGACGAATTTCCACGATTCGTTCTTCGCGCCAGACAACCGTCCGGACGGCTTTGCGAACAGCGATTTCGCGCCCGCCCCGCGCGGCGGCGCGCGGCGCGACGATCCGGTCTCGGCGGGCTTCGTGCCGCGCGAGGATATCGCCGGTGTCGTGATCGAGGAAACCGGCGAATTCGTGACCCGGCACTGAACCGCGCGCGCGGCTGCGGCTGCGCTCCGGCCCGCCGCTACCAGTGGATCAGGATCAGGATGATGTGCCTGAAGATCGCGATGTTGAAGGTCGTCAGCACGACGAGCGACGACCAGCGGAAGAACCGCACCGCGATCAGCCGCAGGCGGTCCTGACCGCTTGCGAGATAGGCACCGAAATACAGCACGCACGGAATCGCGACCGTGAGCAGGATGACGAACGCGATCCAATAGAAGACCTTCATCGGCAGGTCCGGGTCATAGCATCAATACCAGCCGCTCGAGGATCAGGACGGCGAAGAATCCGAGTCCGGCGACGATCGTCCACTTGACGATCAACCAGCCGAGCCGCAGCCAGCGGCGCTGGCCCGTGCCGGCGTACATCGCGAAGCACAGGATCGCCGCGACCGCCAGCAGCGCAAAGAGCGTGCGCGCGATCAGCATCCCGCCCGCCGGACCAGAGCGCTCACCATGCGGGCGCCAGTTCCGCAAACCCTGCCGGCGCGTCGGCAGCATCGTCGAAGGTCACGACCTCGTAGTTCGATCCATCGGCAAGCACCTTGCGCAGCAACTGGTTGTTCAGCGCGTGCCCGCTCTTGTAGGCACTGTAGGCGGCGAGCAGCGGATGGCCGAGCACCCACATGTCGCCGATCGCATCCAGAATCTTGTGCTTGACGAACTCGTCGTCGTAGCGCAGGCCGCCGGCATTGAGCACGCGACGGTCGTCGATGACGATCGCGTTGTCCATGCTGCCGCCGAGCGTGAGCCCGCGCGAGCGCATCAACTCCACATCCTTCGTGAAGCCGAAGGTGCGGGCGCGCGCGATCTCGCGCTTGTACTGCCCCGATCCCATGTCGAACTCGACGCGCTGCCCGGTCTGGTCGACCGCCGGGTGGTCGAACTCGATCTCGAATGCGAGCTTGTAGCCCTCGAACGGGTCGAGCCGCGCCCACTTGAGGCCCGCGCCCTCGCCCTCGCGAACCTCGACCGGCCGCAGGATGCGCATGAAGCGCTTGGGCGCATCCTGCTTCACGATGCCCGCGCTTTGCAGCAGGAAGACGAACGACGCCGCCGATCCGTCGAGGATCGGCACCTCGTCGGCCGTGATGTCGATGACGAGGTTGTCGATACCCAGGCCCGAGCAGGCCGACATCAGATGCTCGATCGTCTGCACCTTGGGCGCACCCGGGTCGCCATCGACCGAGATCGTGGACGCCATGCGCGCGTCGCTCACCGCCGTCGCCGAAACCGCGATCTCGACCGGCGACGGCAGATCGATGCGCCGGAAGACGATGCCGGTATCCGGCGGCGCGGGACGCATCGTCAACTCGACGCGCTGCCCGCTGTGCAGCCCGACGCCGACCGCGCGCATCATCGACTTGAGGGTGCGTTGCTGAACCATGCGCCGATTGTAGGAAGCCCGGCTGGAGAGAGCTCCCCAGCCGAACTCGCGGCCATGCCGCGCGAACCGGCGCATGCCGGCGCCTTCAGTCGGCCTGACGGCGCAGGAAGGCCGGTATCTCGATCTCGTCCATGCCGTTGCTGACGAGCGCGTCGACCCGCGACGACGCCGTGCGGCTGTGGCGCCAGACGCTCGGCGTCGAGAGGCCGCTGTAGTCGTGGGCCGGCGCTGCGCCCGGCGTCGCCGCCGCGACGGCCTGCGTCATCAGCGGCAGGTTGTCGGTGCCGGTGCGCTGCGCCGGCGCGCTGTGGACGACGCTGATCGGCGCCTGCGCCCGCCGCCCGGAGGTCAATCCGGTCGCGATCACCGTCACCCGCAGCTGGTCGCCGAGGCCTTCGTCGTACGCCGTGCCGTAGATCACGTGCGCATCGTCGGCCGCATAGCGGCGGATCGTATTCATCGCATTGCGGCTCTCGGCGAGCTTGAAGGTATTGCGATTGGCCGCGATCAGCACCAGCACGCCGCGCGCCCCCGACAGGTCGATGCCCTCGAGCAGCGGGCAGGCGACGGCCTGTTCGGCCGCCTTCGTCGCGCGATCGGGGCCGCTCGCCTGCGAGGTGCCCATCATCGCCTTGCCGGGCTCGCTCATCACCGTCTTCACGTCCTCGAAGTCGACGTTGACGAGTCCCGGCATGTGGATGATGTCGCTGATGCCGCCGACCGCATTCTTCAGCACGTCGTTGGCGTGCGCGAAGGCCTCGTCCTGCGTCACGTCGTCGCCGAGCACGTCGAGCAGCTTGTCGTTCAGGATCACGATCAGCGAATCGACGTTCGCCTCGAGTTCGGCCAGTCCGGCGTCGGCCGCCTTGGTGCGGCGGATGCCTTCGAACTCGAACGGCTTGGTGACGACGCCCACCGTCAGGATGCCCATTTCCTTGGCGACGCGCGCGATGACCGGCGTCGCGCCGGTGCCGGTGCCGCCGCCCATGCCGGCGGTGATGAAGAGCATGTGCGCGCCTTCGATCGCCTGGCGGATGCGCTCCTCGGCCTCGACAGCGGCCGCCTTGCCGGCCTCCGGCTTGGCGCCGGCGCCAAGGCCGGTGGTGCCGAGCTGGATCAGATGATGCGCGCTGCTGCGGTTGAGCGTCTGCGCGTCGGTATTCGCGCAGACGAACTCCACGCCCTGCACGCCCTGGGTGATCATGTGCTCGACGGCGTTGCCGCCGCCGCCGCCGACGCCGATGACCTTGATCTGCGTGCCCTGGTCGAATTCCTCGATCATTTCGATAGCCATTTGTTGCTCCAATCCTTGGTTGCAGTTGCCGTTGTCAGGTGTCTTTCCATCTTCTTGCTCCACACGCAGTTCGCTGCGGTCGCCCGGTGGGTCCAGGGTCCGCGGTCGCGGTTGTTGTCCGTCGGGCGCCATCGCGAGTGCATCGCCAGCGCCGAATGGTTCGTCGTTCATGTCGGCCCCGATTCAGAAGTTGCCGAGAAACCAGTCCTTGAGGCGGCCCATCGAGGTCTTCATCGACCCCGCCTGCTGCGCCGCGCGCAGGCCGCGCGCACGCCCCAGGCGCGCCTCTTCGAGCAGTCCCATCACGGTCGCCGAGCGCGGATTGGCAACCATGTCGTACAGCGCGCCGCTGTACGTCGGATTGCCCTTGCGCACCGGCTTCAGGAAGATGTCCTCGCCGAGTTCGACCATGCCCGGCATCACCGCCGAGCCGCCGGTGATGACGATGCCCGACGAGAGCAGCTCCTCGTAGCCGCTGTCGCGGATGACCTGGTGCACGAGCGAGAAGATCTCCTCGACGCGCGGCTCGATGACGCCGGCGAGCGCCTGGCGCGACAGCATGCGCGGCGCGCGGTCGCCGAGCCCCGGCACCTCGAGCTGCTCGTTCGGATCGGCGAGCAGCTGCTTGGCGACGCCGTACTCGACCTTGATCTCCTCCGCGTCCTTGGTCGGCGTGCGCAGCGCCATCGCGATGTCGCTGGTGATGAGGTCGCCGGCGATCGGGATCACCGCCGTGTGGCGGATCGAGCCGTCGGTGAAGATCGCGACGTCGGTCGTGCCGGCGCCGATGTCGACGAGCGCGACGCCGAGGTCCTTCTCGTCCTGCGTCAGCACCGCCGCGCTCGACGCGCTCGGATTCAGGACCAGGCGCTCGACCTCGAGGCCGCAGCGGCGCACGCACTTGACGATATTCTCGGCCGCGCTTTGCGCGCCGGTGACGATGTGCACCTTCACCTCGAGGCGGCCGCCGCTCATGCCGATCGGCTCCTTCACCTCGTGGCCGTCGATCACGAACTCCTGCGGCTCGACGAGCAGCAGGCGCTGGTCGTTCGGGATGTTGATCGCCTTCGCGGTCTCGACGACGCGGTTCACGTCGACCGGCGTCACTTCCTTGTCGCGCACGATCACCATGCCGGTCGAGTTCTGGCCGCGGATGTGGCTGCCGGTGATGCCGGTATAGACGTGCGTGATCTTGCAGGCGGCCATCATCTCGGCCTCCTTCAGCGCCTGCTGGATCGACTGCACGGTGGCGTCGATGTTGACGACGACGCCGCGCTTCAAGCCATGCGCGCCGGCAACGCCCAGGCCGGTCAGGCGCAGGTCGCCATCGGCCATCACCTCGGCGACGACGGCCATCACCTTCGCGGTGCCGATATCCAGGCCGACGACGAGATCCTTGTATTCCTTGGCCATTTCGACTTTCAGTTCCTGGTGGGCTTGGCCGCCGCGGCGGGCGGCGTCGGATTGAGCGTCGCCACGCCCTGCAGGCGCAGCGCATAGCCGTCGTGGTGGCGCAGATCGGCGTATTCGAGCGGCCGCCGATAGCGCGCCTTCACCTGCGCGAGCGTCGCGACGAAGCGCTCGACGCGCGCGATCACCTCGTCGTCGCTGCCGCGGCCGAGCTCGATCGCGGCGCCGTTGTCGAGTTCGGCATGCCAGGAGCCGCGCGCCGACAGGCCGAGCGCATCGATCTGCGCATCCATGCGCTTGGCGAGCGGCGCGAGCCGCTCCCACATCGCGAGCACCTGCGGCGCGCTTCCGTCCGGGCCGCGCAGCGTCGGCAATCCATCGTCCTCGACGTCGCCGATATTGGCCTCGAACACCTCGCCCTGGCGGCTGACGAGCTTGCGCGCTTCGGGCTCGTCGCTGCCCGCCCACAGCGCGACGGCCTGGAACTCCTCCAGGTGCACCAGCAGCTGATCCGGCCACGCGCGATGGACCACCGCCTGGCGCACCCACGGCACCGATTCGAACGCCTGCTGCGCACTGCGCAGGTCCATCGTGACGAAAGTGCCTGCCAGCTTGGGGACCGCATTGGCGCGGATCGTCGCGACGCTGTTGTGCGCCATGTCGCCCTCGACGCGGATCGAGCGGATCGCGAATGCCGGCAACCGCGCCGCCCAGTGCAGCGCGTATGCCGCAACGCCCAGCAGCAGCAGGACGACGAGCAACGTCGCCGTGCCTTGCATGAAGCGCACGTCCAGCGGCAGGGCCGGCGGCGGATTCGGGTGCAGCAGGGTCGGCATGTCGGTCAGCCGTCCAGCGCTGCGTCCTGCACGAGCCGCAGGCAGAGTTGTTCGTAGCTGATGCCGGCGGCGCGCGCCGACATCGGCACCAGCGAGTGGCCCGTCATCCCCGGCGAGGTATTCATCTCGAGCAGGAAGGGCTTGCGGTCGGCCGCGCGCACCATCAGGTCGGCGCGGCCCCAGCCGCGGCAGCCGAGCGCGCGGTAGGCCGCGACGACGATGCGCTGGATCTCGCGCTCCTCGGCCGCCGGCAGGCCGCACGGCACGAGATAGTTGACGGCATCGGTGAAGTACTTGTTCTGGTAGTCGTAGGCGCCACCGGGGGCGACGATGCGGATCACCGGCAGCGCGATGGCGGACTCACCAGCGCCGAGCACCGGGCAGGTGACTTCGTCGCCCTCGATGAACTCCTCGCACAGCACCTCGGCGTCGTAGCGCGCGGCGAGTGCGACGGCATCCTGCATCTGCGAATAGCCCATCACCTTCGTGACGCCGATCGACGAACCCTCGTGCGGCGGCTTGACGATCAGCGGCAGGCCGAGCTCGTCGGGCACGCCGCGCACGCGCGTGCGATCGGCCTGCGCGTCGCGCGCGAGCGACACGTAGCGCGGCGTCGGCAGGCCCTCGGCCAACCAGACGCGTTTGGTCATCACCTTATCGATCGCGATCGCCGACGCCAGCACGCCCGAGCCGGTATAGGGGACACCCAGCAGCTCGAGCGCACCCTGCACCGTCCCGTCCTCGCCGTGGCGGCCGTGCAGCGCGATGAAGCAGCGCGCAAAGCCTTCCCTGCGAAGTTCGACCAGATCGCGCTCGGCCGGATCGAAGGCCTGCGCGTCGACGCCCTGCGAGCGCAGCGCGGCGAGCACGCCGTTGCCCGACAAGAGCGAGATCTCGCGCTCCGCCGAGCTGCCGCCCATCAGCACGGCGACTTTTCCGAGCGCCTTGATGTCGACCGCGTCCGTCATGCCTGCCCCCCCGACGTGAGCTGCACGACCTGCGCAGCCACCGCGCCGATCGATCCGGCGCCCATCACGATGACGACATCGCCGTCGCGCGCCTGCTCGGCGATCGCCGCCGGCATCGCATCGATCGCGTCGACGAACAGCGGGTCGATGCGTCCGGCGACGCGCAGCGCGCGTGCCAGCGCGCGGCCGTCGGCGGCGACGATCGGCGCCTCGCCGGCGGCGTAGACCTCGGCGAGCAGCACCGCGTCGGCCGTGCCGAGCACCTTGACGAAATCCTCGAAGCAGTCGCGGGTGCGGGTATAGCGGTGCGGCTGGAAGGCGAGCACGAGGCGGCGGCCGGCGAACGCGCCGCGCGCGGCGGCGATCACGGCTTCCATCTCGGCCGGGTGGTGGCCGTAGTCGTCGATCAGCGTGAAGCGCCCGCCGCCCGCTACCGGATGGTCGCCGTAGCGCTGGAAGCGCCGATCGACGCCGCTGAATTCGGCGAGCGCCTTGACGACCGGCGCATCCGGCAACTCGAGTTCGGCCGCCACGGCGATGGCCGCCAGCGCGTTGCGCACGTTGTGCTCGCCCGGCAGCGCCAGCGTGATCTCGAGGTCGGGCATCGCGACGCCGTTGCGGCGCTGCGCCGTGAAGCGCATCTGGCCGCCGGGGAGCGCCGCAATATCGATCGCGCGCACCTGCGCGTCGGCGCCCAGTCCGTAGTTGACGACCGGGCGCGAGATCATCGACACGATCGAACGCACGCCCGGGTCGTCGCCGCAGACGATCGCCGCGCCATAGAACGGCATGCGGTGCAGGAATTCGACGAACGCACCTTTCAGCTTCGCGAAGTCGTGGCCGTAGGTATCCATGTGGTCGGCGTCGATATTCGTCACCACCGAAAGCACCGGCATCAGGTTCAGGAACGAGGCGTCGCTCTCGTCGGCCTCGACGACGATGTAGTCGCCCGCGCCCAGGCGCGAGTTCGCGCCCGCGCTCGCGAGCCGGCCGCCGATGACGAAGGTCGGGTCGACGCCGGCCGCGGCGAGCACGCTCGCGACGAGCGAGGTCGTCGTCGTCTTGCCGTGGGTGCCGGCGATCGCGATGCCTTTTCTCAGGCGCATCAGCTCGGCGAGCATCACCGCGCGCGGCACGACCGGCACCCGCTTCGCGCGCGCCGCGATCACCTCCGGGTTGTCGCCCTTCACCGCGGTCGACGTGACGACCGCCTGCGCGCCGGCGATGTGCGCCGCGTCGTGGCCGACCGAGACCTCGATGCCGAGCGACGCGAGGCGGCGCAGCGTCGCGCTCGCCGCCTGGTCCGACCCCGTCACCTTGTAGCCGAGGTTGTGCAGGATCTCGGCGATGCCGCTCATGCCGGCGCCGCCCACGCCGACGAAGTGGATGTGCTTGACGGCATGCTTCATGCGCGGCTCCTGGCGCAGAAGGGAATCTTCGTCGGCATGCGCGAGCCTTCGACGAAGTGGATGTGCTCGACGGCGTGCTTCATGCCAAGACTCTCGCGCGGCAGAGCTTCTTCGTCGGCACGCGTGGCCCTTCGACGAAGTGGATGTGCTTCACTGCATGCTTCATGCCGGCACTCCTTTGCGGGCGACCAGGGCCTCGATCTCGTCGGCGACGCGTTGCGCGGCACGCGGCATGGCGAGCGCGCGCGCCTTGTTCGCCATCGCGAGCAGCGCTTCGCGCGTCAGGCCGCGCAGCAGATCGGCGAGCCGCTGCGGCGCGAGTTCGCCCTGCGGCAGGTGGATTGCCGCGCCGTGCGCCGCCATGTGCGCGGCGTTGTCGCGCTGGTGGCTCGTCGTACTGACGACGAGCGGCACGAGCACGCTCGCGACGCCCGCGGCGCACAGTTCGCTCACCGTCACCGCGCCGGCACGGCAGACGACGACATCGCACTCGGCCAGCCGCGCGGCCATGTCGTCGATGAAGGGCAGCAGCTCGGCGTCGACGCCGGCGCTGCGGTAGCCGGCCTGCACGGATGCGAAGTTGGCCTCACCGGTCTGGTGCGTGACCTGCGGACGCTCGGGCATAGGGCACAGCGCGAGTGCCTGCGGCACGCATTCGTTCAAGACCCTTGCGCCGAGGCTGCCGCCGACGACGAGCAGCCGCAGCCGCCCGCCGCGGCCGGCAAAGCGCGCCTGCGGCGCGGGCAGCGCCTCGATCTCGGTACGCACCGGGTTGCCGGTGACGACGGCGCGCTTCGTGCGCCGCGCCGCATCACCGTCGAAGCCGAACGCGATGCGGTCGGCGACCGGCAGCAGCGCGCGGTTGCTCATCAATAGCGTCGCGTCGGCGTTGACGAGCATGAGCGGCTTGCCGAGCAGCGCCGCCATCATGCCGCCCGGAAAGCACACATAGCCGCCCATGCCGAGCACCGCGTCGGCCTGGCGCGCCCGCAGGATGCGCAGGCAGGCCCAGAACGCCGCGAGCAGCCGCAGCCCGCCGGTCAGCGTGTGGACGATGCCCTTGCCGCGCAACCCGGTAAACGCGATCGCGTCGAGCGCGATGCCGCGCTGCGGCACGAGGCGGTTCTCCATCCCGGTCGTCGTGCCGAGCCACGACACGCTCCAGCCGCGCGACTGCATCTCGCGCGCGACGGCGAGCCCCGGCATCACGTGCCCGCCGGTGCCGGCCGCCATGACGACAAGGTGCCTCAAGTGCGCCCCCCTCTCATCAACTGCCGATTCTCGATGTCCACCCTCAGCACGATCGCGAGGGCGACGAGGTTGACGACGATTGCCGAGCCGCCGAAGCTCATCAGCGGCAACGTCAACCCCTTGGTCGGCAGCACGCCGAGGTTGACGCCCATATTGATGAAGGCCTGGCCGCCCATCCAGATGCCGATGCCCTGCGCATAGAGCCCGGCGAACACGCGGTCGAGCGCGATCGCCTGGCGGCCGATGTGGAAGATGCGGCGCGTCAGCCAGAAGAACGCGAGGATGACGATGGCGACGCCGACGAAGCCGAGTTCCTCGCCGATCACCGCGAGCAGGAAGTCGGTATGCGCCTCGGGCAGGTAGTGCAGCTTCTCGACGCTGCTGCCCAGCCCCTGGCCGAAGATCTCGCCGCGGCCGAAAGCGATCAGCGAATGCGAGAGCTGGTAGGCCTTGCCGAGGGTGTACTTCTCGTCCCACGGATCGAGGTAGGCGAAGATGCGCTGGCGCCGCCATTCGCTCATCGTGATCATGAGCACGAACGCGCCGATCAGGATCGAGGTGATGAGGAAGAACATGCGGCCGTTGACGCCGCCGAGAAAGAGGATGCCCATCGCGATCGCTGCGATCACCATGAAGGCGCCCATGTCGGGCTCGGCGAGCAGCAGCAAGCCGACGACCCCGACCGATACCGCCATCGGCAGCACGGCCTGCAGGAACTTTTCCTTCACGTCCATCTTGCGCACCATGTAGCCGGCGGCGTACATCGCGATCGTCAGCTTGGCGAGCTCGGACGGCTGGAAATTCATCACGCCGAGCGGAATCCAGCGCCGCGCGCCGTTCACGCCCTTGCCGACGAACGGCAGCAGGACGACGACGAGCAGCAGCAGCGAGACGACGAACAGCCAGGGCGACCAGCGCTCCCACTGCGCGACCGGCACCTGGACCGCGACGAGCGCGGCGAGCAGGCCGAGGGCGATCGAAAGCGCCTGGCGGCTCAGGAAATAGGTCGGCGCGTAGCGTGCGAACTTCGGGTCGGCGGGCAGCGCGATCGACGCCGAGTAGACCATCACGAGGCCGAGCGCGAGCAGCGCGACGACGACCCACACCAGCGCCTGGTCGAAGCCGAGCAGGCGCGTCGGGCGGCCGGCGGAGACGCTGACCCAGTCGCGCACCGGGACCGCGCCGGCCTTGTCGGCCCCGCGCCCGACGAGCGCGAGCGCGCGGGCCTTGAGCGCGCCCCATCCCAGGCGTGCGGCGAGCGTCGTCATGCCGCTGCCCCCAAACGATTCGCGCGATGCGAGGGATTCGCGCGGTCGGCGCCTCGCCGCATTCGCTCGCTTCGATCCCCGCTGCGCGGGGCCCCTCTTTCGCGGCTCATGCGGCGCCTCCGGTCGATCGAGCGGCTTGCACCGCCTTGTCGTCGGCGCCTCGCCGCATTCGCTCGCTTCGATCCCCGCTGCGCGGGGCCCCTCTTTCGCGGCTCATGCGGCGGCCCCCGATTCGTGCAGCAATTCGTGCACCGTGGCGACGAAGACCTCGGCGCGGTGCGCATAGTTGCGGAACATGTCGAGACTCGCGCAGGCGGGGCTGAGCAGCACGGCGTCTCCCGGGCGTGCCTGCGCGAAGGCCCAGCGCGTCGCCGCCTCCAGCGTGGCGAAGCGCTCGCTCTTCACGCCGCCTGCGGCAAGCGCCTGCGCCTGGATGCGGTCGGCGTCGCGGCCGATCAGCGCGACGGCGCGCGCATGGCGCACGAGCGGCGCGCCAAGCGGCGCGAAGTCCTGCCCCTTGCCGTCGCCGCCGAGGATGACGACGAGCCGCGCCGGCGCGCGCTCCTGCCCCAGACCGTCGAGAGCGGCGACCGTCGCACCGACATTCGTGCCCTTGCTGTCGTCGTAGGCGTCGATACCGTCGAGCGCGGCGACGAAGGCGACCCGATGCGGCTCGCCGCCGTATTCGCGCAGGCCGTGCAGCATCGGCGCGAGCGGGCAGCCGATCGCGCTCGCAAGTGCGAGCGCGGCCAGCGCATTGGCCGCGTTGTGCCGGCCGCGCACGCGCAACGCGTCGACCGGCATCAGGCGCTGAATGTGAAGCTCGACCTCGTCGCCTGGCCGGCGCCGCAACGTGGGGTCGGCCTCGAGCGCGCGAACGAGCCACGCCATGCCGCCCTCGACGACGATGCCGAAGTCGCCCGGATGGCGCGGCGCGGTGACACCGAAGGCGAGCACCTGGCGCGGCGGCTGGCGCGTGGCGCGCACCTTGCGCGCCGTCTTCGCGGGCGGCGGCGTGACGATCCGCTGCGCGACCTCCTGCACCGCGGCGTCGTCGCGATTGACGACGAGCGTCGTGCGCGTGCCGAAGATGCGCGCCTTGGCCTCGATATAGGCCCCGAGCGAGCCGTGCCAGTCGAGATGGTCCTCGCTGATATTGAGCAGTGCTGCGGCGGCGGGCTCGAAGCCGGTCGCGCCGTGCAACTGGAAGCTCGACAGTTCGAGCACCCAGACTTCGGGCAGCGCGGCATTCGGATCGGGCGCCGCTTCGTCTTCGGCAAGTGGATCTGCGGCCGCTGCCGGGAGCGACGACGCCGCCGCGGCGTCGAGCGCCTGCGCGAGCGTCTCGAGCATCGTCGGCCCGATATTGCCGGCCGTGGCGACGCGCCGGCCCGCGCGCTCGACGAGCAGCGCCGTCATCGCGGTCGTCGTCGTCTTGCCGTTCGTGCCCGTCACCGCAAGCACCTGCGGCGCGTAGCCACGCGTCTGCGCAAGGTCTGCGAGCGCCTGCGCGAAGAGGTCGAGCTCGCCCTCGACCGCGATGCCGCGCGCCGCCGCGGCGGCGAGCAGCGGCGCGATGCGTTCGTCGTGCGGCGCGAGGCCGGGGCTCTTGAAGACGCGCTGCACACCGTCGAGCGCGCCCGGCTCGAGTGCGCCGACAAGGCGTTGCGCACCGGGAACGCTGGCCGCCAGCGTCTCGGCCTGCGGCGGGCTCTGCGCCGTGCCCAGACGCGAGTCCCAGACCCGGACCTGCGCGCCGCAGCGCGCACACCAGCGCGCGATCGCGAGGCCCGAGGCGCCGAGGCCGAGGACGAGCACGCGGGTGTCGGCGAGGCTTCTCATCGTCACCGCAGCTTCAGGCTCGCCAGCCCGATCAGGCACAGCAGCATCGTGATGATCCAGAACCGCACGACGACCTGCGTCTCGGTCCAGCCCGACTTCTCGAAGTGATGGTGCAGCGGCGCCATCTTCAGGATGCGCCGGCCCTTGCCGAAGCGCGCCTTCGTGAACTTGAACCAGCTCACCTGCATCATCACCGAGAGAGCCTCGACGACGAAGACCCCGCCCATGATCGCGAGCACGATCTCCTGGCGCGTGATGACGGCGAGCGTGCCGAGCGCGCCGCCGAGCGCGAGCGCGCCGACGTCGCCCATGAAGACCTGCGCCGGATGGGTGTTGAACCACAGGAAGGCGAGCCCGGAACCGGCCATCGCCGAGCAGAAGACGAGCAGTTCGCCGGCACCCGGGATGAAGGGAAAGAGCAAATATCGCGAATAGACCGCACTGCCGCTGACGTAGGCGAACACGCCAAGCGCCGAGCCGACCATCACGACCGGCATGATCGCGAGGCCATCGAGGCCGTCGGTCAGGTTCACCGCATTGCTGCTGCCGACGATCACGAGGTAGGTCAGGATGATGAAGCCGTAGACGCCCAGCGGATAGCTGATCGACTTGAAGAACGGCACGATCAGGTCGGCGCTCGGCGGCAGGTCGTTCGAGAAGCCGCTTTGCACCCAGCGGATGAAGAGTTCCAGCACGCGCAGGTTGGACGTCTCGGAGACGCTGAACGCGAGGTAGAGCGCGGCGACGAGCCCGATCAGCGATTGCCAGAAGTACTTCTCGCGCGAGCGCATGCCTTCCGGGTTCTTGTCGACGACCTTGCGCCAGTCGTCGACCCAGCCGATCGCGCCGAAGCCGAGCGTCACGAGCAGCACGATCCAGACGAAGCGGTTGCTCCAGTCGAACCACAAGAGCGTCGAGACGCCGATGCCGATCAGGATCAGCACGCCGCCCATCGTCGGCGTGCCGCTCTTGGCGATGTGCGTCTCCATGCCATAGCCGCGAATCGGCTGGCCGATCTTGAGCGCGGCCAGGCGGCGGATCACCCACGGACCGAATGCAAGGCCGATCAGCAGCGCGGTGAGCGCCGCCATCACGGCGCGGAAGGTCAGGTACTGGAAGACGCGGAAGAAGCCGAACTCCGGCGACAGCGTCTGCAGCCATTGGGCGAGGCTAAGCAGCATCGTGCCTCCCGATGCTCGCGAGGCTAGGCCGCATGCGACGCTCCCTCGACCGCCTCGGCCTGCCGCGTTGCGAGCGCCGCGACGACCTGCTCCATCTTCATGAAGCGCGAGCCCTTGACGACGATCGCCGCCGCTGCCGGTGCGTCGACAAGCGCGGCGACGAGCGCGGCGGCGTTCTCGAAATGCCGCGCCGCGCCATGCGCCTCGGCCGCAGCAGCGCTCGCTTCACCGGCCGCCCACATCTGCTCGATGCCGCGCTCCCTGGCGTAGGCGCCGACTTCGGCATGCAGCGCCGGGCCCTGGCTGCCGACTTCGCCCATATCGCCGAGCACCAGCCAGCGCGGTGCGTCCAGCGCGGCAAGGACATCGATCGCGGCGCGCACCGAATCCGGGTTCGCGTTGTACGAATCGTCGATCAGCGTCGCGTCGCGCCCCCGGAATGCGATGCGTCGCACCTGCGAGCGGCCCTTGACCGGCGTGAACGCCTCGAGTCCGGCGCGCACCGCGGCGAGCGGACACCCGGCGCCAAGCGCGCACGCGGCCGCCGCGAGCGCATTCTTCACGTTGTGGCGGCCGGCGACCGCGAGCCGGACGTCGCATGTTCCCGACGGTGCAACGAGCGTCACCGCCCAGTGATCGGCGCGCCAATCGCAGTGGCCGCGAATATCGGCATCGGCATCGAGCGCGAACGTCAGCACCCGGCGCGCACCGGCGATCTCGCGCCACAGCGGCGTGTAGGGTTCGTCGGCCGGAAATACCGCGACGCCGTCGGCCGCCAGCGCACCGAGGACGGCGCCGTTCTCGATCGCGACGCTCTTCACGTCGGCCATGAATTCGAGATGTTCACGCTGCGCGTTGTTGACGAGCGCCACCGTCGGTGCCGCGAGCGCGGCGAGCGGCGCGATCTCGCCCGGGTGGTTCATGCCGATCTCGACGACCGCGGCGCGGTGCCGCACCGCGTCGTCGCGGCGCAGCCGCAAGAGCGTGAGCGGCACGCCGATATCGTTGTTGAAATTGCCCTCGGTCGCGAATGCGCCGGCGCCGACCCAGGCGCGCAGGATCGAGGCGATCATCTGCGTCACCGTCGTCTTGCCGTTGCTGCCGGTCACGGCGATCAGCGGCAGATCGAAGCGCCTGCGCCACGCCCCGGCGAGCGCGCCGAGCGCGGCACGGCTGTCGGGCACGAGCAGCCCGGGCAGCCCGGACTCGGCGAGGCCGCGTTCGGCGAGCGCCGCCGCCGCGCCCGCGTCGCGCGCCTGGCCGAGGAAGTCGTTCGCATCGAACCGCTCGCCGCGCAGCGCGACGAACAGATCGCCCGCGCGCAGACTGCGCGTATCCGAATGGACGCGCTCGATCGCGACCGACGCGTCGCCGACGAGCCGCACATCGGCCATCGCGGCGGCGAGCAGCGCATGCGCATCGCCGAGCGTCATCATCGGCGAGCTCATGCGGTGCCTTGTTCAGATCGAGCCGTGCGCAGCGCCTTGTCGTCGGCGCCTCGCCGCATTCGCTCGCTTCGATCCCCGCTGCGCGGGGCCCCTCTTTCGCGGCTCATGC
>CALMIL010000148.1 GCA_937864005.1 uncultured Burkholderiales bacterium
TATCGCGCGCATCGCACCCTCGGGTCACGCCAGCGGCTGGCGCACCATCTCGAGCACCTTGCCGGCGTCCAGCGTGCTGGCCTGCTGCTGAATCTGCGGCAATACCTGCTGCTGCATCTGCTTGGCGCTGACGAGCAGGTCCTGGTACGTCTGCTTCAGCAGCGCGGTGCTCATCTGCCGGCCGCCGCCGTAGTAGCGAACGGCCAGCTGGCCGAGCGCGTAGGTCGTCGCAAAGCTCATCGCCATGCCGGTGCTCACGCTGCCGACGCCGCGGCCCAGGCCGCCCAGCACCGAACCGAGCAGGCCGCCGACCAGCTTGCGACCGAACTGCTCGAGGTACTGCCCGGTCAGGCCCACACCCGCGGTGGCGATGAATTCCTTGATCATGCCGGCATCGACATTCTCGATACCGTGGGCCTGTGCGATGCCGTGCACCAGCTTCACCTGCAGCGGGATGATCGCCATGCTCGCCCAGCTTTGCGGCAGCAGCTCGAGCGCGCCGCACAGCACGGCGCGGCTGAAGATCGTCTCGTCCAGCGCGGCGCGGTCGATACCGGCTGCTGCCACCGTGCCGGCGCTCGCTGCCACAGGCGCATCGGTCTCGCGCGCGAGGGCGTCGGCCTGAGTCTCGACGGCCGTGTCCAGCCCGGCGCCGATCTCCGCCTTGAGCCCGGCCAGGAACTTCTGCTCGGCCCGGGTCTGCACGCCGTCAGCATCGCACACGCACACGGCCAGCTCGTAGGCGAGTTGGCGGTGCTCCTTCGCCTTCAGCGCACCGACCGCCTTGGGAACGGAGAGGCGCCCGAACAGCACGTCCTGCATCAGCGCCGGAATGTTCAACTCCGAAGCCTGGCCGCCAAGCGTCGCGGCGATGCGCTTGACTTCCTCGCGCTCGACCTCGGACTTGTCGCCATCGGCAAACGCGGCGAGCAAGGCGACGGCGAGCAGCGCGCGTTGTTCTTCGGCGGTCATGGCTTCACTCCTTCAGGGCATGGGCAACAACCGGGCGATTGTCGCCGCCGTCGTCGGTCGGTGCTTCGCGGTCGCGTCTTCGCAGGCGACTTGCGCGTCTGTCGCCTATCGCGCACGCGCCGCGCGACGCCGGCGACAGGTCCCGCGTCGCGAAAGCCTGGCACGCCGATGGCGCGCGACATCGTCACGAGAGCGCGCGCTGCGGCGGCCATCAGATGGCGTGTCGGGTTGCGGCTCAACCGGGTTGGGCCGAGTGCCGTCAAAGCGACCGCTGCGGCCGTCGGCTATCCTCGCCCGCGGACGGCGCACAAGAAGACCTTCGCAGCCGGCGGCACGTCAGGGCCGCGTTCACCATCAGGGGAGTACTTATGCAAAGGGGAGAAACCCAGGGCGGCGCTTTGGCAGCGATCGGCCGGGTCAAGGCAATCGCGGCGGCGCTGCTGCTCGGTGCGGCGGCCGCATCGGCACAGGCGGCCGAAACCGGCGCAACGGCGACAAATGAGGTCCATCCGTTCTGGCGCGACGCGACGGCCGGCTATTTCTTCCGCGCCGCGAGCTTCGACCGCTGGTCGGACGGCGACCCGAATCTGCCCGGCTCCAAGTTCAAGTGGGCCGGTGCCGGCCTCGGCGCGTTCCTGTTCGCCGATACCGGCGAGATCGGCGAGATGCTGTCGTTTCGTGCCGCCTACAACTTCGTCGCGCCGCTCTGGTCGCCCGAGGGCAACCAGTTCAACTTCATCCTGAAGGACCCCGACCAGTCCGGCTACGGCGTGTTCGGCGAACTCAACGCGCGGCTGCGCCTGGGCAGCAACTCGATCGTGATCGGGCGCCAGACGATCCGCAACCAGTGGTTCATGGACGGCGTCTACCGCTTCTTCAACAAGCTCGACCAGAGCATGATCGGTGCGCGCGACATCCGCAACATGAACTGGCTGACCTTCGAGGGCATCACGCTGCAGGGCCGCGCGTTCGACGAATCGGTGCGCTACTACGGCGGCTACGTGAACCGGATCAAGCAGGTCAACGAGGATCAGTTCCTCAACCTGTACCAGGGCGCCTGGAACGTCTTCCTGTACCCGACCTCGGCCCGCGGCGGCGACAGCGACGGCATGGCCTACCTCGGCATGAACTGGAAGCCGACCGAGAACAGCATGGTCTCGACCTCGTATCACAACGTGCAGAACATGCTCAACATGTTCTACATCGACTACGACTACGTGTTCCGGATGGAGGGCACGCAGTACTTCCGCGCCGCTGCGCAGTGGATGTATCAGGAGTCCAACGGCGACAGCCTGATGCGCGGCGCCAACGGTGCCCCCGGGCCGAGCTTCAACACCAACTACGGCGGCATCTATCTCGAGGCGCGGCCCGTGCCGTGGTGGATTCCGTACTTCGCGGCCGGAATCACGTCGGACCGCAACCAGATCTACTCGCCGTTCTCGCTCGGCCCGTCGTACCTGATCCAGCGCATCGGCGAGAATTCGCTCGCCGGCGAGCGCACCTGGATCCTCGGCACGACGCTGGACTTCACGACGCTCGGGCTGAACGGCCTGTCGTTCGACGTGAGCTACGGCTCGCGAACCCACCGCAACGTCAACGGCAACCCGAACCTGCCGGTGGCGGACTGGTACGAGACGGCGACCGACCTGATCTACGTGTTCCCGCAGGACGGCTTCTTCAAGAACCTGCGCGCCCGCGCCCGCTGGGCGAGGGCGATTCAAAAGGGCGAGAACTGGAGCGCGACGAGCAACTCGATCGTCTACGTCGACTTTCCGACGACCGATGTGCGTTTCGACATCCAGTTGAACATCCCGTTCCGCTAAGACTTCAAGGCGCCGCGAGCCAGAGCAGGAAGGCGTCGAACACGCGATCGACGAGTTCCTGATCCTGCTGCACCCTGGCCTCGCGCTCGTCGATCGCGATCTCGGTGCCGATCGTCTTCAGCAGGCGAATCTGCGTCTGCAGCATGCGAGCGCTCTCCTGCTCGATGCGGCGCAGCGCGACGACGAAGGGGTCGAGCGCGTCGGCCTCGTCGGGAATGACGGCGAGCAGCCGGATGCGCGCCAGTTGCGCGTGGCCGAGCGAGATGCCGCGGTAGGCCGCCTGCGGGTTCAGCATCGGCCCGGGCGGCAGCATCACCTGGCTCCAGGCGAGCGCGAGCGGCGCGGCGATGCGGCTGCCTTCGAGCATCAAAGCCGGATCGCGCGCCCACGTCGTCGCGACATTGAGCACCGCGACGGCCTCGAGTTCGCGCGCCGACTGCGACAGCAAGAACTGCTGCACGACGCCGAGCTTGGGCGCCCATTGCAGCGCGGCATGGAACATCAGGTTGCCGTTCTTCGCGGCGCACAGCAGCAGTGCGATCTTGGTCTGGATCGCCGGCGTGAAGCCGGCAACGGCGATGCGGTCGCGGGCGTGGTCGTAGCGTGCGGGATCGATCATCGGGCGCTCGTCTTGCGGGTTGGCTTGCGGGGGGCCTTGCGGCGGCTCGGGGTTGCCGGCGCCGTCTGTGCGCCGATCTGCACGGCGCGCATCCAGTCGCCGGCGCAGGGCAGCCACTGCGTCTTGGCCGCCGGGTCGTCGCTCGCGATCCAGACCGTCTGATCGCCGCGCCAGCGGCCGGCGCGCACCTGCTCGAAGAAGGTCTCGAGCTGGCGGATCGTGACCGCCGGCATCTCGAGCGTGAACGCATGATAGGCATGCTGGACGATCAGCAAGCGCGAGTTGCGCACCTCGCGGCGGATCAGCTCGTGGCATTCGCGTGGCGTGAAGAAGTCGAACTCGCCGTTCATGACGAGCGTCGGCACGGCGATCTTGTGCAGGTCGGGCGTCAGCGGCTTGAACTCGATGAACGACTCCATCAGGTTCTGCATCGCGTAGCCGTCGTTGCCGATGTAGCCGGCGCGCTTCATCGCCGGGATGCGCTCGCGATTGGCGGCGATCCAGGCCGAGCTCATGTTCATCGGGTAGAGCATGCCCTGCAGGTAGGGCATGCCGCACTCGGCGAGCCCCTCGAGCATCACCGCGCCGAGCATCTCGAGCTGCGGCGTGAGCTCGGCGAAGGTGCTCATCACCGTGAGGCTCTCGAGCCGATGGCCGAAGCGGATCGCGAAATCGAGGCCGATGATGCCGCCAAACGAGATGCTCGCGAGATGGGTGCGCTCGATGGCCAGCTTGCCCAGCAGTTGGTCGAGCAGCTCGGCGTGCATGGCAAGCGGAATGTCGATCACCGGCTTGGAAGAGCGCCCCTGGCCGAGCATGTCGTAGGCGAGCACCTGCCAGCCGCGCGGCACGAAGTGCTCGGCGTAGGCCTGCCAGAGCTTCGCGTTCTGCGTCAATCCGTTGAGGAAGGTGATCACCGGGCGGCCGCGTTCGCCGCTTAGTTCGTAGTGCACCTGGTGATGACCGTAATCCAGCGTCGGCATGGCTCTCCCTGAACAGTCGCTCGGCTGTCGAAGAGGGGATTCTGGCCTGACTCGCGAGCCCGAAGTTCGATGCCACAATCGCAACTTTTTTGCGCGGGCCGCACCGTGCACCGTTTCGATATTCCCAGACAGCAAAGGATGAGGACATGAGAAGTCGCCCGCCGGGTTGCCGCGGTTTCGTGAACGCGATGGCGTCGCTGCTATTGACGCTGTCGCTCGTTTGCGCGGCGCAGGCCCAACAACCGGTCACCGAGCGCTCGGCCGTCGCTCGCCTCGACAAGCTGAAGCAGACCTACGAGGTGCGCAACTTCCGCATCGGCGGCAAGTACGACCTCGCCAACCCGAAGGCGTGGGACAACGGCGGCGAAGGCGGCACGACGCTCGAGTCGCTCGGCGCGGCGCCGGCGCGCACGTCCTACATCGCGGTCGGCACGCCCAAGCGCGACGCCAAGGGCGAGATCGTCAACGCGATCGTCATCAGCACCTTCTTCTCGGGCGACGCGACGTCGATGTACGACAGCTGGTACGAGGGGCAGCCCGGCAACGGCTTCGCCGGCGGGGCGCTCGTCGGCCCGGGGCGGATGTTCGACACCAACCGCTACTACGTGATCTTCCTCGACGGCCTCGGCCTGTGGGGCGCGTCCAAGCCTTCGGACGGTCTCGGGCGCAAGTTCCCGGTCTACACCTACTACGACATGGTGCAGCTCAACTACCGGATGCTGCGCGACCACTTGAAGGTCGGGCAGGTCGTGCTCGCGACCGGCGTCTCGATGGGCGGCACACAGTCGTACTACTGGGGCCTGATGTACCCCGACTTCGTGAAGGCGGTGATGCCCGTCGGCGGCGCGTCGGCGACCGACGGCCCGGGCGGCGCGATCGCGGCGTGGACATTCCAGCTCGCCAAGGCATCGCTCGAATCCGACCCGGTCTGGATCGAGACGAACGCCAACTACTACGAGCTGCCCAAGGACAAGCACCCGAACGCCGGCGTCGAGTTCCATTGGTCGCAACTGCTGCTCACCGGCTTCGACCTCGACTTCCGCCAGGCTACCGGCTGGGACGCGGTATCGAAGGACGTGTTCACGTGGAAGGCCGACCCGCGCCTGGGCAAGGACGTCGGCGCCAACCTCAAGCGCATGGCGGCCCAGTTCGACGCCGTCGACCTCTGGTATCGCGACACCGTCGGCGAACTGCACAACGTCGACAAGCTCCTGCCCGGCATGAAGCCGCGCACGCTCGTCGCGCACGTCGATAACGACCTGTGGCTGATGGGAAGCGAGGCGCGCAAGGCCGCCGAGGTGATCCCGGGCGGGCTCTACGCGAGCTTTTCCGACCCGATCGCGCACTACGCCGTCTTCAAGGCGCCCAACGTGTTGAAGGACAACCAGACCTTCGCGTCGTTCCTGCGCGCGACCGGCGTGAACAACGTGGCCGAACAGGGCATCGTCTGCGAGGCGAAGAACTACCGGCGGGCGACGGTCAACATGACCCCCGATCCGAACAAGTCGTTCTGGAAGGACGAGATCGTCTACCCGTTCCCGGTCAAGTACGCGAACGCGAAGGACAAGAACGGCGTCGACTGGCAGATCGGCTACATGGACGAGTACTGCGGCAAGGAACGCAACCCGCCGACGCTCGTCATGGTGCACGGCAAGGGCGCGTTCGGCGCCCACTACGGCAACGTCGTCAAGTACGCGGTCGAGCGCGGCTTTCGCGTCATCGTGCCCGACATGCCGCTGGCCGGCGTCTCCGGCCCGGGCAACCTCGACAAGCCGCAGGCGCGCACGCTCGACGACATCCGCGACGCGTTCCACGCGCTGATCGTCGGCCAGCTCGGCGTGAAGAAGGCCTACTACTACGGCCACTCGCAGGGCGGGCAGGTCGTGCTCGGCTACGCGCTGAACTATCCGCAGGCGGTGCAGGGTCTGCTGCTCGAAGGCCCGGCGGGGCTCGAGGAGTATCCGAAGAACTTCAAGATGGGCGACAAGGTGCTGCCGATCTGCGACCGCTCGATCGGCCGCGACCTCGCGCGCTGGCACGCCGCCTGGGACCCGTTCGGCCTCGTCGAGGCCGAGCGCTCGCGCTCGCCGCAATGGGTGCGCGACTTCTTCTACTGGAAGACGCGCGACGCCGCGGGCAACCAGATCCCCGCACCGTCGGGCTACTTCGTCAACGACACGCCGTATTCGCGGCTGCACACCGACCAGCGCATCGCGATGATCACCGGCAACAAGCGCGAGTTCGACCAGTACACCTTCCTGTTCCACTACGACACGTTCTCGATGTGCTCGGAGAACGCGCGCGAGGACGAGAACTCGCTGTACAAGCGGCTGCCGCAGATCAAGGCGCCGATCTTCCTCGCCTTCGGCGCGATCGAGCCGTTCATCCCGAGCACGGCGTTGAACGGCCTGACCGACAAATCCAAGCAGGTCATCATCCCGTTCGTCGAGCGCATGACGGCCGCCGGCAACCCGCCGGTCGTGAAGATCTACCCCGGCGTCGGCCACTTCATCCACACCGACGTCCCGCTCGAGTTCGCACGCGACACGGTCGCCTTCATGAAGACCGGCCGCGTCGACGCGATGACGCCCGACGTGATCGACTCGCTCATCAACGGCGCGCGGCCGATGGCCAGCGCAGCCCCGGCGGCGGCCGGCGGCGACAAGCCCGCGGGCCTTGCCAAGTGAGGCGCACGATGAACGCGAACCTGAGGAAGACACAAGTGAAGAAGCACGTCGTGGGTCTCGCCATGGTGCTCGCGGCCGCGTTCGCGCTGCCCGGCGCCGCGTTGGCGCAGGCCGCGAACAAGTTCCCGCTGACGCCGAGTTCGGGAACGATGGAGCTCGACCACCTGAAGCAGTACTACGAGATCCCGAACTTCCGCATCGGCGGCAAGTACAAGCTCGACGCCGATCCGCAGACCTGGCGCGACGGCGGCGAAGGCGGAACGACGCTCGAGTCGCTCGGTGCCAAGCCGCTGCGCGTCGCCTACATCGCAGTCGGCACACCCAAGCGCAACGAGAAGGGGGAGATCGTCAACGCGGTCATCGTCAACACCTTCTACTCGGGCGACGCGACCAACATGTACAACTTCTGGTACGAGGGGCAGCCCGGCAACGGCTTCTCGGGCGGCGCGATCGTCGGCCCCGGCCGGGTCATCGACACGAATCGCTACTACGTCGTGTTTCTCGACGCGCTCGGCCTGTGGGGCACGTCCAAGCCCTCGGACGGCCTCGGACGCAAGTTCCCGGCGTACAGCTACTTCGACATGGTGCAGAGCAACTACCGGCTGCTGCGCGACCATCTGAGAATCGCGCAGGTCGAAGTCGCCACCGGCGTCTCGATGGGCGCGACGCAGAGCTGGGTCTGGGGCGTGATGTATTCGCCCAGCGGCTTCGTCAAGGCGATCATGCCGATCGGCGGGACGACGGCCTCCGACGGCGCCGACCCGGTCGGCGCGTGGACCTTCCTGCTCGCCCAGGCAGCGATCGAGAGCGACCCGATGTGGCGCAAGACGAACGGCAACTACTACGACCTGCCGGTCGAGCAGCACCCCAAGCGCGGCCTGCAGTTCATGTGGTCGCGGCTGCAGCTGACCGGGTTCAGCTTCCCGGTGCGCACCGCGACGCCGTGGCCGCAGCTCGAGCGCGAGGTGTTCCACTGGGAACCCAAGGGCAACCAGTCGGCGGCGTGGATCGCGCGCGTCAAGAACGAGGATCCGGTCGACTTCTGGTACCGCAACGACGCGGGCTTCAACTACAACATCGACAAGGACCTCCACCGCATCAAGGCGCGCACGCTCGTCGTCCACATCGAGACCGACAAGTGGCTGCTGATCGAGAACGCGCGCCGGGCCGCCAAGGCCGTCGACGGCGCGGTGTTCGCGAGCTTCGCCGACCCGACCGCGCACTACGCGGTATTCAAGGCGCCCAACGTGCTGAAGGACACGATCAAGGCCTTCGTCGACGACAGCTTCACGACGAGCCTTCCCGGCATCGCCGGAGCAGCCGGCGCGGGACGCCCGGCAGCGGCGGTCGACAAGCCGGCGGGCTTGTCGAAGTAGTCCGCGGCCGAGGCTTCGGCACAGAGGCCGCCCTCGGGCGGCCTCTTCGTTTGCAGCGCGCGGCGGCGGTGCGCGTCAGGCGCTTGCGCCGCGGAAGTGGTCGCTGAAGGCGCGGGCGAACAGCAGCGGCTGCTCGAGGTTCATCGAGTGCCCGACGTAGGGGAAGACTTCGAGCCGCGCGTTGGGCAGCTTGTCGACCATCGCGTCCATGTGCTCGCGCGGGATCCAGTAGTCCAGCTTGCCGTAGAGGATCAGGTGCTCGTGCGTCATCTCGTCCATGCGCGCGGCGAGCGTGCCGCGGTCCCACTCGTGCCCAAGGTTGTGCGGCGTGCCGAACCAGATGCCGTCCGACAGCACGCGCGTGCGCTCGATGATTTTCTTGAACAGGTCGCGCTGCGCGCTGGCGGTCATCTCGTTGAACTGCGGCATCTGCCCGGCGACCATCGTCTCCGGCCTGAACAGCGTCGGCGCGGCGCTCGCAAGCCCCGCGAAGCAGACATCCGGGTCCGTCTTCATTGCCGTCAGGACGCCGATCTGGCTGGCCTCGAGCTTCAGGCCGAGCGGACTGACCGGGTCGAGCATCAGCACCTTGCCGAAGCGCTCGGGCGCATCGAGCAGCATGTGCGAGATGATGATGCCGCCCGTCGAGTGGCCGTAGAGATGGCACCTGGCGATGCCGAGCGCGTCCAGCAGCGCGAGGTGATCGCGTGCATGCACCGCCATGCTGTAGTTCGCGTAGTCGGCGTCCGGTTCGGGCTTGTCGGAATCGCCGCAACCGCGCCACTCGGCGGCGATGATGCGGATGTCGGCGGGCAGCAGCGGAAGCGCCAGGTCGAGCCAGTTGGCGCAGCCGAGGTTGCCGTGCACCGCGAGGACGACGTTATCGCCGCTGCCGTGCTCGACGTAGTTCAGGGATAGGCTTCCGGCCTGGATGCGGGGCATGTCGTGTTCCTTCGCTGCGCGGTCGTTCGGGGGAGCGCAGATGCTACCTTGTCGATCGCAGGATTCGGCGATCGCGCCGTCCTTTCAGACGCGCGGACTCGCGCGCTGGCGTTCGGCATCGGGATCGACAGCCCAGCCGGCAACGATTGGCCGTCGCCCGCGTTAGGCCTTGCTCCCTGAAGCACGAAGGGCTCGGCGCAAGCGCCAAGCCCTCGGGTCTGCGGAACAATTTGGTAGGCGCGATTGGACTCGAACCAACGACCCCCACCATGTCAAGGTGGTGCTCTAACCAGCTGAGCTACGCGCCTGGGTCAATGGCGCAGTATAGCAGCGGGGACCGGCGCCTCGGCCCGGCGCCGCCCATCGCGGCGCCTACTTGCGCCGCGCGCCGCGCACGCCGACGAGGTGGGCAACGCGCGCAAGCGCGGGCGCGAGGCCGGTGGTGTCGGTCAGCTCGACGGTGAAGACCATCGATGCCGTGCCGCGCTGACCGCCCGTCGGTACGTGGGATCGGACGCCGCTGACGTTCATCTTCTCCTTCGCGAACAGCTCGGAGATATCGCGCACCAGCCCCTGGCGGTCGCTCGCGTCGACGATCACGTCCACCGGGTAGACCGCGGCCTCGGCGCCGCCCTTGGCGCTGCGCTTCGTGCCCCAGGCGACGGCGATCACGCGCTCGGGCGAGCGCGTTCGCAGCTCGCGAAAGTTGCTGCAGTCGAGCCGGTGGATCGCGACGCCCTTGCCGCGCGTCACGTAGCCGCCGATCGCATCCGGCGGCGCAGGACGGCAGCAGCGCGCGAGGTTCGTCAGCAGCGAGTCGACACCGACGACGAGCACGCCGCCGCCCGCCTCCTGCGTGCGCGGCCGGCGCCTGGCGATCACCTCGTCGGCGACCGGCGGCGGTTCGGCCGGCCGCAGCAGCGCCTCGATGCCGCGCAGCGAGAACTCGTCCTTGCCGACGACCTCGAAGAGCGCATCGGCGGACTTGAAGCCGAGCTGCGCAGCGAGGTCGGCGAGCTTGGTCGCCGTCCGGCCCTCACGCTGCAAGAGCTTCTCGACCGCCTCTCGGCCGCGCGCGATCGTCGCCTGCAGCGCGAGCGCGTTGAACCAGGCGCGCACCTTGGCCTTGGCGCGCGGGCTGTGCAGATAGCCCTGCTCGGGGTTGAGCCAGTCGAGCGACGGCCCGCCCTCCTTCGCGGCGATGATCTCGACCGTCTGGCCGTTGGCGAGCGGCTTGTTCAGCGGCAGCATCGCGCCGTCGACGCGCGCGCCGCGGCAGCGGTGGCCGAGGTCGGTGTGCACGCTGTAGGCGAAGTCGACCGCCGTCGCGCCGGCCGGCAACTCGACGATCGTCGCCTGCGGCGTGAAGACGTAGATGCGGTCGTCGAGCCGCGGCGCATCGCCGCCGGCGGCGGCCTGGCCGGCGAAGTCGCGCTCCCAGGCGAGCAGTTCGCGCAGCACTGCCTTGCGCGCCTCGGCGACGCGCGCCTCGAACTCGCCCGCCGCGCTGACGCCGGCGTAGCCCTTGGCGCCGGCCTCCTTGTAGGCCCAGTGCGCGGCGACGCCGTGCTCGGCGTGCTCGTGCATCTCGCGGGTGCGGATCTGGACTTCGATCGCGCGGCCGTCGCCGTCCTGCACGACGGTGTGCAGCGACTGATAGCCGTTCGGTTTTGGGCGCGCGATGTAGTCGTCGAACTCGCCCGGCAGCGCGCGATAGATCTCGTGCACGCGGCTCAGCGCGGCGTAGCAGTCCGGCAGCGTGGCGACGATCACGCGCAGCGCCCGAACGTCGAGCACGCGGTCGAACTCGAGCTTCTTGCCCTGCATCTTCTTCCAGATGCTGTAGAGGTGCTTGGGCCGGCCGCGCACCTCGGCCCGGATGCCGCGCGCGGCAAGTGCGACGGCGAGCCGGCGGCGCGCGGCCTCGACCTCGCGCTCGCGCTCGGTGCGCTTGCCTTCGAGCAGGCCGGCGACGCGCTTGTAGTCCTGCGGCTGCAGGAAGCGAAACGACAGATCCTCCATCTCCCACTTGATCTGCCAGATGCCGAGGCGGTTCGCAAGCGGCGCGAAGACCTGCAGCGACTCGCGCGCGATCGGCTGCGGGCATTTGCGCTTGCCGGCGGCATACCAGCGCAGCGTCTGCAGCCGCGAGGCGAGCCGCAGCAGCACGACGCGCAGATCGCGCGAGAAGGCGAGCAGCATCTTGCGCACGCGCTCGGTCTGCCCGGCCTCGCGATCGCGCAGCACGCTCGCCTCGCGCGCCGCGCGCCCGATCGCGAACAGGCGCCGGGTATTGACGACGAGCCCCGCATACGACGCACCGAACGCCTTGGCGACCATCTCGTCGGGCCGCGTCAGGAAGTCGGCCGCGTAGACGAGGTAGGCCGCCGCCTGCATCGACGGCGCGGCGCCCATCGCGCGCAGGATGGCGGCAACGCCCTGCGCATGGGCGAACGCATCCTCGCCGCTGTCGAGCGGGTGCCCCCTGAGCAGCGGCTCGGCAAAGGCGCAGGCACGGGCGAGTTCGGCGCTCTCGGTCTCGGGGCTGGCGTCGGCGTCGCCGCCGTGCAGGTCGAGCGCCTGCACGATCGCAGTCGACTCCGACTGCTCCGGGCTCGTCGTCTTCATGGCGGCAGCAGGAACTCCCGCACGGCGGCGACCTGGTCGGGCGCGATCAGCGTCGGCGCGTGGCCGATGCCGGCGAATTCGCGCAGCGTCGCCTTCGGGCCGCGCCGCGTCATCTCGAGCGCCGTCTCGCGCGCGAGAACGTCGGATTCGGTGCCGTGCAGCAGCAGCACCGGGCACTGCACGCGATCGTAGGCGGCCCAGGTCGCCGCTTCGCCGGCGGCGACGATCGCCGGCGTCAGCGCGCGAAACGCGATCGCGATCGCCGGGTCGTAGTGCAGGACGAAGCCGGTGCCGAGGTCGTCGGCGACGGGCTTCAACATGGGCCGCGTGAGCGCGAGCCACTGCTCGGGCGTGTGCGGGCCGAAGCTCTTGGAGATCGTCAGCAGATAGTCGGCCGCCTCCTGCACGCTCGCCCAGCGGCCGGGCGCGCCGACGTAGGCGCCGATGCGAACGAGCGACTCGTACTCGACCTTCGGACCGACGTCGTTGAGCACCAGGCTCGCGACCGGCGAACCGGCAAGGGACGCCAGGCCGAGGCCGATCAGCCCGCCCATCGACGTGCCGAGCCAGTGCAGCTCGCGCGCATCGAGCCGCGCGACCAGCGTCACCGCGTCGGCGATATAGGCCGGGACCTGATAGCCCATCGGGTCGGCGAGCCAGTCGGATTGGCCGCGGCCGGCGAAGTCGGGGCAGACGACGCGAAAGTCGCCGCACAGCGCTCGCGCCAGCGTGTCGAAATCGCGCCCCTGGCGCGCCAGGCCGTGCGCGCAGACGAGCACGCGCGGGTTCGCCGCGTCGCCCCATTCCCAGTAGGCCATGCGGTGCAGGCCGCGGGAGTCCATGCATTGCACGTGGTTCAGGCGGGGTTCGGTCATTTCTCGGTCCTCGGTCGCATCACAATCGGTTCGGGATAATGGATGCTATCGCCACGGACTCGAGGAAAACCCATGTTGAAAGGCAAGACCGCACTCGTCACCGGCTCCACCAGCGGCATCGGGCTGGGCACCGCGCTCACCCTCGCGCGCCAGGGTGCGAATATCGTGTTGAACGGCTTCGGCGACCACGAAGCGCCGCAAGCCGCGGTGAAGGCGCTCGGCGTGCGCGCCGGCTACCACGGCGCCGACATGAGCAAACCGGCCGAGATCGAGGCGATGATGGCGTATGCCGCGGCCGAGTTCGGCGGCGTCGACATCCTCGTCAACAACGCCGGCATCCAGCATGTCGCGGCGGTCGAGGACTTCCCGCCCGAGCGCTGGGACGCGATCATCGCCATCAACCTCAGCTCGGCGTTCCACACGACACGGCTTGCGATTCCCGCGATGCGCAAGAAGAACTGGGGCCGCGTGATCAATATCGCATCGGCGCACGGCCTCGTCGCGTCGGCGCAGAAGTCGGCCTACGTCGCCGCCAAGCACGGCATCGTCGGCTTCACCAAGTCGATCGCGCTCGAGACGGCGACGAGCGGCGTCACCGTCAACGCGATCTGCCCCGGCTGGGTGCTGACACCGCTGGTGCAAAAGCAGATCGACGACCGCGCCAAGCGCGAAGGCATCGCCGTGCAGCAGGCGAGCAACGATCTGCTGCGCGAGAAGCAGCCCTCGCTGCAGTTCACGACGCCCGAGCAACTCGGCGAGCTCGCCGTCTTCCTGTGTTCGCCGGCGGCCGACAACGTGCGCGGCGTCGCCTGGGCGGTGGACGGCGGCTGGACGGCGCAATAGGCCCTCGCGACGCGCCGCCGCGCGCGCCGCGGCGGGCGTCTACTTCGTCAGCTGCACGCTGCCCGATACCGATACGCTCACCGTGCTCTTGCCGGCCTCGACCGGCAGTGCCTCGTCGCTCGCCGCGGCGGCCATCGCGCGCATGCGCGGCGCCGGAATCGGCGGGCGAGATTCTCCGCTGTCGATGCTGACCTCGCGCAGCGTGTAGCCGGCGTAGCCGAACTGCTTCGCGGCGTCGGCCGCGCGGGCACGGTAGTTCGCGATCGCCTGCGCCGTCAGCTCGGCTTCGGTCTTCGTGCGCAGCTCGCGCGACAGCCCGTACTCGACGCGCGCGATCGTCATGCTCGGGATGCGCCCGGCAAGCGCGGCGATCGCCTGCATATCGCGGCCCTCGACGATGAGCTCGGCGTTGCCCTGCCAGCCGCTGATCGTATTTTGCTTGTTGTAGCGCGGAAAGAGCGCGAAATTGCCGGTCTGCACCTCGACCTGGCCGGGCTTGGCCGCCCTCTTCGCCTCGGTGAGTCCGGCGTCGAGCGCCTGCTTGAGCGCGACCTGCACCGCCGCGGCGTCGGAGCCGTCGCGCGTCGCGCTGAGCGTGACGGTCATCATGTCGCGCGGCACTTCCGTCGTCGCGCTCGCCGAAAGATTGACGACGCCTTGCGGTGCGGCAGGCGCATCGGCCGCCCGCGATCCGGCGGAGCAGACGACGAGCACGGTGGCGACGAGGGCGGCAAACGACTTGGTCATGAAATTTCCTTCGCTTCGAGGTTGGCTGATGCGGCGGCCTGCCGAATCCCGCAAGCCTACAGCGATCGGCGCCGCGATCGGGTTGACAGAGCGATCGCCGCGGCTGCCAATGCGATCCCGGAGATTTGTAACAAGCGGTCAGGCACGCCAAAAACGACCTTCAAACCTGCCGAAAATTGCCGTTGTTACATTTTTGGAGAGCCCGATGAACGAACCCATGCCCCGCCGCCCCGACCGCATCGCGATCGTCGATGACGATGCCCGCATTCGCGACCTGCTGCGCCGCTATCTGACACAAGAGGGTTTCGAGGTGCTGCTCGCCGAGGACGGCAAGGCGCTCAACCGGATGCTCACGCGCGAGACGATCGACCTCATCGTGCTCGACCTGATGCTGCCGGGCGAGGACGGGCTGTCGATCTGCCGCCGCCTGCGCGCGTCGAAAGATTCGACGCCGATCATCATGCTCACCGCCAAGGTCGAGGATGTGGACCGCATCGTCGGCCTCGAGGTCGGCGCCGACGACTACATGCCCAAGCCCTTCAATCCGCGCGAGCTGCTCGCCCGCATCAATGCCGTGCTGCGCCGCCGCCCGGCGATGGAAGCACCCGGCGCGCCGGCACGCGAGGCGATGACGGTCAGCTTCGGCCCCTTCGAGTTCGACCTCGCGCTGCGCCGGCTCGAGAAGGGGGGCGAGCAGATCGCGCTCACCACCGGCGAATTCTCGATGCTCAAGGCGCTCGTGCGCCATCCGCGCCAGCCTTTGAGCCGCGACAAGCTCGCGCAGCTCGCGCGCGGCCGCGAATTCGAACCCTTCGACCGCAGCCTGGACGTGCAGATCTCGCGCCTGCGCAAGATGCTCGAGCCCGATCCGGCGCAGCCGCGCTACATCCAGACGGTGTGGGGCGTGGGCTACGTCTTCGTGCCGGACGGCGCGGCTTGAATTGGACCACCCCCTACGCGCTTCGCGCGCCCCCTCGAGGGGGCCGAGCCCGGACACGAAAGGTCCAGTGGACGTTTCGTGCCTGGCGAGGGGCCGGGCGGCCTCGCCCGGCGCGGCCTGCAAGGCCCGCCAGCGCACCGGCAAAGCGCTCGCGCTTCGGCGCAGGCTCATATCGCGCGAGCGATGTGATGCCGGAGCCAAAGCCGGATCCGCGGCGGTCGCTTGGGAAGATCCGGTGCATACCTCGCGGCTGGCGTTTCGCTGCCATGGATGCCTGACGCGAGGCCGCTGAACGAACCCGTCGGCACCGCGCGCCGGCCAAAGTCCCCGACCGCGGCGTGAGCGCCGCCGAATCCGATGCCGCGAAAGCACGTTGCGCTGAGCCTGTTCTGGCGCACCTTCTTCCTGCTCGCCGCGCTGCTGCTGGGCGGGGTATTCGCCTGGGAGCAGACCTTTCGCGCCCTCGACTTCGAACCGCGCGCGGTGCAGGCTGCCGAGCAGATCGCAAGCCTCGTCAACCTGACCCGCACCGCGCTCGGCGAAGCCGACAGCATCAACCGCGTGACGCTCGTGAAGTCGATGTCGCGCGAAGAATCGGTGCGCGTGCTGCCGCGCGAACCGGGCGATGCGTGGCAGCCCTTCGAGTCGAGCCGCTTCTCGCGCGCGATCGCCGACGCACTGCGCTCGCGCCTCGGGCCGGACACGATCGTCGCGCGCTCGGTGAACGGCGCCGAGGGGCTGTGGGTCGGCTTCTCGATCGACAAGGACGGCTACTGGCTGCAGGCCGACCCGACGCGGATGCAGCCGGTGACGACCGGCACCTGGCTGCTGTGGATCGGCATCGCGATCATCGCCACGCTCTTCGCCTCGGCCGCCGTCGCGCGCCTGATCAACCAGCCGCTGCGCGAACTGTCGTTCGCCGCGAGCCGCATCGGCGACGGCGAGTACGAATCGCGCCTCGACGAAAATACGCTGACGAGCGAGATCCGGCAGGTCAACATGGGCTTCAACCGCATGGCGCGCGAGCTCGCCAAGGTCGAGGAAGACCGCGCCGTGATGCTCGCCGGCATCTCGCACGACCTGCGCACGCCGCTCGCGCGGCTGCGCCTCGAGACCGAGATGAGCGTCGACGACGAGGAAGCCCGGCGCAACATGGCGCTGGATATCGACCAGCTCGACGCGATCATCGACAAATTCATGGACTATGCGCGGCCGGGCGACGTGAAGCTCACGCCGGTGCACCTCTCGGGCGTCGTCGATCGCGAGATGGCGGCGTTTCGCGATACCTCGCAGATCCGGTTCACGTCGCGCGTCGCGATCGATACCAAGGTGCTCGCCGACGAGACCGAACTCGGCCGCGTGCTTGCCAACCTGTTCGAAAATGCGCGCCGCTACGGCGCGAGCCGCGCGACCGGCGTCGCCGAAGTCGTCATCACGTACGCGCGCAGCGGGCCGTGGGTCATCCTTTCGGTGCGCGACCACGGCCCCGGCGTGCCGGAAGAAAAGCTCGGCCATCTGACGACGCCGTTTTTCCGCGGCGATGCGGCACGCACCGCGGCGACCGGCGCCGGACTCGGCCTCGCGATCGTCGACAAGGCGCTGCACCGGATGGGCGGCAGCCTCGAACTCGCGAATGCCGAAGACGGCGGCCTGATCGTGCGGCTGCGACTGAAGAAGGCACCTTGATGACGGGCCCAAGAGCCCTTCGGGCTCGCACCGCGCGGCGTCAATCGGTGTGCGTCAGCAGGCACACGGAGCGCGCCTCGATCGCCTCGCCGCGGCCGACCGGCCCCATCTTCTCGGCCGTCTTCGCCTTCACGCTGACCTGATCGAGCGCGACGGCGAGCGCCTGCGCGATGCGCTGACGCATCGCCGCGATGTGCGGCGCGAGCTTCGGCGCCTGGGCGATCACGGTGGCGTCGACGTTGCCGATCTCGAAGCCCGCTGCGCGCACCCGGCGCGCCGCCTCGGCGAGCAGCGCGAGCGAATCGGCACCGCGAAACTGCTCGTCGGTATCGGGGAAGTGGTGGCCGATGTCGCCCAGCGCGGCGGCGCCGAACAGCGCGTCGGTGATCGCATGGCACAGCGCGTCGGCGTCCGAGTGGCCGAGCAAGCCGTGGCTGTGCACGATCTCGACGCCGCCCAGCACGAGCCGGCGGCCGGCGACGAGCGCATGCGTATCCCAACCCTCGCCGATGCGCCACACCGCGCCCTTGGCCTGCCGGCTCACGCGCGCGTCTCCAGCAAGCGCGCGGCGAGCGCGAAATCGCTCGCGACGGTGAGCTTGAAATTCTCGACGCTGCCGGCGACGAGCCGCGGCGCAAGGCCCTGCGCTTCGACAGCGCCCGCCTCGTCGGTTACCTCGTCGCCCGCATTCGCCAGCGCGCGCTGCAGCAGCGCGAGGCGAAACATCTGCGGCGTCTGCGCCGCCCACTTGTCGGCGCGATCGATGGTCGAGATCGCGCGCCCGTCGCGGCCGGCCTTCAAGGTGTCGGCAAGCGGCAGCGCGAGCAGACCGCCGACCGCATCGCCCTCGCAGGCGTCGATCAGCGCGTCGATCCACGCGGCGCGCACCAGGCAGCGCGCGGCGTCGTGGACGAGCACCCAGTCGTCCGGCTGCGCGCCGCGCACGAGCAGCGCGCTCAGACCATTGGCGACGCTGCGCGCGCGCGTCGCGCCGCCGCAGCGCGCGACCCAGTGCGTCGCATCGGCAAAGTGCGGCACGTGGCGCTCGAAGCCCTCGTCGCCCGGCGCGAGCACGACGAGCGTGCCGGCAATCCGCTTCACGCCCGCCAGTGCGTCGAGCGTGTGCGCGACCATCGCCCGGCCCGCGACCGGCAGGTATTGCTTGGGCAGCGCACCGCCGGCGCGCACGCCGCTGCCGGCGCACGGCACGAGGGCAAAGCAGCGGGGCGCGGCGGTCATGGGGGGTCGCAAGTGTAGGCCAGCCATTGCACGGCTTCAGCCACGCAGCGCCGCGTCGAGCGCGCGCTCGAAGGTCTGCACGGTTCGCGCCGGGTTCTTCAGCTTGTCGAGGCCGAACAGGCCGATGCGGAAAGTCTTGAAATCCGGCCCTTCGTCGCACGCCAGCGGCACGCCGGCGGCGATCTGCAAACCCTGGCGGACGAAGGCCTGCGTATTCTTGAAGTCTTCGCGCTCGGTATAGGAGACGATCACGCACGGCGCCTCGAAACTCCGGGCCGCGACGCTCGGCAAGCCGCGCGCCTCGAGCAGCGCGCGGATGCGCCGGCCGATATCGAGCTGTGCAGCGCGCGCCTCGTCCAGCCCCAGCGCGGCCGTCTCCTGCATCGCATCGCGCAGATGCATCAGGCCGTCGGTCGGCAGCGTCGCGTGGTAGGCGTGCTCGCCGTTCTCGTGCGCCTCCATGATCGCGAGCCACTTCTTCAGATCCATCGAGAAGCTGCTGCTCGTCGTGGCGTCGATGCGCGCGCGCGCCTCGTCGCCGAGCATCACCAGCCCGGCGCACGGCGTGCTGCTCCAGCCCTTTTGCGGAGCGCTGACGAGGATGTCGACGCCGATTGCCTTCATGTCGACCCACATCGCACCGGAGGCGACGCAGTCGAGCACGAACAGCCCGCCGTGCGCGTGCACCGCGTCGGCCACCGCGCGCAGGTACGCGTCGGGCAGCATCATGCCGGCCGAGGTCTCGACATGCGGTGCGAAAACGAGGTCGGGCTTGCCGGCACCGATCGCCGCCACGACCTCGTCGATCGGCGCCGGGGCGAACGCGCCCTGCGGCCCCGGTTCGATGCGGCGTGCCGCGAGCACCGTCGTTCGCGACGGGATCGCGCCGGCATCGAAAATCTGGCTCCAGCGGTAGCTGAACCAGCCGTTGCGAACGACGAGCACCGTTTTGCCGGTCGCAAACTGGCGCGCGACCGCCTCCATGCCGAAGCTGCCGCTGCCCGGCACCACGATCGCCGAGCGCGCGGCATAGGCGCGCTTGAGCAGCATCGACACATCCTGCATCCCGCGCTGGAAGCGCCGCGACATGTGGTTGAGCGCGCGGTCGGTGTAGACGACGGAATATTCGAGCAGGCCGTCGGGATCGATATCGGGAAGCAAGCCGGGCATGGTGGGGCTTTCGTCGTGTTGCAGTCGGGACGACAGCGTAGCAGCGTCGCGATGGCCGTGCCGCGCAGGCCGCCATCGAATCGGCAGCCGACACCGCCGGTCGCCCCTGCCCATCCTTGCCGATCCTTGCCCGTCCTGGCCGGCTCGCTGCAGGCATACCTTCACCGCGTCGCGGGTGTCCCCGCTTTGCCCGCATGAGCGGCCTGCAGCGGGCGGCGTCTCTACAATTGCAGCTCTGCGCCCCGCCGCAACCGCGCCGGGGCGCGGTGCATTGCAGGCTCCAGATTCGCGGTCGCAAGACGACATGCAGCTCCCCACCCTCGCCCCCGGCAAGCGCTTCACGTTGCCACGCCCGACCGGATCGGCCGACGCGCTGCTGCTCGCGCGCTTCGCGGCGCAGCATTCAGGCGCCGGCCGCACGACGCTGATCGTCAGCGCCGAACCGGCGGATACCCAGCGGCTCGAGCAGGAGCTCGCGTTCTTCGAGCCGGGCCTGCGCATCGCCGTCTTTCCGGATTGGGAGACGCTGCCCTACGACAGCTTCTCGCCGCATCAGGACCTGATCTCGGAACGGCTCGCGACGCTGTGGCGCATCCTGCAGTCGCGCAAGGCGCGGCGCGAGATCGACGTTGTGCTCGTCCCGGCATCGACCGCGCTTACCAGGCTTGCGCCGCCGAGCTTCCTCGCCGCCTACACCTTCAATTTCAGGCAGAAGGAAAAGCTCGACGAGGCGGGACTCAAGGCGCAGCTCACGCTCGCCGGCTATTCGCACGTCAGCCAGGTCGTCTCGCCCGGCGAGTACGCGGTGCGCGGCGGGCTGATCGACCTCTTCCCGATGGGCTCGACGGTACCCTTTCGCGTCGACCTGTTCGGCGACGAGGTCGATTCGATCCGCACCTTCGACCCCGACACCCAGCGCAGCCTGTTCCCGGTGCCTGAAGTGCGGCTGCTGCCGGGGCGCGAATTCCCGCTCGACGAAGCGGCACGCAATGCGTTTCGCGCCCGCTGGCGCGAGAAGATGGAAGGCGACCCGAGCAAGGTGCGTCTGTACAAGGATCTCGGCGCCGGCCTTGCGACCGGCGGCATCGAGTACTACCTGCCGCTGTTCTTCGACCAGACGGCAACGCTGTTCGACTACCTCGGCGACGACACCACGGTCGCGCTGCACGGCGAAGTCGGCGACGCTCTCGCGCGCTTCTGGGCCGACACCCGCGAGCGGCATCGATTTCTGCAGCACGACAAGGAGCGGCCGATCCTCGCGCCGGAGGAAATCTTCCTGCGCGACGAGGAGTTCTTCGCACTCGCCAACCGGCACCCGACGCTTGCGGTGCGCGGCAACGAGCCGACACCGTGGGCGCGCCCGCTGCCCGATCTGAGCGTCGATCGCGGCGCGCCCGAGCCGCTGCAGCGGCTGAAGGCGCATCTGGCCGAAACCCGGCATCGCGTGCTGATCGTCGCCGAGAGCGAGGGCCGGCGCGAAAGCCTGCTCGAACTGCTGCGCGACAGCCGCATCGAGCCGCCGAGCGTCGCGTCGCTCGCCGCATTCGCGGGCGGCGATGGCCGTGTCGCGATCGCCGTCGCAGCGCTGGCCGAAGGCTTCATCTGGCTCGAAGACGAGAGCCGCGCCGCGATCGAATTCGTCACCGAGACCGAACTCTTCGCGACCGCCCCCACCGCGCGCCGGCGCCGCAAGCAGGAGCAGGCGAGCGACGTCAACGCGCTGATCAAGGATTTGTCGGAGCTGAAGATCGGCGATCCGGTGGTGCACGTCAACCACGGCATCGGCCGCTATGTGGGCCTGAAGAATATCGCGCTCGGCGACGCCGAGGCGAGCGAGTTCCTGCACCTCGAATATGCCGACAAGGCGACGCTCTACGTGCCGGTCGCGCAGCTGCACCTGATCGCGCGCTATACCGGCGTCAGCCCGGACGAAGCGCCGCTGCACCGGCTCGGCTCGGGCCAGTGGGACAAGGCCAGGAAGAAGGCCGCGGAGCAGGTGCGCGATACCGCCGCCGAGCTGCTCGACCTCTACGCGCGGCGCGCCGCGCGCGAAGGCTTCGCATTTCGCTTCACGCCGCACGACTACGAGGCGTTCGCCGCGAGCTTCGAGTTCGATGAGACGCCCGACCAGCAGGCGGCGATCCACGCCGTGATCCAGGATATGGTCTCGCCGAGGCCGATGGACCGCCTCGTCTGCGGCGATGTCGGCTTCGGCAAGACCGAGGTCGCGCTGCGCGCCGCGTTCGTCGCCGTCACGGGCGGCAAGCAGGTCGCGATCCTCGCGCCGACGACGCTGCTCGCCGAGCAGCACTACCAGACGATCGGCGACCGCTTCGGCAAGTGGCCGGTGAAGGTCGCGCACATCTCGCGCTTCCGGTCCGGCAAGGAGGTAAAGGCGGCGCTCGACGGGCTCGCCGACGGCACGGTCGATATCGTCGTCGGCACCCACGCGCTGCTGTCCGACAAGGTCAAGTTCAAGCGCCTTGGCCTCTTGGTGATCGACGAGGAGCACCGCTTCGGCGTGCGCCACAAGGAGGCGATCAAGGCGATGCGCGCCGAGGT
>CALMIL010000149.1 GCA_937864005.1 uncultured Burkholderiales bacterium
ATCCCCGGCCTCGCCGCCGACGGCGCGATGTGGGCCGCGCAATGCGCGGCGCTCGCGCCCCCCCATGACGTGCGGGTGAGCGACGTGCATTTCAAGGCCGATTCGCTGCCCGCGATGGCTGCGCTGCTGCTCGCTGCGCATCCGGGGCCGCTCGTGCTGTGCGGCGCGTCGATGGGCGGCATCGTCGCGCTGGAGGCGGCCGCGCAGGCAGCCGATCGCGTGCAGGGCCTGGCGCTGCTGGGCACGACGGCGCGGCCCGATACGCCCGAGATCGCCGCCTCGCGCGCCGCCGCATTCGCGATGATCGAGGACGGGCGCTTCGACGAGATGATCGCCGCCAACGTGCCGTTCTCGTTTCACGCCGAGCGGCTCGCCGATGCGCCGCTGGTGGGCGCCTATCTCGACATGCTGCGCCGCGCCGGTGCGGCCGAACTGGTGCGCCAGAATGTCGCCACAGCGGCGCGCGCCGACCGCCGCGCCCTGCTCGGCGAGATCCGCTGCCCGACGCTCGTGCTGTGCGGCGATGCCGACGCGGTGACCGGCGTCGACGCCTCGCGCGAGATTGCCGCAGGCATCGCCGGTGCCGAATTCGTGCTCATCGAGCGCTGCGGGCACATGCTGACGATGGAGCGGCCGCGCGAGGTGAACGCCGCGCTGCAGGGGTGGCTGGACGCGATCGGGCGCCCGCGCAACTGAGGCGCGCGTGCGGCCGCGCGCGCGGTGTCACTGCGTCGCGCGCATGCTGCGGAACCACGAATCGCCGAGCGCGGCCGGATGCGAGCGGCTGATGATCAAGCCGGCCTGCAGGTACAGGCCATTGAGCAGCCGGTTCGCGCGCTCGTTGTTCATCTCGGGCCAGCTGGCGATCTCGCGCTGGCTGGCGACATCGTGGCGCAGCTGCTCGATCGCCGCGCCGAGCGGGCCGTGCACGTCGAGCGCGGCGCGATCGAGAGTCGGCGCAAGGCGATAGACGGCGGCACCGGTCAGCTCGGGCAGCAGATCGCCGCGCGCGCCGTGCAACGCGATTGCCCACAGCAGCGGCGCGAGCGGCTGGTACAAGCGCGCCTCGCCGACGAGCGCCGCCTGCGCATCGCCCGGCGCGCGCAGCACCGCGGGCTCGACCTGCAGCACCGGCAGCGGTTCGCGCTGCAAGGCGATCAGCGCCTGCAGGTCGAGCGCGCAATGGGCGACGCGCTCGCGCGGAAAGGCCGACAGCGGCAGCACGCGTTCGCGGCAGCGCAGGTGCACCGTGACGCTGCGCGCGTGGCGCACGCTGGCGGCGAGCACTTCGAGCAGATCCGGCTCGCGGCCCCCCTGCTCGAAGCGCATCAGATCCTGCGTCAGCGACGGGCTGAGCGACGACAGCCGCGTCGACGGCGCGCCTTCGGGTGCGTCGCGCGCCAACTCGTCGAGGTAGCGCGTGAATCCGCTCGCCCGCATCAACTCGGGTTGGCCGAAGGGGATCGTGGGCTCGAATTCCGGCATGCCTGCCTGCGTCGATGGGCTGGATCGATTCTCCCATGCCGCGTGGTCCGGCGTGGGCAGGATTTGCAACAAGGCGCGCGATCGGTGATTGCGCCGGCCGCCGCCCTACACTCGCCGCGATGAGCAGCGAAGCACGCGGCATGTGGCTCGGCCTGATCGGCGTCGTGATCTTCGCGCTGACGCTGCCGATGACGCGGCTGGCGGTCGGCGCGGCGAGCGAGCCGCAACTCTCGCCGCTGTTCGTCAGCGCCGGGCGCGCCGCGATGGCCGGGCTGCTCAGCGCCGCCGTGCTCGCCCTCGCGCGGGCGCGGCCACCGCGGCGCGACGAATGGCTCGCCTATGCCGTCAGCGCCGCGGGCACGGTGATCGGCTTCCCGCTCTTCCTCGGCCTTGCGCTGCGCGACGTCGAATCGATGCATGCGGCCGTCATCACCGGCGTCTTGCCGCTTGCGACGGCGCTCGCCGCCGCGCTCTACCTCGGGCAGCGACCGTCGAGCGGCTTCTGGGCGTGCGCCGTCGCCGGCTGTGCGCTCGTCGTCGCTTTCGCGGCGCGCCAGGGCGGCGGGCGGCTGAGCGCGGCCGACGGCCTGCTCGCGATCGCCGTCGCGAGCGCGGCGGTCGGCTACGTCGCCGGGGCCCGGCTCGCGGCGCGGCAGCCGGCCGAGTTCGTGATCTGCTGGGTGCTGGTGCTGAGCCTGCCCTTCACGCTGCCGCTGATGCTCGCGAGCTGGCCGGAAGCCGGCGTGCGCCCGAGCGCGTGGGCCGGCTTCGCCTACGTCACGCTCTTTTCCATGTGGATCGGCTTCTTCGCCTGGTACCGCGGCCTCGCGCTCGGCGGAACCGTGCGCGTCAGCCAAGTGCAACTCGTGCAACCGTTCCTGTCGCTGCTGTTCGCGGTGCCGATCCTCGGCGAGCGGCTGGACGCGACGACGGTCGCCTTCTCGATCGCGGTGATCGCGACCGTCTTCCTCGGCAAGCGCATGCCGGTGGATGCCACTCGATCGCGAGCCGCGCCATGAACGACACGGCCATGCATTCGATTCCCGGCGCCGCGCTCGACCATCTGGTCGTCGCCGCGCGCACGCTCGGCGAGGGCGTGGCATGGTGCGCCGCGACGCTCGGCGTCAGACCCGAAGCGGGCGGCCGCCATGCGCTGATGAGCACGCACAACCGCGTCTTCGGGATCGCGTCGGCCGCGCACCCGCGCGCCTATCTCGAGCTCATCGCGATCGACCCCGAAGCGCCGCCGCCGGGCCGCGCACGCTGGTTCGGCCTCGACGATCCGCGTTTGCAGGCGGCGCTCGGGCGCGGGCCGCAACTCGTCGCCTGGGTCGCGCGGGTCGCCGATCTGGATGCCGCGCGCGCGTCGCTCGCCGCGCACGGCATCGACGCCGGGCGGGTGCTGCCGGCCTCGCGCATGACGCCGCAGGGCGAACTGCGCTGGCGCATCGCGGTGCGCGACGACGGCGCGCGCCTCTACGGCGGCGCGGCTCCGACCTTGATCGAATGGGGCGCGATGCATCCCGCCGACGCCCTTGCCCCGAGTGGCGTGACGCTCGCCGGCCTCACGCTGCGCTCGCCGTCGGCATCGCCGCTGCGAGGCGCGCTCGAAGCCCTCGGCATCGAATCGGCCCGCTTCACGGCCGACGCGGGCCGGCCCGCGCTCGGCATCGAACTCGATACGCCGCGCGGCCGGGTCCGGCTCGACGCATCCGATTGACACAAGGGCCAACCATGCAGCTGCTCGAACCGCAAGAGATCGCTTCCGCCCGCGCCATCGTCGCTGCCGCCCAGCCGCCGACGCCGACGCTGCGCTGGCCGCTGCTGGACGCCCGGCTCGGCGCGCGGGTCTGGGTCAAGCACGAGAACCACACCCGTGTCGGCGCCTTCAAGCTGCGCGGCGGCGCGGTCTATCTGCACGAACTCGTGCGGCGCGAGCCGGGCGTGCGCGGCGTCGTCAGCGCGACGCGCGGCAATCACGGCCAGTCGATCGCGCTCGCCGCGGCACGCCACGGCCTCGCCTGCACGATCGTCGTGCCGCACGGCAATTCGGTCGAGAAGAATGCGGCGATGCGCGCCCTCGGCGCGGCGCTCGTCGAGCACGGCGCGGATTTCCAGCAATCGCGCGAATATGCGGCGCAGCTCGCCGCCGCGCGCGGCCTGCACATGGTGCCGAGCTTTCACCGCGATCTGGTGCGCGGCGTCGCGAGCTACTGGATGGAATTCTTCGAGGCGACCGCCGGGGATCCGCCGGCCGCCGTGTTCGTGCCGATCGGCCAGGGCTCGGGCGTCTGCGCCTGCGCGTGTGCGCGCGCGGCGCTCGGCTCGCGCGCGCGCATCGTCGGCGTCGTCTCGGCGCACGCGACGGCGTATCTGGAGAGCTTTCGCACCGGCCGCGCCGTCGAGGCGCCGGTCACGACCCGGCTCGCCGACGGCATGGCGTGCCGCGTGCCGGACGCCGACGCGCTCGGCTTGATCCTGCGCGAGGTGGACGAGGTGATCGCGGTCGGCGACGACGAGGTGGCGCAGGCGATGCGCGCGCTGTTCGCCGACACCCACAACGTCGCCGAAGGCGCGGGTGCGGCGGCGCTCGCCGGCGCGCTGCAGCAGCGCGAGCGCTGGGCCGATCGAAGCCTCGGCCTCGCGCTGACCGGCGGCAATGTCGACAGCGATATCTTCGCGCGCGTGCTGGCCGGGGCCAGCGCATAGACGGGCGACGCGCGCCGCGATCAGTTGGTCAGGCTGTGGATCGCCGCGACGCCGAGGCCGAAGTTGGCGAGGATCTGCGTCCAGTCCTTCATGTTGCGCGTGAAGGCGCGGCCCCAGGTCTCGAAGTCGAGCTGGTTCGGAACGATCAGCGCGTCGCCCGGATGCATGACGACGCTGTCGACCGTCGTGCGGCCGAAGATGCCGCGGCTTTCGCCCGGGCTCTGGACGGTGCCGTCGGCGCGCAGGATGAACATCGTGCTCGGATCGGCCGCTTCGTCGGGGCCGGCGATGCGCAGATAGTCGCCGGCCGTGCGGCCGTCGCGCCACAGGAAGGCGTTGTTGTTGGCGACCGCGCCGACGACGGTGACGAAGCCGGGCCGCGGCGGCACGATGATGCGATCCGCATTCTCGAGCGGAACGTCGGGCAGTGCGTCGACCGAACTCACATCGGGTGTGAGTTCGAGCGCGATGCGCCCGTTGGGCTGAACCTGCGACAGCCGCATCAGCTGAGCCTGGGTCGCCGCCGAGCTTGCGCTCACCATCGATGCCGCGTTCGGCACATCGCGCTGGTTCGCGGCCTCGCGCGCGGTCTGCGTCGCGGCGAGCGTCTGCAGGCGCGCCATCGCCGCGGCAAGGTTCTCCGCCTGGCGCTTGCGGGTCGACTCGCGCGAGAATTCCAGGCCGTAGACATAGGCCTGCGGCGTGAAGCCGCCCGCGCGCGCGATCAGCTGGCGCATCGTCTCGCCCGGCAGCAGCTGGTAGACGCCGGGCGTCGCGACTTCGCCTTCGATCGAGACGAGCCGGTTCTGGCGCGCGATGGGCACGCGGAAGTCGTTCTGGCCGAAGATGCTGACGACGTCGCCCGGCATCAGCTCGATATTCGCGGCCTGATCGTGCTGCAGCACGACCCGGCCGAGGTTGAACGGGATGATCTGCGTGCTCAGATCCTTGAGGTTGAGACGCTCGATCACCGCATAGTCCCAGTTCAGGTCGTCGAACAGTGTCGTCGGCAGGCGCGGCGCGCCGCTGTCGACCCCCTGCCCGGTCACATCCTGGATCAGCGTTCGCGGCCGGCTGCCGGTGGTCGTTCCCGTCACCGGCAGCGGCACGACCGCGGCCGCAGCAGCGGCGGGCGCGCCGGCCCCGGTGCCGGCCCGGCCGGCCGCATTGGGCAGCGCGGCGCCGGGCGCATTCGCCACCGCGCCAGTGCCGGCGGCGGCCGCGGCCGCCGCCGGATTCACGGCGCCTGGATTGGCCGGCAACGGCGTCGCACCGCCGACAGCGGCGGGCGCCGTGCCGCCGGGCGGCAGCGGCTCCTGGAAGACCTGCACGAGGACATTGCGGCGCCGGTAATAGTCGGCCGAGATCAGCGCCTCCGGGCTCGGGATCAGGTCGCTGATGCGCATCCCGGGGAACCACGGGTAGCGCAACGGCTGCGCGACATGGCCGGTCAGCGTCACCGCGTTGACGAAGCCGGGCGAGACCGGCAGCAGCGTCAGCACGTCGCCGTCGCGCAGCGGCGTGGCCAGGCCCTGCGGGTCGAGCATGAGATCCTTGACGATGCGCGCCGCGCCGGAGCGCGTCGGGTCGACCCGTTCGAGCAGCGCGCGCTTGTGGTCGGCGAGCACCGGCACGCCGCCGGCATAGGACAGCACGATGCCGGCCGGTTCCTCGGGCGCGTTCAGTTCGTAGATCGCCGCGTTGTCTATCTCGCCGTTGAGGGCGACGCGCGGACCGACCGGATGAAAGACGATGACGTCGCCCGCGCGCAACTGCAGATCCTTGGACTTGTCGCCGCGCACGAGGAAGCCGTACATGTCGAGTTCGGAGACGATCTGGCCGTCGCGGCGCAGGCTGATCCTGCGCATCGACCCGTTCGCCGCCGGCCCGCCTGCGGCGACGACCGCCGACAGCAGCGTCGACTGGCCGCTGAGCGTGAAGACGCCCGGCATCTGCGCCGGTCCGACGACGAATACGCGCACGCCGCGCATCTGGCCGAGGCTGACATTCAGCTTGAAGCCCGTATACAGGCGCCCGATCTGCTCGCGCAGGTGGCGCTCGAGGTCGGCCGCGCGCACGCCGGCGACCGAGAAGGTGCCGATGCGCGGCAGGCTGATCTGGCCGTTGCGGTCGACGACGGCCCGAAAGTCGATATCGATCGAGCCCCAGGCCCGGACCACGATCTCGTCGCCCGGGCCGACCGTATAGTCGGCCGAGACCGGCACGTTGTCGACCGGCGTGAAGGTGTCGGCCGGCTTGCCGAAGAAGCTCGCGCCGAAGACCGGCAGCAGGCGCCCGGTGGCAGTCTGCACGAAGCGCTGGAACTCGCTCGGACGTTGCGGCACGGCGGCCTGCGGCTGGAGCGGCGGGTTGGCCGCGGAAGGCGCGCGCTGCGTTGCGGTGAGCGGGCCGTTGACGATCGGAGCCGGGAGCTGCGGGGCCGTGATCGGCTGCGTGCCGGTCAATCCGCGCGGATCAACGGTGTTGTCGCTCTGCGAAGCGGTGTCGGTCGTCGTCGGCGTCGTCAGCGGGTTGCCGAAGGCGGCGCCGAGCGAGGACTGGGCGGCAGCCGGGGCGGCCAGCATCGTGAGCGAGACGCCGAGTGCGGCAAGCGCCAGCCGCAGCGGGCGGGAAAGAGCAGATCGCAAGAATGTCATGCAGGGGCCGATTCTCGGGCATCGGGCTTCGGCGGCGAAGGCGCTGACGCGGCAGCCTCGACACGGTCCGAAGAGCCTCGCGCGCACCCGCATCGCGGGCGATTGGCGCGGTCGCCAATGGTAGCGGATGGCCCGGCGCGCAATGTGCGCCGCATCAGACTGCGGCGGACGGGCCGGGCGGCGCGAACTGGCGGGTGTCGGCGCCGCCCCGCCCGGCGCCGTGCAGCCGGAACGCCGATGCGTCCGGGGCCGCCGCCGTCAGGCCGGCAGCGGAATCGCGATCCAGATCAGCGTCACGACGGCAAGAAAGGCGGCGACTTCGAGCGCGGTGCGCAGTCGGTTGTTCATTCGAGTCCTCGTCAGGATGCGGTCGTTGGCGCCGCGGCGCAAGGGCATGCATCGGCGCGTCGAGGCAAGGTCGTGGCGCGCAGCATTTCGGTGTTCAGTGCATGTGGCGCCGCGCCTGCGGCGTCGGGTCGCGCCCGGCGTCGGGCTCGTCGGGCGCGGGCGCGCCAGCCTGATCGAGCCGCGCCTGCGCGTGCGCGAGCAGACGCGTCAGCTCGCGAAACGCCTGTGGCTGCAGGCGCAGGCTCAGGTTCTGCATCGTGAGCGTGACGACGCCGCAGCGGCAGACGAACACGTCGCCGGCCTGGGTGCCGAACAGGCGCAGCAACGGGCCATGCGCGCCTTCGCCATGGAGCGCGCTCACAGCGTCGCTGCGCCGGCGGCGCGGTTCAGCGTCTCCAACGCGGACGAACAGCTTTCGTCGTGGCGTTCGAAGCCGGGCGTGACGCCGAGGATGGCGACGATTTCGAGCCTTTGACCAGCAGTCTTCATGTTGCAAGCCTTTCAAGGGTTCTACGAGGAGATGAAGGCATGGCCGGAGCCGATTCGGCGTCGCGGCCAGGTGCGGTCTGCTTGCGCAGAAGATCCAGCAGCGGGGTCGGGATCGGCTGCCGCAAAGGGCATGCCGGGTCGTCGCAGCGTAGCGTCGCAATGGCCCCGGCATGGATCGCGGCACGCGCCTGCGAACTCAATTCGAAGCGCAGGAAATGCACCCCGGACGGCCGCTCGAGATGGCGCGCGTTGGAGCCGGCGGCCAGATCCTCGTTCGCGAACGCGGGTACGCGCTGGCCATCGATATCGAGGCGGATGCGATGCGCGGCCCGGCTCAGCATCGGCAACATGCGGGCGCGCAGCGCGGCATCGGGCAGCTCGATGAACAGCGTCGCTTTCCAGTTCGATTCGTCCGGCAGCAGGTGTGCGTAGATTCCCAGTTCATCGCGCACGCCCTGCGCGTGGGCGATGCGTTCGGCGCGCAACACCTCCTGCACCTGATAGCGCAGCGTCAGGGCATCCTCGAACTGCAGCCGCATGCAACGCCCAAGCTCGAGCGTGCGCGCGCGCCGGTAGGCGATCATGTGGCGCCGATTCGCGTTGCGTGCCGGCTCGTAGGCTTGCAGCGACAGCAGGCCGGCCGCCAGCGCCTCGATGCGTTGAAGTTCCGAAGACATGGATTGATCGTAATGCGAATCACTCGCATT
>CALMIL010000150.1 GCA_937864005.1 uncultured Burkholderiales bacterium
GGATGCCCGAGGCCGAACTCCTCGACAACTTCCCCGCGCTCACGCCCGAACATCTGCGCGCCGCCTTGATGTTCGCCGCGGCGCGCGAACGCCGGCTCGCCGGGCTGCTGGCCGAGTGACCAGGCTGTTGCTCGACGAGAACCCGAGCTGGCGCCTCGTCGAAGGGCTGCGGCCGGCGTTCCCTGGCACGTGCCATGCCGAAGAATTGGGGCTGCACGGCGCGAACGACATCGCGCTGTGGGAAACGGCACGGCGCGGCGGCTTCATGCTCGTCTCGAAGGACGACGACTTTCGCCAGCTCTGCCTGCTGCGCGGCGCGCCGCCGAAGGTCCTCGTGCTCGCCATCGGCAACGGCGGCAATGCCGTTGTGCACGATCTCCTGACGCGCCACGCCGCTCGAATCGCCGCGTTCGACGCCGACGCGAGCGAGAGCCTGCTGATTCTCCGCGCTGCCTGACTGCGGCGGTCCAGCCTTCGCTTTTGCGAGTCGTCCATCGTGCCGGCTTGGCACCGCGTTGGGTGCGCCGACGCAACGCCCGGCAACGCCCGCCGCGGCCGCGCCTTGATCGCGGACATGGCGCATCATCGGGACAAACACCAGTCCCCCCCCGAGATGCGGGGTTGACCGTTTCGGGGGGGGTGGACACTCGATACCCTGGGCGTACAGCCCGAGCCGCCGCGGCGAAACCCTGCCGCCGCGCGGGCGCAAAGCAGCAGGGACTTCGAGGAGACCTGTTCGATGGAAAAGACGAGGAAGACCTTTGCGCGCACCGTCGCGACCACGGTCGGTGCGAGCGCGCTCCTGATCGCCGGCACGGCGCAGGCCGCGCTGCAAGACCGCGATCTCGACGGCAACGGGGAGGTCGACGCGTTCTACGACACCGACCTCGACATCACCTGGCTGCGCGATGCCAACGTCAACGGGCTGAGGGACTGGCATGCTGCCGTCGCCTGGGCTGCGGGCTTCAGTCTTGGGGGTCACAGCGGCTGGCGGCTGCCGGCGACCCTGCAGCCAGACCCTGGCTGCGATATTCAGTCCGACAGCGAGAGCTATGGCTACAACTGCACCGGCAGCGAGATGGGCCATCTGTGGTACGTCGAACTCGGCAACAAGGCGGGTGGGCCGATGACCAACACCGGCAACTTCCAGAATCTGAAGTCGGATATCTACTGGTCCGGTACGCCGTACGCGCCAGAGCCGGGCAATGCGTGGAACTTCCACACTGGTCGCGGCGACCAGGACGCCTTTTTCATGACCAATCTCTTCTACGCCATGGCGGTTCGCCCTGGCGATGTGCCTGCGGTGCCCGAACCGCAGACCTATGTGCTGATGCTCGCCGGCTTGGCCGCGCTGGCGCTGGCGCGGCGCCGACCTTCAAACTGACGCTCGAGCGCGAGGCCGCAGGCGGCTCGCCGCCTCGAAGTCGCCCGGTGGCTTGCGGGCGTTTCCCCACCCCGCACCGACGCCACTGCAAGGGTGCGTCCGGCCAGGCCGCGGCGCGCCTATGCGGCGCCGAGAAGCGGAAGGTCTACGGCCCGCGCGCGCAGCGCGCTTCGTGATCTGACTCGTCGCGATGTTCGAGCAGCGCGAACGCAGTGAGCGCAGCGAGTTTCGCGACGGGGCCGTGGGCCTGAGCATCGCAGGGAACCCGCCCGCAGGGCGGGCGCCGCATCGAAGCGTCGCGGCCTGGCCGGGCGCGCCCTTGCCGCTCCACCCCGGCAGGACGGTACCGATTTCGCCGCCTCTGCAAACCACGAAGGCCACAACTACAAGGTGTGACTCCGATCCCCCTCGACAAACCCGACCGCATCGAAGCTGCACCCGCGCGCGATCCCGATCACCTTGAACAACTCCCCCATCTCGTGCTCGTCGATCAGGCGCCGGGCGTGCGTGCGCGTCGCGAGGCTCGCCGATTGCAGCATCGCGACGATGCCGCAGTTGAAGAGGAAGCGCGCCTGCGAGGTGTAGCCGAGCACTTCCATCCCCGCGTCCTGCGCGGCGAGCGCGACCGCGGTGAAGTTGACGTGCGCGGTGATGTCCTTCGCGCCGACATCGGCGAGCGGGTCGGCGTCGGCGCGGTGCGCGCGGTGGCACATCAAGGTGCCGCCGCGGCGCTGCGGGTGGTAGTACTCGGCTTCGGGGAAGCCGTAGTCGATGAAGAACGCCGCGCCGCGCTCGAGGCGCTCGGCAAGCGTTGCGATGAAGGCGCATTGCTGCGGGTGGATCTCGGTGACGTAGCCGGGCGTGAAGTGCGCTTCGGGCTGCGCCACTTCGAGCGGCTGTGCGAGTGCGGTCGGCCGGTCTTCCCACGCGAAGCCGCCATCACCCGCCGCGACGACGCCGCGTTCGAGCCAGCGCGCGCCGTCCCAGCACAGGAGTTGCACCGGCATCGCATCGAGCACTTCGTTGCCGACGACGACACCTTGCATCGTGTCGGGCAGCGCCGACAGCCACTGCACCCGCTCGCCGAAGCGCGCGAGGCGTTCGCGCTGGCGCTCGCCCAGCGCGGCGGAGAGTTCGACGATCGCGTAGCGCCGCACGCGCGGGCCCGACGCATCGAGCGCATCGAGCGCATCCAGCAACTGCGCCGCGAGCGCGCCCGACCCCGCGCCGAACTCGTAGACCGTGTCGGTGCCGCTCATCCGCAGCGCCTGCGCAACCTGCGCCGCGAGCGCGCGCCCGAACAGCGGTGAGAGTTCGGGCGCGGTGACGAAGTCGCTGCCGGATTCGGGCATCAGCCCGAACTGGCGGTCGTCGCGCGCGTAGTAGCCGAGGCCCGGCTCGTACAGCGCGAGCGCCATGAAGCGGTCGAAGGGCAGCCAGCCGCCGGCGCCGGCGATCGCGTGCCGGATGCGTTCGCGCAGCGCGTTGCCCGCGGCCGGCGCCGATACACTCGAAGCCTTCGCCTTCCCGTTCGCGCCCGCCGTCGCTTCGCCCATCGTGGCATTGTAGGAATCGTGCCCGCCCCCTCGCCGCCGTCATCCGCCCGCCCGGTCGCGCTCGTCACCGGCGCGGCGCAGCGCATCGGGCGCGAGATCGCGCTCGAACTCGCGCGTCATGGCTACGACATCGCGGTCCACTACCGCGCGTCGGCGGATGCGGCGCGGGCGACGGTCGCCTACGCACAGGCGCTCGGCGCGCGGGCCTTCGCGTTCGATGCCGACCTTGCCGACGAGGCGCAATGCCGCGCCCTCGTGCCGCGCGTCGCCGCCCAGTGCGGCCGGCTCGACGCGCTCGTCAACAATGCGTCGCGCTTCGCGTACGACGACGTGGCGGGCTTCGGCTTCGCCGCGCTCGAGGCGCATGTGCGCGCCAACACCGGCGCGCCGATCGTGCTCGCGCGCGCGCTGCATGCGCACCTCGCCGAGCGCGACGCGCGCGGCTGCGCGGTCAACCTGCTCGACCAGAAGCTTTGGAATCCGAACCCGGACTACTTTTCGTACACGCTGTCGAAAGCGGCGCTCGAAGCGGCGACGCAGCTCCTCGCGCAGGCGCTCGCGCCGCGGCTGCGGGTCGTCGGCGTCGCGCCCGGCGTGACGCTCGCGTCGGGCCCGATGACCGCGGCCGAGTTCGATCGCGCGCAGTCGCTTACGCCGCTCGGGCGTTCGTCGGAACCGCACGACGTGGCGCGCGCGGTGCGCTTCCTGATCGAAGCGCCGGCCGTCACCGGCACGACGCTGCTCGTCGATGGCGGTCAGCACCTGCAGCCGCAGCCGCGCGACGTGCTGTTCCTCGCCCAACGCCAAGCCGGCGGAGAATGAATCCATGCCAAGCCTGCTCAGTGACCCGCGCCTCACGGATTGCCGCCGCCTCTTCCTGCGCGACTACGAGATCTGGATCAACATCGGCGTTCACGACTTCGAGAAGCGCGGCGAGCAGCGCGTGCTGATCAACGTCGATCTCTACGTGCCGCTCGCGCTGTCGACGCCGAGGGAAGACGAGCTCGACGAGGTCGTCGACTACGATTTCATCCGCCGCACGATCGCGCTGCGCATCAGCAAGGGCCACATCCACCTGCAGGAGACGCTGTGCGACGAGGTGCTGGCGCTGATGCTCGAGCATCCGCGCGTGCGCGCGGCGCGCGTCTCGACCGAAAAGCCCGATGTCTACCCCGACTGCGCTGCGGTCGGCGTCGAAGTCTTCGGCATCAAGGAAGCCTTACCGTGATCACCGTTTCCCCGCACGCGCCGGCCAAGCCGCGCACCGAACCCCGGGCCGCCAGGCCGAGCGTCGAAGCGGCCAAGCTCGCGAAAAGGCTGCACCGCCAGGTCGGCCAGGCGATCGCCGACTTCGCGATGATCGAGCCCGGCGACAAGGTGATGGTCTGCGTCTCGGGCGGCAAGGACAGCTATGCGCTGCTCGATATCCTGCTGTCGCTGCAGGCGCGCGCGCCGGTCGCGTTCGAGCTCGTCGCCGTCAACCTCGACCAGAAGCAGCCCGGCTTTCCGGCCGAGGTGCTGCCCGAGTATCTGGCGAGCCGCGGCGTGCCGTTTCATATCGAGAACCAGGATACGTACGCCATCGTCAAGCGCCTCGTCCCCGAGGGCAAGACGATGTGCAGCCTGTGCTCGCGGCTGCGCCGCGGCATCCTGTATCGGGTGGCCGACGAACTCGGCGCGACGAAGATCGCGCTCGGCCATCACCGCGACGACATGCTGCAGACGTTCTTCATGAACATGTTCTTCAACAGCCGCTTGAAGGCGATGCCGCCCAAGCTCGTCAGCGACGACGGCCGCCACATCGTGATCCGCCCGCTCGCCTACATCGCCGAGACGGACCTCGAACGCTGGGCCGCGCGGCGCCAGTTCCCGATCATTCCGTGTTCGCTGTGCGGCAGCCAGGACAACCTGCAGCGGGTGCAGATGAAGAAGATGCTGCGCGAGTGGGAGCGCGAGCATCCGGGCCGGCTCGACAACATGTTCACCGCGCTCGGCAAGGTCGTGCCGTCGCACCTGCTCGATCGCAGGCTCTACCCGTTCACCACGCTCGAGACGACCGGTGTTCCAGACAAGGCGGGCGACAAGGCGTTCGACGACGACGATAACGACGAAGCCTGCGCGCCAGTCGCGGCGCCGCCGCAGCGGGCGCCGGTGAGGTGGCAGTTGCGGGAATAGGCGGCGGGAACGAGCGGTCGGAGTGAAGTGCGGGGCCGTTCGAACTTCTCGCAGTCGAGCGGCTCGATGCGCATTGCATTCGAGCGTCGAAGCGAGCCGAGGCCAGCGGGTGGCCGACTGCGTTCATGTCCCCCGTGCCGGGCTGCGCCCGGCCCTCCTCCTTCACTTCACTCCGTCAGCCACCCGCCGCCCTCGGCGCGGAGCATCGAGTGCTGCGGCCGATGCACGCGACCGTCACGTCGGCGGTGGCATCGAAGGAGCTTTCGGCTTTGCTGCCAGCGCGCGCACACCGTCACCCATCCCTCGAGTCGTTCGGCGTCGAAGGGCCTGAGCCGTGCGCCACGACGAGAAAGCGTATGGGCGACAAGATCGCCGCAACAGTTGTCGCGTTTGGACCTGGGAGGCGCAATCGATGCGCGAACAGACCCAGTTTCTTCAGCCGGGAAGCCCCTTGGTAACGCTTCAGGAACGCACAAGCTTCTAATCTGCGACCTCTGGTGCGGTACCACTTGCCGCAGTCACTTTGACGGGGGTTCAAGATGAAAGTTGCTCATGTTCGCTGCGTCGACAAAATGGCTCGCAAATCGTTCCACCCGCTGAGCTTGGCCGTGGCCATGGCCTGCGCAGGCTGGGGCACCGCCGCGCAGGCCGTGGACGTGGTCTGGTTCGGGGGCAATGGGGATTGGGATGTGGGAGGCAACTGGTCGACGGGTTACGTTCCCACCGGGAGCGACCGAGCCATCGTCAATGCGGGAACGGCTTCGCTTGCAGTGGACTATGCAGTCGGTGGATATGAGATGACCGGCGGCGCCATCACCGGCGCGGGCAACCTGGCCGTCAGCGGCGCGGCGAGTTGGACCGGCGGCTCGATCGGCGGCTATGGCGGCAACCTGGTCAGCA
>CALMIL010000151.1 GCA_937864005.1 uncultured Burkholderiales bacterium
GGCGGATCAGGCGCCCGACGAGGGCGTCGAGCCCGACGCAGTGGCTGCCGATGATGACGAGGTCGGCCGGCTCGAGGCGCTGCGCGAGCAATTGCACCTGCACCTCGGCTCCGGCATCGACGATCTCGGTGTGCTGGTCGATCGTGATGAAGCCGTCGGCGCCGCTGAAGGTCGTCACCGACCCCGAGCCCTTGCCCATCGGATAGGCGCTCATCTCGCCGTCGCCTTCGATCAGGCTGACGAGCAGGTATTCGGTGCGCCCGCGCTCGGAGTTGACGCGCATCGGCAGCCTTGCCGTGACGGTCTGCTTGCGCTGTGGCGGCAGCCCGGCAAAGGCGCGGATCACCGGCGCGACGAACTCGTGGAATGTGAAGATCGCCGAGGTCGGAAACCCGGGCAGGATGACGACCGGCTTGCCGTTGCTGACCGCGAGGCAGATCGGCTTGCCGGGCTTGAGCGCGACGCCGTGGGCGACGATGCCGGGGTCGCCCAAGCGGCTCGCGACGCGGTACGACAGGTCGCCCGCGCCCTTCGATGTGCCGCCCGACAGCAGGACCGCGTCGTACTGCAGCGCGGCGTCGAGCGCTTCGGCGAGGCGCGCCTCGTCGTCGGGGATCACGCCGAGCAGCACCGGCTCGCCGCCCAGCTCGGTGACTGCGGCACCGATGATCGCCGCGTTCGAGTCGTAGATCGAACCGAGCGGCAGCGGCGCACCGGGGGCGACGATCTCGTCGCCGGTCGACAGGATCGCGACCCGCGGGCGGCGGCACACGCGCACCTCGGCGACGCCGATCGCGGCCAGCACGCCGATCTCTCGCGACGTGACGAGCTGCCCGGCGCGCAGCACGGTCTCGCCGCGCGCGATGTCGGTGCCGGCGTAGCTGACGTTGTCGCCGGGCGCGACAGCGCGGCTGATCTCGATCTTTGTTGCGCCGCCGGTCTCGACGATCTCGGTGTGCTCGACCATGACGACCGCATCGGCGCCGCGCGGCAGCATCGCGCCGGTCGCGATCACGCTTGCCTCGCCGGCGCGCACGGCCGTACCCGGCACGACGCCCGGCGTCAGCACTTCGCCGTTACGGCGCACGCGGCGCGGCGCGTCCTCGGTCGCGCCGAAGGTGTCGGCGGCGAGCAGCGCGAAACCGTCGACGTTCGAGCGGTCGAAGCCTGGCACGTCGACGCCGGCGATGACGTCTTCGCCGAGCACGCGGTCGAGCGCGGCGGCGAGCGCGACGGTCTCGAAGCCGAGCGGTTCGAGCTTCAGGTGGCGGCGAAAGCGCGCCGTCGCCTCGTCGCGCGTGATGACGGTCAGGAACTGCGTCTGCCGGCCGTCCGCGGCCGGTGCCGCGCCGCTCGGGCGATCGGTGGTCGTCATGCGCTATGCGGGGTCGTAGAGGTGAACATCGACCGTGCTGCCCGGTGCGCAACCTTCGCTTTCGGCCGGCACGACGACGAAGCCGTCGGCGCGGATCGTCGACGACAGGACCGACGCGCCGCTCAAAGCGAGCGGCTCGACCTCGCCGTCGCGCAGCCGCACGCGGACGTAATCAACGCGGCCGATCGCCGAGACGATCTTGCGACCGACGACCGCCGTCAGTACCGGGTACGACCAGCGCGCCGGCCGGCCGCCCTGCAGGCGCAACGCGCGGCCGGCGAAGAAGTCGTAGGCGCAAAGGCACGACACCGGGTTGCCCGGCAGCAGGAAGACGAGCGTCGCGCCGACGCGGCCGAAGCCGGCCGGGCTCGACGGCCGCATCGCGACGCCGTGCACCGCGAGTTCGCCGGCCTCGGCCAGGAGGCGCGGCGCGTGGTCCTCGGCACCGACGCTCGATCCGCCCGAGATCAGCACGATATCGGCGCCCGCAGCCGTGATCGCTTCGCGCACCGCAAGCGCGTCGTCGCCGGTGCGCAGGTGCGATTCGAGCATGCCGCCGTCGCGCGCGACGAGCGCGAAGAGCATCGCCGAGTTGGCGTCGTAGATCTGGAACGCGCCCTTGTCGGCGCCGGGGGCGACCACCTCGCCGCCGGTCGCGACGATGCGCACCCGCGGCTGGCGGATGACCTCGACCTCGGCGCTGCCGAGCGAGGCGATGACGCCGAGGTCCTGCGGCCGCAGGCGCCGCCCGGCGGCCAGCACGGCGGCGCCGCACGCGAGGTCCTCGCCCTGGCGGCCGACGTGCTTGCCGGGGCCGAACGCCATCGACGTTTCCATGCCCTGCGCCGTCTCGCGCGCGTATTCGGCGGGCACGACGGCGTCGGCGCCGGCCGGCAGCGGCGCGCCGGTCATGATGCGCACCGCTTCGCCGGGCTGCACGGTCGCCTCGAACGGCCGCGCCGGCAGCGCCTGGCCGACGACGCGAAAGGCGAGCGGGTTGTAGTCGCTCGCGCCGGTCGTCTCGTCGCCGCGCAGCGCGTAGCCGTCCATCGCGGCGCGGTCGAAGGCCGGAACGTCGATCGCGGCGCGGATGTCATCGGCGAGGACGCGCCCGGCGGCGGCGTCGATCGCGACCGTCTCGGACGACAGGCGCTGCGCATGGCCGTCGATCCACCGCAAAGCGTCAGCCACCTCGGCGCGCCGGGCGAAGCCGCGCATGCGCACGTCGCGGGCGTCGGGTGCGACTGCGGGGTTGTCGGTGGTCATCGTTGCGATCGTGAATGTCGAAGTTCACTCTATCACCGACGCCGCCGGCGGGCGCCGCAACGCAGGCGCCGCGCCGAGACCCTGCACCGCGAAGGCCCTACGCGAGCGGCGCGAATTGACGTTGACCTTGCGCCTATGCTCAACTCGGACGGCATTGCAAGGATCGGGAATGGCAGAGCGTTCGTTTGTCGAAGAGGTCAAGAAGTTGCGGCTCGGCGCGGGCGAGACCTTCAGTGGCGAGGGCATCCTCGCCGTCACCAAGGCGTTGCTCGAATCGGGCGTGTCCTACGTCGCCGGCTACCAGGGGGCGCCGATCTCGCACCTGATGGACGTGCTCGCCGACGCCCGGGACATCCTCGCCGAGAACGGCATCCGCTTCGAGAACAGCGCGAACGAGGCGACGGCGGCGGCGACGCTCGCGGCGTCGGTCAACTACCCGCTGCGCGGCGCGGTGACGTTCAAGTCGACGGTCGGCACCAACGTCGCGTCCGATGCGCTCGCCAACCTCGCGTCGGGCGGCGTCACCGGCGGCGCGCTCGTCATCGTCGGCGAGGACTACGGCGACGGCTCGTCGATCATGCAGGAGCGCAGCCACGCGTTCGCGATGAAGTCGCAGATCTGGCTGCTCGACCCGCGGCCCAACCTGCCGTCCATCGTGAGCGCGGTGAAGACCGGCTTCGAGCTTTCCGAAGCGAGCCGCACGCCGGTGATGCTGCAGTTGCGCATCCGCACCTGCCATGTCCACGGCCAGTTCGCGGCGAGTGCGAACCGGCGCGCCGCGTTCACGCTGAAGGACGCGCAGGAGTCGCCGCGGCGCGATGTCGATCGCATCGTGCTGCCCCCGGCGAGCTTCGCCCACGAGCAGGAGAAGGTGCGCGAGCGCTGGCCGGCGGCGGTCGAGTTCATCGAGCGCCACCGGCTCAACGAATTCTTCGGCGACGGCACGGCCGACGTCGGCATCGTCGTCCAGGGGGGCCTGTACAACAGCCTGATCCGCGCGCTGCAGCGCCTGGGCCTGTCGGACGTGTTCGGCAACGCGAAGCTGCCGATCTATGTGCTCAACGTCGCCTACCCGCTGATCTCGAGCGAACTGACGCGGTTCTGTACGCCCAAACGCGCCGTGCTCGTCGTCGAGGAAGGCCAGCCCAACTTCATCGAACAAAACATCACGACCCTGCTGCGCCAAGCCGACGTGCAGACCCGCGTCGTCGGCAAGGGGCCGCTGCCGATGGCCGGCGAGTACGTCACCGCGGTGCTGATCGACGGCCTGCGCCGCTTCCTCGCGCAGCACGCGCCCGGCTTCATGGAGACGGCGCGGACCGAGGGCGACGTCGCCGAGCTGCTGCCCAGGCCGGCGCCGGTCGCCGCGCTCGACGGCCTCGTGCAGGGCCGCCCGCCCGGCTTTTGCACCGGCTGCCCGGAGCGGCCGATCTTCACCGCGATGAAGCTGCTCGAGCGCGAGATCGGCGAGCACCACGTCAGCGCCGACATCGGCTGCCATCTGTTCTCGATCCTGCCGCCGTTCAACTTCGGCAACACGACGATGGGCTACGGCCTGGGCGGCGCCGGCGCGTCGGCGCTGAACGCGCCGGCCGACAAGCGCGTCATCAGCGTGATGGGCGACGGCGGCTTCTGGCACAACGGGCTGACGAGCGGCGTCGCCAACGCCGTCTTCAACAAGAGCGACAACCTGACGGTCGTCATCGACAACGACTACACCGCCGCGACCGGCGG
>CALMIL010000152.1 GCA_937864005.1 uncultured Burkholderiales bacterium
CTGGCCTGGGAGCCGACCAAGCCGGTCGAGTTCATCGTCCCCGCCGGCACCGGCGGCGGCGCCGACCAGATGGCGCGCCTGATCCAGGGCATCGTCGTCAAGCACAAGCTGATGAAGGAGTCGATGATCGTCGTCAACAAGTCCGGCGGCGCGGGCGCCGAGGGCTTTCTCGACGTGAAGGAAGCGAAGGGCAATCCGAACAAGATCATCATCACGCTGTCGAACCTGTTCACGACGCCGATGGCGACCGGCGTGCCGTTCAACTGGAAGGACCTGACGCCGGTGACGATGATGGCGCTCGACCAGTTCGTGCTCTGGGTCAACGCCGATGCGCCGTACAAGACGGCGAAGGACTATATCGACGCGGTGAAGGCGGCCGGCCCGAACAAGATGAAGATGGGCGGCACCGGGTCGAAGCAGGAAGACCAGATCATCACCGTCGGCATCGAGAAGGCGACCGGCGTCAAGTTCATCTACGTGCCGTTCAAGGGCGGCGGCGACGTCGCCGTTCAGCTCGTCGGCGGCCACATCGACTCGAGCGTGAACAATCCGATCGAGGCCGTCGCCCAATGGCGCGCCGGCAAGCTGCGCCCGCTGTGCGTCTTCGACGACACCCGCATGCCCTACAAGGCGAAGGTCACCGATACGATGGCGTGGGGCGACATCCCGACGTGCAAGGAGGCCGGCGTTCCGACCGACTACCTGATGTTGCGCGGCATCTTCATGGCGCCGGGCGTGACGCCCGAGGAGGTCGCGTTCTACAGCGATCTGCTGAAGAAGGTGCGCGAAACCCCGGAGTGGAAGGACTTCATGGAGAAGGGCGCCTTCAACACGACGGCGCTCTCTGGTCCGGACTACGTGAAATGGCTGACCGCCGCGGAAGCGGCGCACAAGCAGTTGATGACCGACGCCGGCTTTCTCGCCAAGTGAGGTCGCGAGCGGGCGCGCCGCGCTTGGCCGCCAGCCATGCCGGGCGCAAGCCCTGACCGGCGGCCGCGGGCAGTGCGCAAGCCTTGCAGGAGCCAGGCATGTCAGACCCTCAGTCGCAAGGCGCGCCACAGTCGCCGGCCGTCGTCAGGAACAACACGATGGATGCGATCGTCGCCGCCATCTTGTTCGCCGTCGGCACGGTCGTCATCGTGCAGGCGCGCCAGCTCGGCGCAGGCTGGAGCGACGACGGCCCGGGTTCGGGCTACTTTCCCTTCTACATCGGGCTCGTCATCTGCTTCGCCGCGCTCGGCGTGTTCTACGAAGCGATGTTCTCGAAATCGCGCGACACCGGCGTGTTCGTCGATCGCCAGCAACTCGGCCGCGTCGCGTCGGTCCTGCTGCCGGCGGTCGCCTTCGTGTTCGCGATCGTGTTCGTCGGCGTCTACGTCGCCTCGGCGATCTACATCGCCGCCTTCATGATCGTGCTCGGCAGGTACCAGCCCGCGAAGGGCGTCTTTCTCGGCCTTGCGGTGAGCGCGTTCTTCTTCGTCATGTTCGAGGTCTGGTTCAAGGTGCCGCTCTACAAGGGCCGCTTCGAGCCGCTCGCCTTCCTCGGCTACTGAACGCCGTCTCGATTCCGCGAAGGCCGGTCGATGGACGCACTCGGTTCACTGCTTTCGGGCTTTGCCGTCATTCTGACGCCGGCCAACCTCGGCTTGATGTTCGTCGGCATCGTCCTTGGCGTGCTGATCGGCGTTCTGCCCGGGCTCGGCGGCGCCAACGGCGTCGCGATCCTGCTGCCGCTCACGTTCTCGATGTCGCCGACCTCGGCGATCGTCATGCTGTCGTGCATCTACTGGGGGGCCCTCTTCGGCGGCGCGATCACGTCGATCCTGTTCAATATTCCCGGCGAGCCGTGGTCGGTGGCGACGACCTTCGACGGCTATCCGATGGCGCAGCGCGCGCAGGCGGGGCAGGCGCTGACGGCAGCGTTCACGTCGTCGTTCGTCGGCGCCTTCGTCGCCGTGCTGATGATCACCTTCCTCGCGCCGCTCGTCGCGAATTTTGCGCTCCGCTTTGGATCCCCCGAGTTCTTCTCGGTCTACCTGCTGACGTTCTGCAGCTTCGTCGGCATGGGCAAGGGCTCGCCCTTCAAGATCCTGATCTCGATGGCGCTCGGCTTCGCGCTCGCGTCGGTCGGCCTGGATACCGTCACCGGCAAGCTGCGTCTGACCTTCGGTTTTTCCGAACTGATGCGCGGCTTCGACTTCCTGATCGCCGTCATCGGCCTGTTCGGCATCGGCGAGATCCTGCTGTCGATGGAGGAGGGGCTGGAGTTCTCCGGCAAGACGGCGAAGATCAACCCGAAGGTCGTCTGGGAGACGTGGAAGACCCTGCCGAAATTCTGGGTCACATCGCTGCGCAGCGCGCTCGTCGGCATCTGGATGGGCATCACGCCGGGCGGCGCGACGCCAGCCTCGTTCATGAGCTACGGCCTGGCGAAGAAGATGTCGCGCAACGGCTCGAAGTTCGGCACCGGCGAGATCGAGGGCGTCATCGCGCCGGAGACCGCCGCCCACGCCGCCGGGACGAGCGCGCTGCTGCCGATGCTCGCGCTCGGCATTCCCGGTTCGCCGACGGCCGCCGTGCTGCTCGGCGGGCTGCTGATCTGGGGCCTGCAGCCGGGGCCGCTGCTGTTCGTCGAACAGAAGGATTTCGTCTGGGGCCTGATCGCGAGCATGTACCTCGGCAACGTCGTCGGCCTCGTCGTCGTGCTGTCGACGGTGCCGCTCTTCGCTTCGATCCTGCGCATTCCGTTTTCGATCATCGCGCCCGTCATCATCGTGATCTGCGCGATCGGCGCGTATACGGTCGCCGGCGCGATGCTCGACGTCTGGTTCATGCTCGCCTTCGGCATCGTCGGCTACGTCTTCAAGAAGCTCGACTATCCACTCGCACCGCTCGTGCTCGCCCTCGTGCTGGGCGACAAGGCGGAGGATTCGTTCCGCCAGGCGATGCTGATGTCGCAGGGCGACGTCTCGATCATGTGGTCGAACTGGCTCGTCGGCTCGATCACGACGCTTGCGCTCGTGTTGCTGTTCTGGCCGCTCATCGGGAAGGCGATCGCGATCGTGCGCCACCCCAGGGCCGACGAACTCGCCGCGCAGCGGCCGGTGGACTGAAGAAGAGGGGGCGACATGCCGGTCATCGCATTGACGCAGGGGATGGGGTCGCTTGCGCAGGATATCGCCGAGGAACTGGCGCGCGAGCTCGGCATCGATACGCTTCAGCACGAGGTGGCCGAGCAGGTCGCCGAGAAGATGCACGTCTCCAAGAGCCTGATCAACCGGCTGCGCAGCGGCAAGGCCGGGCCGATCGAGCGGCTGCGCGCCGATCGTCAGGCGATGGCCGTCTACACCGCGCGCGAGGTGCTCGACGCCGCCGCGAAGGGCAACGTCGTGATCCGCGGCTGGGGCGCGACCCTGCTGCTGCACCCGGTGCAGCACGTGCCGTGCATCCGCATCATGCGGCCGTTCGAGAAGCGGGTGCAGTGGCTGATGCAGCAGCTCGATACCGACGACGCCGACGCCGCGGCGAAGGAGATCGAACGCAGCGACCATGCGAACGCTACACGCATGCACGAGCAGTTCGGCGTGACGTGGAATGCGCCGGTGCTGTTCGACATGGTGCTCAACACCGACCGCCTGACGGTCGAGACCTGCGTGCAGCAGATCAAGGGTCTGCTCGCGCGGCCCGAGTTCGCCGAGACCGAGGCATCGCGCACGAAGCTTGCGGGTCTGGCGCTTGGCGCCCACGTGCGCGCCGCGCTGCGCGACGATGCGCGGACGGCCGGCGTCAACGTGACGATCGAAGCGGCGCGCGGCCTCGTCCGGCTCAGCGGCATCGTCGTCGACGCGACCGAGCGCGAGCGGACCGAACGGGTCGCCGCCGCGGTGCCCGGCGTGGTGGGCGTCGAGAACCTGCTGCGCGTGATGAGCCAGCGCGGCGGCTGAACGCAGGGCGTGGCGTGCGCGGGATGCGGCGCTGGCAATTCTCGTTCGCCGGCCGCGGTCAAGCGCGCGGCCGGCGCTCGCCTTGCGCGACAGACAACATAATCGACGCCTTCGTAGGCAACCGCCCCGATTGTTCCTGATCGCAAGGTCGGCGGCGGGCGAACAGAATCGAATCACCAAGGAGAACGCAAGTGAGCAAGGCACTCGATGGCGTGCGCATCCTGGACTTCACGCACGTGCAGTCCGGGCCGACCTGCACCCAGTTGCTGGCCTGGTTCGGGGCCGACGTGATCAAGGTCGAGAAGGCGGGCGAGGGCGATGCGACGCGCGGCCAGTTGCGCGATATCCCGGACGTGGACAGCCTCTACTTCACGATGCTCAACCACAACAAGCGCTCGATCACCGTCAACACGAAGGACCCGAAGGGCAAGGAAGTCGTCGATCGCCTCATCAAGACCTGCGACGTGCTCGTCGAGAATTTCGCTCCCGGCGCGCTCGACCGCATGGGCTTCACGTGGGAGCACATCCACGCCCTCAACCCGCGCATGATCGTCGCCTCGGTGAAGGGGTTCGGCCCGGGCCGCTACGAGGACTGCAAGGTCTACGAGAACGTCGCCCAGTGCGCCGGCGGCGCGGCCTCCACCACTGGCTTCGACGACGGCCCGCCGCTCGTCACCGGCGCGCAGATCGGCGACTCGGGCACCGGGCTGCACCTGGCGCTCGGCATCGTCGCCGCGCTCTATCAGCGCAACAGCACCGGCCGCGGCCAGAAGGTGCTCGCGCCGATGCAGGATTCGGTGTTGAACCTGTGCCGCGTGAAGCTGCGCGACCAGCAGCGGCTCGAACGGACGGCGACGCTGCACGAGTATCCGCAGTATCCGTACGGCCACTTCGGCGACACCGTGCCGCGCGCCGGCAACGCGTCGGGCGGCGGCCAGCCGGGCTGGATTCTGAAGTGCAAGGGCTTCGAGAGCGATCCGAACGCCTACATCTACTTCATCACGCAGGCCCCGGTGTGGCCGGCGATCTGCAAGGTGATCGGCGAGGAGGGCTGGATCACCGATCCCGAGTATGCGAAGCCGGCCGCCCGGCTGAAGCACCTGAAGTCGATCTTCGCTCGCATCGAGGAATGGACGATGACGAAGACCAAGTTCGAGGCGATGACGATCCTCAACGAATACGACATTCCGTGCGGGCCGATCCTGTCGATGAAGGAAATCGCCGCCGACGAAGGCCTGCGCGCGACCGGAACGATCGTCGAGGTCGAGCACCCGACGCGCGGCACCTATCTGAGCGTGGGCAACCCGATCAAGCTGTCGGACAGCCGGACCGAGGTCAGGCGCTCGCCGCTGCTCGGCGAACATACCGACGAGGTGATGGCGCAGCTCGGCTATTCGGCCGCCGAGATCGCCGCGCTGCGCGCCGCCAGGGTGATCTGAACGGCGAGGCATTCACACGCGAACCGGATTCGAAGACCCGGCATGACGACGAAGGAGACGACGATCGCTGCGCCCGCCGAGGCAGCGGATCGAGGCACCGGCCGGCCATCGGCGGGGCGCCAGAATGGTGCGGCGCTGACGCGCGAGCGCAAGCGCGAAGCGCCGCGGGGCCGGCGCGCAAGCGCCGAGGCGCTCGCCTCGGTACGCGAACTGCTGGCCGCGGCGCCGCGCCGCCGCGACATGCTGATCGAGTACCTGCACCTGCTGCAGGATCGCTTCGGCCATCTGTCGGCCGACCATCTGGCGGCGCTCGCGCACGAGCTGCGCCTCGCGCAGAGCGAGGTCTACGAGGTCGCGACCTTCTATCACCACTTCGATATCGTCCGCGAGGGCGACGCCGCGCCGCCGGCGCTGACGGTGCGCGTCTGCGAGAGCCTGTCGTGTGCGATGCAGGGTGCGCAGGATCTGCTCGCGCGGCTGCCGGCGCTTCTCGGCGCCGACGTGCGCGTCATCGCCGCGCCGTGCATCGGCCGCTGCGAGCAGGCGCCGGCGGCCGTCGTCGGCCAGCATCCGATTCCGAATGCGACCCTCGAGCGCGTGCAGGCCGCCGTCGCCGCCGGCTGCACGAAGGCCTCTTCCGAGGACTATGTCGACCGCGCGGCATACGAAGCGGGTGGCGGCTACGCGCTTCTCGCAGCGTGCGCCGCCGGCAGACACCGGGTCGAAGACATCATCGAGGCACTGTCGGGCTCGGGTCTGCGCGGTCTCGGCGGTGCGGGTTTCTCGACCGGCCGCAAATGGAGCATCGTGCGGGCCGAACCCGCGCCGCGCCTGGTGGCGATCAATATCGACGAAGGCGAGCCCGGCACCTTCAAGGACCGGCGCTACCTCGAAACCGATCCGCACCGGTTTCTCGAAGGCATGCTGATCGCCGCCTGGGCGGTCGACGCGGCGGCGGTCTACATCTATCTGCGCGACGAGTACCACGCCTGCCGCGCGATGCTCGAGCGCGAACTCGCGACGCTTCGCGCGAAGCCGCCTTGCCCCGGCATGCCGGAGATCTTTCTGCGGCGCGGTGCGGGGGCCTACATCTGCGGCGAAGAGTCGGCGATGATCGAATCGATCGAAGGCAAGCGCGGCATGCCGCGCCTGCGGCCGCCCTATGTCGCGCAGGTCGGCCTTTTCGGCCGTCCGACGCTCGAGCACAACCTCGAGACGCTGTACTGGGTGCGCGAGATCGTCGAGAAGGGCGCCGCATGGTTCGCCTCGCACGGCAGGCACGGACGCAAGGGCTTGCGGTCGTTCTCGGTCTCGGGGCGGGTGAAATATCCGGGCGTCAAGCTCGCACCGGCCGGCATCACGGTGCGCGAGCTGATTGCCGAGTACTGCGGCGGCATGCAGGACGGGCACACCTTCTATGCCTACCTGCCGGGCGGGGCGTCGGGCGGCATCCTGCCGGCCGCTCTGGGCGACGTGCCGCTCGACTTCGATACGCTGCAGCCGCATGGCTGCTTCATCGGCTCGGCCGGCGTGATCGTGCTGTCGGAGCGCGACCGCGCGATGGACGCGGCGCGCAGCATGATGCACTTCTTCGCTCATGAATCGTGCGGCCAGTGCACGCCGTGCCGCAACGGCACGGCCAAGGCCTCGGCGCTGATCGCCGGGCCGCGCTGGGATCTGCCGCTGCTCGCCGATCTGTCGCAGGTGATGCGCGACGCGTCGATCTGCGGTCTGGGCCAGGCGGCGCCCAATCCGCTCGACTGCGCCGTCCGGTATTTCGGGCATGAACTCGAAAGGGAAAACGGCCAATGAATGCGCGCGCGCCCTGGCAGGCGGCGGCGCCCGATGCGCCGGCGATCAGCTTCATGCTCGACGGCCGCGAGGTGCAGGCGCGAAGCGGCGAACGGCTGATCGACGTCGCCGACCGCGAGGGGGTCGAGATACCGCGCCTTTGCTACAAGCCGGGCCTCGCGCCGGCCGGCAACTGCCGGGCATGCGTCGTCGAGATCGCCGGCGAGCGCGTCCTTGCGCCGGCGTGCTGCCGCACGGCAAGCAGCGGGATGACGGTGACGACCGACAGCGAGCGCGCGCGCAAGTCGCAGCGCCTCGTGCTCGAGTTGCTCCTCGCCGACATGCCGGCGCAGGCCTTCGCGCGCGACAACGAGCTCGACGTCTGGGCCGCTAGGCTCGCCGTCGGCAAGCCGCGCTTCCCGTCGCGCGTGCAGCCGCCGCCCGACCTGTCGCACCCGGCCATGGCGGTGCATCTGGAAGCCTGCATCCAGTGCACGCGCTGCCTGCGAGCCTGCCGCGACGAACAGGTCAACGACGTGATCGGCCTCGCGGCGCGCGGCGCCGAGATGCGGATCATGTTCGACATGGACGATGCGATGGGCGCATCGAGCTGCGTCGGCTGCGGTGAATGCGTGCAGGCGTGCCCGACCGGCGCCTTGGCGAACATGGCATGGACCGATGCCTCGATGACCGCGCGCGGCGTCTCGCTCGAGGCGGCGGACCGGCAGGTCGCTTCGGTGTGCCCGTATTGCGGCGTCGGCTGCCAGCTCACCTATCACGTCAAGGACAACCGCATCGTATTCGCCGAGGGCCGCATGGGCCCGGCCAATCAGGGGCGGCTGTGCGTGAAGGGACGCTACGGCTTCGACTACGCCCACCATCCGCAGCGCCTGACGAAGCCGCTCATCCGGCGCCACGATGCGCCGCCCAAGCGCGGTGACTTCACGCTCGATCCGGACCGGGTGCTGGACGTCTTTCGCGAAGCAACGTGGGACGAGGCGCTCGCCTTCGCAGGCGGCGGGCTGAAGGCGATCCGCGACCGCCACGGCGCGAGGGCACTCGCCGGCTTCGGTTCGGCCAAGGGCAGCAACGAGGAGGCGTATCTGTTCCAGAAGCTCGTGCGCACCGGCTTTGGCAGCAACAACGTCGACCACTGCACGCGGCTGTGCCATGCGTCGTCGGTCGTCGCGCTGCTCGAAGGCATAGGCTCGGGCGCGGTGAGCAATCCGGTGATGGACGTGACGAAGGCCGAGGTCGTGATCGTGATCGGCTCGAACCCGACCGTGAACCATCCGGTCGCGGCGACCTTCCTGAAGAATGCGGTGAAGGCGGGAACGAAGCTGATCGTCTGCGACCCGCGGCGTTCCGACCTGGCGCGTCTGGCGCACCGTTTCCTGCAGTTCAGGCCGTCGACCGATGTCGCGATGCTCAACGCGATGATGCACGTCATCGTCGCCGAAGGGCTCGTCGCCGAAGGCTTCGTCGCGAGCCGCACGATCGGTTACGACGAGCTGCGGCGCAATGTCCAGGCCTATTCGCCGGAGGCGATGGCGCCGATCTGCGGCATAGCCGCCGAGACGCTGCGCTATGTCGCCCGGCTGTATGCGAAGTCCGGCGCTGCGATGATCCTGTGGGGCATGGGCGTGAGCCAGCACGTGCACGGCACCGACAACGCGCGCTGCCTGATCGCCCTTGCGCTGATGACGGGGCAGATCGGGCGCCCGGGGACGGGCCTGCATCCGCTGCGCGGGCAGAACAACGTGCAGGGCGCGTCGGACGCCGGGCTGATTCCGATGATGCTCCCGGACTACAAGCATGTCGGCAGCCCCGAGGTGCGTGCGCATTTCGAGCACGCCTGGGGGCTTGCCGCCGGCGCTCTCGACGACCGGGTCGGCCTGACCGTCGTCGAGGTCATGCACGCCGCCAAGCGCGGCGAGATTCGCGGCATGTACGTGCAGGGCGAGAACCCGGCGATGTCCGATCCCGATGCGAACCACGCCCGCGAGGCGCTCGCGAAACTCGAGCACCTCGTCGTGCAGGATATCTTCCTGACCGAGACGGCGACTCTGGCCGACGTCATCCTGCCGGCGAGTGCGTTTCCCGAGAAGACCGGCACATTCACGAATACCGACCGCATGGTGCAGATGGCGCGCCAGGCGATCACGCCGCCCGGCGACGCGCGCCAGGACCTGTGGATCATCCAGGAGATCGGCAGGCGCCTCGGTCTGGCGTGGGACTACCGCGACGCGCGCGAGGTATTCGAAGAGATGCGCCGGACGATGACGAGCATCGCGGGCATCACCTGGGAGCGCCTCGAGCGCGAGCATGCGGTGACCTATCCCTGCACGAAGGAGGGCGACCCGGGCGAGCCGGTCGTCTTCGTCGATGACTTTCCGCGCGAAGGCGGCAAGGCGCGCTTCGTTCCGGTCGATATCGTCCCCGCCGACGAGCGCCCCGATGCCGAGTTTCCGATGGTCCTGATCACCGGCCGCCAGCTCGAGCACTGGCATACCGGCAGCATGACGCGGCGGGCGAGCGTGCTCGATGCGATCGAACCCGATCCGACCGTGCTCGTCCATCCGCTCGATCTGGATGCGCTCGGCGCCAAGCCCGGCGCGGTGCTGACGATCGAATCGCGCCGCGGCGCCGTGAGCCTTTATGCGCGCGCCGAGCCGGGCACGCCGCGCGGCGCCGTCTTCGTGCCGTTTTGCTACTACGAGGCGGCGATCAACCGGCTGACGAATCCCGCGCTCGACCCGATGGCGAAGATTCCCGAGCTCAAATACTGTGCGATCCGCGTCCGCGCGGGCGGCACGCCGCCGCGCCAGGGCAGCTACGGCGGCGGGCAGTTGCTGACGGCGGCCGGGCGGACGACGGTGGCACAGCCGTGACCGGCGCCGCGCTGGAGATATCCGCCGCCGTGGCTGCGCAAGAAGGGACGCGATGACCGTCTCGAGCCCGGAATTCTGGATCGCGCTGCTGCAGATCATCGGCGTCAACATCGTGCTGTCGGGCGACAACGCGGTCGTCATCGCGCTCGCCGCACGCGGGCTTGCGCCGGACCAGCAGAAGAAGGCGATCGTCTGGGGCAGCGGCGCGGCGGTCGTGATGCGCATCGCGCTCACGATCGGCGCCGTGGAGTTGCTGCGTCTGCCCTACCTCAAGATCGTCGGTGCCGGGCTGTTGTTGTGGATCGCGGTGCAGTTGCTGCTGCCGGAGGACGAAGGCGGCGAACACGCGGCGGTCGCCGGCTCGCTCGGGGCGGCGATCCGCACCATCCTCGTCGCCGACCTCGTGATGAGCCTGGACAACGTGATCGCGGTTGCGGCGGCGGCCAAGGGCCACACCGTGCTGCTCGTCATCGGCCTGGCGATCTCGATCCCGCTCGTCGTCTTCGCCAGCCAGCTGCTCCTGAAGCTGATGGAGCGCTTTCCGATCATCATCACGCTCGGCGCCGCGCTGCTGGGCTGGGTCGCCGGCGACATGCTCGTCACCGATCCGGTCGACAGCCCCTGGGTCGACGGGCACGCCGCCTTCCTGCACTGGGGGGCGCCGGCAATCTGCGCCGTGCTCGTCGTCGTCGTCGGGAAGTGGCTGGCGGCACGCAAGCTTGCCGCGATGGCGGCGGGCAGGGTCCAACACGTGGCGCCCGGCCGGGCGGCGTCCGACGGCATCCTGCCGGGCGCACTGAGGAGGGTTCTGCTGGCGGTCGACGGCTCGGAGGGCGCCTCGCGCGCCGCCAGGCAGTTGATCGCGTTGCGCGGCGATCTGCGCGACCCGGCCGCGCTTTCGGTGCATCTCGTGAATGTGCAGCGGCCGGTGTCGGGCGACGTGTCGCGCTTCGTTCCGGGCACGACGCTCGACGAGTACCACCGCGAGCGCAGCGAGGCCGCGCTGCAGCCGGTCCGCGCGCTGCTCGACGCGGCGGGCATCGCGCATACGGACCACTACGGCGCGGGCGAGCCCGGATCGACGATCGCCACGCTCGCCGCGGCGCAATCCTGCGATCTGATCGTGATGGGGACGCGCGGCCTGGGCACGCATACCGCGGCGCTGATCGGATCGGTCGCGCAATCGACCGCCGCTCAGGCGGCGATGCCGGTCCTGCTTGTCAAGTGACGCAAGCTCAGTCGCGCGCGACGTAGCGGTTGCGCAGCGCGCCGATGCCCTCGATCTCGATGGCCACGTCGCTGCCCGGCTTCATCGAGCCGACGCCGATCGACGTGCCGCACAGGATCGCGTCGCCCGGCTCGAGCGTCATGTCCTGCGAGATCAGGCTCACGAGCTGGGCGACGGTGAAGCGCATGTCGCTGATCGGAAAATCCTGGCGCAGCTCGCCGTTCAAGGTCGTGCGCACGACGAGCCGGGCGGCGTCGAGGCCGGTCGCGATCGCCGGTCCGAGCGGGCAGAAGCCGTCGTGGCCCTTGGCGCGCGTCCATTGCGCGAATGTCGCATCGCGGTTCAGCACCTCGGCCGCGGTCACGTCGTTGACGCAGGTGTAGCCGAAGACATGCGCCAGCGCATCATGTTCGGCAACGCCGCTCGCGCGCTCGCCGATGACGATCGCGAGTTCGCCTTCGTAGATCACCTTGCCCTTGTCGCGCGGCTGCAGGATCGCGTCGCCCGGGTCGGCGAACGAATTCGGCGCCTTCAGAAAGTACAGCGGCTCGGGCGGAGCCGACAGGCCGAGCTTGTCGCCGAGCGCCTTGAAGTTGTTCCACAGCGCGACCACCTTGCCCGGCTGCATCGGCCGCAGCAGCTTCGCGCCGTCGAGCGCGACGAAGCGCCCCGTCGGCTGCGGCGCGGCGAACATGTCGCCGCGATGCTCGGCGATCTGTCCATCGTGCAGCGTGCCGAAGCCGACGCTGCCATCGGGCGCGCGAAAGCGCACCCAGAGTCGATGTTGTGCATCCATGCTGAAGTCTCCAGGTCGTCGAAGTGGACGGTGGCTTTCGCCGGCCGTTCGATTGTCGGCCCGGCGGCGGCATCATCGCGGGATCGTTTAGGATTTGTGCAACGGAACAATCGATCGACGGCAGCAAGCGAGGACACAGCGGGGATCATGAAAATCGCAATCATCGGTGCCGGCGCGATCGGCGGCTATGTCGGCGTCAAACTCGCCCTCGCGGGCGAAGACGTGACCTTCATCGTGCGCGGCGCGAATCTCGAGGCGATCCGCCGCGACGGCATGAAGCTCGTGATGCACGACGGTGCGGAGCACGTCGCGCGCCAGGTGCGGGCGACGAACGACTATGCGCAGGCCGGGCCGCAGGATATCGTCGTCATCGCCGTCAAGGCGCACCAGGTGGCGGCACTGGTCGGCGATCTGCCCGCGCTGATCGGGCCGCAGACGGTCATCGTGACGATGCAAAACGGCATCCCGTTCTGGTACTTCCACGCCCACGGCGGCTCGCTTGCAGGCAGCGTCGTCGAAAGCGTCGATCCGGGGGGCGTGCTGTTGCGCAGCCTGCCGGTGGACCGGATCATCGGCAGCGTCGTCTACCCGGCGTGCGAACTGCTCGCGCCGGGCGTCGTGCGCCACGTCGAGGGCGATCGCTTCCCGGTTGGCGAACTCGACGGCGCGGCGAGCGAGCGGGTGAAGCGCGTTTCGCAGTGCTTCGAGGCGGCGGGCTTCAAGTCGCCGGTGCTCGACGATATCCGGTCCGAGATCTGGCTCAAGCTGTGGGGCAACCTGACCTTCAACCCGATCAGCGCGCTCGCCCACGCGACGCTCGCCGGCATCTGCCGCTTTCCGCTCACGCGCGAGCTGGCGGCCGACATGATGCGCGAGGCGCAGGCCGTCGCGGCCAAGCTCGGCATCGCCTTTCGCGTCACGCTCGAACGCCGCATCGCCGGCGCCGAGAAGGTCGGCGAGCACAAGACCTCGATGCTGCAGGACGTCGAAGCCGGACGCGCGCCGGAGATCGACGCCCTGGTCGGCTCGGTCGCCGAGCTCGGCCGCCTGACCGGTACGCCGACGCCACATATCGACGCCGTCTATGCGCTCGTCAAGCTGCTCGCCCAGACCCTCGCCGCCGGGCCGTCGCAATTGCGCGTGCAGCCGTTGCGCACCTCAGCGTAGCGAAGCCGGCCTCAGCGCTGCGGCGCCGCGGCCGGCCCGGGCGTCAGCCAGTGCAGCGCGAAGCGGTTCGCGCGGTCGCTCCAGCAGGCGGCCGGGGTGAATCCGGCTTCGCGCGCGAGCGCCTGGAAGCCGGCGACCGAATATTTGTACGAGTTCTCGGTGTGCACGCTCGCGCCTTCGGCGAACTCGAACGACGCGCCGGCGACCGTCACGCGTTGCGCGCACCGGCTCACGAGGTGCATCTCGATGCGCTGCAGCGGCGCGTTGTAGAACGCCGAGTGCATCCATTGCGAGAGCTCGAAGCCGGCCCCGGCTTCGCGGTTCGCGCGCGCCCAGAGATTCAGGTTGAACGCCGCGGTGACGCCTGCGCTGTCGTTGTATGCGGCGTGCAGGATGGCCGGGTCCTTGATCCGATCGACGCCGATCAGCAGGCCGCCGCCGCCGAGCAGCGAGGCGAAGTGACGCAGCAGTTCCACCGCGGCCGGCGGGTCGAAGTTGCCGATCGAACTTCCCGGAAAGAAGCCGATGCGCGGCCCGGCCGCCGGCGGCAGCGCGAGGGCGCGGGTGAAGTCGGCGACCACCGGCCGCACCTCGAGCGCCGGGTGCGCCCGTCGCAGCAAGGCCGCCGCTTCGAGCAGATGCTCGCCCGAGATGTCGATCGGCACGAAGCGCGCCGGGCGGTCGAGCGCGCCGAGCAGAACCCGCAGCTTGCGGATCGCACCGGCGCCGAATTCGACGATCTCGCAGCGCGGGCCGATGCGGTCCGCGATCTCGGGCGCGTGGCGATCGAGCAGGGCAAGTTCGGTCCGCGTCGGGTAGTACTCGGGCAGTTCGCAGATGCGCTCGAACAGTCTCGAGCCTTCGGCGTCATAGAACCACTTCGGCGCGATGCGGCGCGGCCGGGCCGACAAGCCGGTGACGAGTGCCTGTTCGAATTCGGTCACAAGTCTTGCGCGAGCCGCAGCCCGCTGAACTGCCAGCGCGCCGCCGGCGGGAAGAAATTGCGGTAGGTCGTGCGGGCATGGCCTTCGGGCGTGGCGAGGCTGCTGCCGCGCAGCACGATCTGGCCGACCATGAACTTGCCGTTGTATTCGCCGATCGCGCCGGCCGCGGGCCGAAAGCGCGGGTAGGGGTCGTAGGAGGATCGCGTCCATTGCCACACGTCGCCGAAAACCTGGGCCGGCGGCGTCGGCCCGCTGACCGCCGCCTCCCACTCGAACTCGGTCGGCAACCGGGCGCCGGCCCATTCGGCGTAGGCCGCCGCTTCGTAGAAGCTCAGGTGACGCACCGGCGCATCGGCGTCGCGCGGCACGACGCCGTGCAGCGTGAACTCGGTCCCGTCGTCCAGCCAGTACAGCGGCGCGCGCCAGCCCGCGGCCTGCACCGCGGTGAGACCGTCCGACAGCCACAGCCCGGGCTGCGTGTAGCCGCCGTCGTCGATGAAGCGCTGATACTCGCCGTTCGTGACGAGCCGCTTGGCGAGCGCGAACGGCAGCAGACGCACCGCATGGCGCGGCGTCTCGTTGTCGAAGGCGAATGCCGCGCCGGCATGACCAATCCCGACCTCGCCGCCCGGATGCTCGATCCAGCCCGCTTCGGCCACGGCGCGGCGCACCGCCGGCGCATCGAGCGCCGCGGGGCGCAGCGGGTTGAGCGACATCAGGTGCAGGATGTCGGTCAGCATCAGTTCCTGGTGCTGCTGCTCGTGATTCAGCCCGAGTTCGACGAGCGGCGCGGCACGCGCGAAATCCTGCGCCGGGCTTTCGTGGATGAAGTCCGCGACCCCGGCGTCGACCGCCTTGCGGTAGGCGTGGATCTCGGCGAGCGCGGGCCTTGTGAGCATGCCGCGCTGCGGCCGCGGGTGGCGCGGTCCGAGGCTCTCGTAGTACGAATTGAAGAGCCGCGCGAAGCGCGCATCGAAGCAGCGCCAGGCGCGTGCGTACGGTTGCAGCACGACCGCTTCGAAGAACCAGCTCGTGTGCGCGAGATGCCATTTCGTCGGGCTCGCGTCCGGCATCGATTGCACGCACTGGTCTTCCGCGGACAGCGACACGACAAGCGTGACGGACGCATCCCGCACCGCCGCAAAGCGCCTTGCGAGGGCGGCTCGATCCGTGCTCGGCATCTCAGCGCCTCCGTCCGGCAAACCGACCGTTCCTGCCTTGTGTCTGGCGCACGCCGCGAACCCGGGGTGGTTCCATCGCGACACTCTACGCCATGGTGCGCGTACAGGGCCAAAGAACGCCCGCGCGATGCGGTCTTTGCGGCGCGCGGCCGTGTCACGCGCCGGGCAGCGTCAGGGTGTCATCCCACGCGAGGCGGCGGAAGTCGAAGCCGGATGCGAGCGTCGGCTTGACGATCGCGAAGTACGGCGAGACGTCGAAATCGCGCGGCACGTAGAGCGTATAGCTGCGCACGTGCAGGATCTCCTCGATGCAATCCGGATGCAGCGGATCGCCGGAGGGCACGCGTTCGATGATCGGCAGGATCGGGTAGCGCACCGACTCGAAGGCCTGCGCGATCAGGGTCGAGCAGATCGCACGCGTCGGGTCGCCGCTGCCGAGCGCGATCATGCGGCGCCGCAGGTGCGGGGGCACGGGCGCGAAGGGCAGCAGGTAGCGCGCGAGGTCGAAGACATTCTTCAGGTCGTAGCGATAGCCGATGCGCTGCGTGACGAACGTGACGACCGCCTCGATCTCGACCGCCGTCATGCCCACCGGCCGGCAGATTCGGCAGTGCAGTCCCGCATAGGCGTCGACGCCGACGGCGCGCACGCCTTCGCGCAGATCGACCTCGATGAAGGCGCGTGCCCGCCCGGGCATGTCGCCGACGTAGATCGCCGCGTGCGACCAGATCGATTGCGTCAGGTATTTGATCGGTGCGCTGATGCGCGTGCGGCCTTCGACGAGCAGCACGTCGCCCGGGCGCAGGCAGGCCATCAGCAGCGTGGCATCGGTGCGCGCCGAACTGCTGCGGGCGCGCGTGCGCTGCGACAGGTAGCGGCTCAGGCGGTCGCCGATCCAGCGCTGGAGCGATTCGAGCGGGCGGCTCATCGCTGTTCACCGTCCCGGTTCGCGCAACGGACCGTGGTCATCGCCGGCCGGCGGGACGTGCGTGCGGACTCGGCGCTGCCGCCTCGAATGCGAGCGACGGGCTCGGGCGACGGTTTCAAGGCCGGATATAGGCGTAGCCCTGCTGCTCCTTTTGCATCAGCTCGACGACGCCGGACGGCACATAGCCGATATCGGGCAGCATGTCGGACGGGGCGAGCTTGTGGCCCTTCATCGCATTTTCGCAGGCAACGATCTTCGTGCCCGATGCGAGCGCGGTCTTGATCCGCGGCGCGACCGGGGAGTCGGCCTGCAGCATCCCGATGCCGGGGCCGTAGGCGACGATCTCGACGTCGACCGCATCCGCGCCGAGTGCGGACTGCACGTTGTGCGCATTGTTGAGTGCGAGCCCCCATTTCGCCGGGTCGTTGTCGCTGACCTGGAAGATCACCTTGTTCTTCCTGCCGGCCGCGGCCGACGGCTGTGCGCCCGCAGGCAGTGCGGCGGCGGCGACGGCGAGCGCGGCGCACAGGCCGAAATGGCGGCGTGAGAGCTTGTTCATGGCAATACCTCCGGCGGGTGATCGAAGCAGGCGTCGCCGCTTGCGGGCAGCGACGGCCGCATTCTCGCGCAGCGCATCGCGCGGCGCAGGGTGGCACGGCAATCCGGGTCACTGCGCGCCGCACCGGGGCCCAGGGCGCAATGAGGGTGCCGCAAACAGGGCTTCGGGACGTGGCCGACAATCGAAACCCTCGAGGGACAACGCACGCGATTCGACGCGTATGGAGATCGATCGATGAATTCGGGCTTGCCGCTGGTGGCCGCGCGAACGGATGACGCACCGGTGGCGCTCGCCGATCTGATCGTCGAGCAGGTCGCCGAGGCGATCGTCTATGCGAACCGCGAGGGCGTGATCGAGCGCTGGAATGCCGCCGCCGCGGCGATGTTCGGCTTCAGTGCGGCCGAGGCGATCGGCAGCAGCCTCGACCTGATCATCCCCGAGCGCCTGCGCGCCGCGCACTGGCGCGGCTTCGACGCCGCGATGCACAGCGGCACGCTGCGCCTGAGCGGCCATCCGACGCTGACGCGCGGGCTACACAAGTCGGGCGGCAAGCTTTACATCGAGATGAGTTTCTCGCTCGTGCGCGACGCCGCGGGCAGCGTGCTCGGTTCGGTCGCGGTCGCGCGCGATGCAACGGCGCGCGTCGAGCGCGAGAAGGCGGCGGCGCCATCCGCTTCGAGGTAGGGCGATGAAGATTCAGCTGCTGTCCGATCTGCACCTGTCGGTGCAGGCCATGCCCGTGCCGCGCACCGATGCCGATGTCGTCGTCATCGCGGGCGACCTTGCCCGGCCCAAGGCATCGATCGAGTGGGCCGCGCAGTACGCGCAGCCGACCCTCTTCGTCGCCGGCAATCACGAGTTCTACGGCTCGGACCTCGAGACGACGGTAGCGCAGCTTCGCGAGCATGCGAAGGGGACGCAGGTCCGTGTTCTCGAATGCGACGAGTGGCGCTTCGGCGGGGTGCGCTTTCTCGGCTGCACGCTGTGGTCGGACTACCGCTTGATCGACGACCCGGTGCAGCGCGAACTCGGCCTGCAGCAGGCGAAGACCATGGTGCGCGATTTCTCGCGCATCACGGTGTCACCTGCGAGCGCCGAACTCTTCACGCCCGCCGCGTCGCAGGCCCTGTTCGACAAGTCGGTCGCCTGGCTGGAGCAGAGATTCGAGCAAAAGCACGACGGGCCGACCGTCGTCGTCACGCATTTCGCGCCGGCACTCGGCAGCATCCATCCGCGCTTCGCCGGCTCGCCGCTGAACGCTTGCTTCGTAAGCGATATCGAGAACCGCATCCTGCGCTGGCAGCCCGAACTCTGGCTGCACGGGCACGTGCACGACAGCTTCGACTATGTCGTCGGCAGGACGCGCATCGTCGCCAACCCGCGCGGCTATGCGCGCAATGGCGTGGTGGAGAACGCGCGATTCGACCCGACGCTCGTGATCGAGATCGCGGCATGATCGACACCGCCCTGACGCGCATGTTCGGGCTGCGCCATCCGATCGTCCTCGGCCCGATGGGCGGCGTCGCCGGCGGCCGCCTCGCGGCGGCGGTATCGAATGCGGGCGGCCTCGGCCTCGTCGGCGGCGGCTATGGCGACCCCGACTGGATGCGCACCGAGCTCGCGATCGCCGCGGCAGATGCGCGCGCGCCGTGGGGCGTCGGCCTCATCACGTGGGCGGCGAACGACGATCTCGTCGCCCTCGCGCTGCGCTACCGGCCGCACGCCTTCATGCTCTCGTTCGGCGACCCGCTGCCCTTTGTCGCGGCGATCAAGGCCGCCGGCTGCAAGCTGATCTGCCAGGTGCAGGACCTCGACACGGCCCGCCAGGCGCGCGATGCGGGCGCCGACCTGATCGTCGCCCAGGGCACCGAGGGCGGCGGCCACGGCGGCGTGCGCGCCACGCTGCCGCTCGTGCCGGCGGTGGTCGATGCGGTGGCGCCGATTCCGGTGCTTGCCGCGGGCGGCATCGCGGACGGCCGCGGCGTCGCTGCCGCGCTGATGCTCGGCGCGCAGGGCGCGCTGATCGGCACGCGCTTTTATGCCTGCACCGAAGCGCTCGGCCACGCGCGGGCCAAGCAGCGCATTGCCGACGCGGGCGGCGCCGAGACGGCGCGCACCCGCGTCTTCGACATCGTGCGCGGCTACGACTGGCCCGGCGGCTATACCGGGCGCGCGATCGTGAACCGCTTCATGCGGCGCTGGCACGGGCAGGAGAGCGGCCTCGCCGCGAATGTCGACACCGAGCGCGCCGCCTTCTTCGACGCGGCGCGCGAGGGCGACATCGAGACGGCGATGGTCTGGGCCGGCGAGGCGGTCGATCTGATCGACCGCATCGAGGACGCGGCGACCCTCGTCGAGCGCATCGGGCAGGGGGCCGAGGCGCAGCTGCGGGCAGCCTCGGGCTGGCTGGTCGCGCAGTGAAGAGCCGCGCGCCTGCGGCCTTCTTGCGCGTCACCAGCTGTTTGCCACCGCGCGCCGGGCGCGACTGCGAATTCAGAGCGACTTCAGATATTCGCGCAGATCGGCGAGCTGCTGGCTCGTGAGGCCGAGCGAGCGCTTCGTGTTGTAGATGCGGACGACATCGTCCAGCGTCGCCGCCGAGCCGTCGTGGAAGTAGGGCGCATGCTGCCAGAGGCCCGCGAGCGGCGAAGTGCGGTACAGCTTGGTCGCCGAGCGCGAGGCGTAGCTCGGCGACTCGGGCTCGGCCATCGAATCGGCGACCGGGTGCAGCCGCTCGTTGGCATCGGTGAAGGTGCTGCCCGAGTGGCAGGTCGCGCACCGGCCCGGCCCTTCGAAGACGAGCTGGCCGCGCGCCGCGGCGGCGACGTCGAAACTGTTGCGCGGTGCGGGCGGCGCCTTCAGGCTGAGCTGGTAGGCCTGCAGCGCGGGCAGCTTGTCGGTCACGAGGTCGACCGTGCCGTGCGTCACGCTCAGGTTCAGGCGCGGCTCGACCATCGACCCGAGCCCGCCCATCTCGACGACCGCGACATACCGGTTCCAGTAGGCGATCTCGTTGCCGTCGCCCGTCACGGTGATGCTGTCGATGCCGTCCAGGCCGTACGCTGGCGGGATCACGACCGGCTTGCTCAGGCCGTCGACGTTGTGGCGCGGGTCGAACTTGCCCGGGCCCCAGGCGTTGAGCTTGGCCTTGGTCGCCGCGTCCACCGCGGGTGACAGGGCGATGATCAAGCCCGGATCGAGGTCCCGATTGGGCCAGCCGTCGAGGCGTTTGCCGATGCCGGGAGCGAACGAGTTGTCGACCGTCGAGTGGCACAGCGCGCAGGTGATGCCGACGTGCGTCAACTTGTCGACGCCATTCACGCTCTCCACCGTGCCCTTGATGCCGACGACGGCGTTCAGCTCGAGCAGCGCCACGGTCGTCGCCGGGCTGCGCAGATCGATGCTGCCATCCTGGATGCCTTTCACGACTTCCGCGGGAAGCGCCTCGGAATCGACCTTCAGGCCTACCGACAGCGCCGTCTGCGGATCGACCGCGGCACTGATGACTTCGTGCATGCGCAGCGCATCGGTCCATTGCGCCTCGTCGCCGAAGGTGTCGTAGCGAAAGATCTGCTTGCCCTGCTCGACGAGGGCGGCGTTGTGCGAGTCGTCCGCGCCGCCGCAGGCCGTGATGGCGGCCATCGTCACCGCGGCGACGGACAGCGTGGGCCACGCCAGCGTGCTGATGCGGCGCGAAAGGTGCCGGGGTGGAAGGGATGGGCTGTGCTCGATCGGTCTGCTTTTCACGATTTCATCCTGTTCTGGCGAGGTGTCGTGGGTCGGTGACGCCGGCGCGGCGGCTGCGGCGTGCGGATTCGATGCGTCATCGGGCGATGCGGCAGGTCTTGCCGGGTTGCGTCGCGACGCGCAGCCAGGCGATCAGGTCGGCGCGCTCCTGCGCGTCCTTCACCCCGGCGTAGCCCATCGCCGTTCCGGGAACGGCCTGCGTCGGCGCCTGCAGGAAGACGTCCAGGCTGTGCCCGTCCCAGACGATCTTCGAGTTGCGCATCGCGGGCGAGTACGTGTCGTAGCCGGGCGCGGTCCCGGCGCGGCGCCCGAACAGTCCGCAGTGTTGCGGGCCGGTGCGATTCGTCTCGACCGCATGGCATGCGGCGCAGCGTGCGTAGACCTGCTCGCCGTGCTGCAGGCGTGCCGCGTCGGCGTTTGCGCCTGGCCGAGGCGGTGCCGTGGCGGGCAGCGCCTGCTGCGCCGCCAGGATGGCGACCGCCGAGACGAGCACCCGCGCTGCATTCATGACATGAACGCGGACGGCACCGGGTTCTCGCCCATCACCTGACGCAACACCGCCAGATGCATTGCCTCGTCGCCGAGGATGCTCGCCGCGACCTGCGCGAGCGCCTTGTCGCTGAAGACCGGCACCGCACCCAGGTAGGCGGAGACCGCACCTTGCTCCAGCCCGGCGGCAAAGCGCAGTACGTCGGCCTGGGTCTTGAGCTTGTCGACCGGGAAGACGTAGCTGGCCTTCGTCGCGACCGCCTTGCCGCCGAGTTTGCTCACGGCAGACGCGAGCGCGTCGGCGTGCTGCTTGTGGTGGCCCTGAAACGCGACGGCGACGGCGAGCACGGCATTGCCGAGCAGGCCGCTTTCGGCGCCGACCTGATAGGCGGCGATCGCCTCGTACTCGGCGCCGAGCGCCGTATTGAGGATGCGCACGTCGGACTCGATATCGGCGGCGCTCGCCTTCGCGTCGGCGGCGAGCGCGTCCCGGCCGCCCAGCAATGCGACGGCCGTGGCCGACAGTACGAGCCCGGTGCCGGTCATCGCGCGCCGGCGTGACAGCTTCATCGAATCTCGAGGCAACAGAATGCTCTGACCATGCATGGCCATCTCCTTGCGGTGGGTTGAAAAAGGGGGGGTACGCGACGCGCGAGAACGCGCCTTCAGCCCGGGCTGTCCGGGCCGATCAGTCCGAGTCGTCGCAACTTGGCGATCACGTGCGAGACGACGGCGTCGCAACGCGCGCCGGCGAAGTTGTAGACGTCGTTCGAGTGCGCTTCGACATGCGCGCCGAGCGCATCACGGACCATCGCGCGGGCGCGCAGGTAGCGCGTCTTGACGACGTCCGAACTCAGTTCCAGGCACGCTGCCGTCTCGTCGACACTCATCTCGTGGACCGCGCGCAGGATGAAAACGCTGCGGTACTTCGCCGGCAGGCTGTCGATCGCGAGCTGCAGCAATGCGCGCATCTGGCTGCGTTCGATCTGGGCGTCGGGCGTTGGCGTGGCGTGCGCGCTGAGGAACATCATCTCCTCCCTGTCGGGCGCGTCGCCCGGCCCGTCGAGATCGTCGAGCCTGAGCGTTCGCCCCTGTTTGCGCTGCGTGTCGAGCGCGATATTGATCGCGATGCGTGCCATCCAGGTGCCGAGCGCGCAGTCGCCGCGAAACAGGGGCAGCGTCGAGAAGGCGCGCAGATAGGCCTCCTGCACCACGTCCTGCGCCTCGGCGTCGTCGTCGACGATGCCGCGCGCACAGCGAAAGAGCAGGCGGTTGTGACGCCGCATGATGGCTTCGAATGCGCGTGCGTCGCCATGCCCGGCGCGTGCAACCAGTTCGGTATCCGTCTCCTGCCCCGTCGCGCGTTGCGCTTGCATGACGCTGCCCATGGTTCTCTCCAGTTTGCCTTCGCTTGTGTTCGTTAGACGTTGGCAAGGGCAAGGAGGTGACAAGGCAGCGTCGCGCACAGGGACAAGCCCGGCGCCGCGCTGCGTCGAGTTGGGCCGCGTCAGGCGGCGGCGACCGGCCGGCGATTGACGAGCAGGATGCCGAGCCCGACGCCGGCGAGCGCGAACAGCAGTTGCGCGGTCAGCGGTTCGCCGAGCAGTGCGACGCCGAAGATCAGCGCAAAGAGCGGCGTGAGGAAGGTGAACGACGAGATGCGTGTTGCCGGGTAGTAGCGCAGCAGCCACATCCATGCGAGATAGCTCGCAAACGCGCCGATCGCCGTCTGCAGCGCGATCGAGGTCCAGGCGTAGGCCGAGTAGTGCAGGCTCCATGTCTCGCCGAGCAGCAGCGACAGCAGCGGCGTGACGAGCGACGTGATGCCGAGCTGGTAGAAGAGTGTCTTCTCGGCGCTCGCGTGGCCGAGCCGTGTTGCGCGGATCGTCAGCGTCGTCAGGCCCCACAGCACGCCGGCGGCCAGCGCCAGCGCGTCGCCGTGCAGCCGTGTCGCGTCGAGGTGGCCGAAGCTCTCGCTGAAGGCGACGACGACGCCGGCAAACGCGAGCGCGAGGCCGGCCCACTGCACGCCGCGCAGCCTCTCCGACGGCACGAAGCGCGGCAGCAACAGCGCGACGACGAACGGCGAGGTGTAGAGGAAGACCGTCAGCCGCGACGCCGTGGTGTACTGCATGCCGAGGTAGATGCAGGCGAACTCGCCCGTGAAAAGCACGCCAGCGAGCAGCCCGCCGGCGAGTGTGCCGTCGCGCTCGAAGAGCCTGATACCGCGCGCGGCGCACCACAGCCACAGCATCGCGGTCGCACCCGCCATGCGGATCGCGGCCTGCCACAGCGGCGGCACCTCGGGGACCGTCGTCTTGATGAGGATCTGCTGAAAGCCCCAGAACGCGCAGCAGGCGACGAGCAGCGAGACGGCGACGGTGTCGAGGTGGTGTTTGCGATCGGTCATCGATTCGAAGGCTTGCGGCGTGGGCCTCGATTGTGCGGTGCCAGATCGGCGTACTCGCACGAAAGGGAAAGTCCTCAGCCCGCCGCGCCCTGCATCGCCTTGAAGCGCGCGCCGACGAAGCTCGCGGCAAGCACGAGCACGGTCGAGATCGCGATCATGATGATGCCCAGCGCTGAGAGCTTGCCCCACAGGCCGTCGTCGGCGAACGACAGGATCTGCACCGCGAGCACCTCGCTGCCCGGGCGCGACAGCACGACCGAGACGGTGAGTTCGCGCAGGAACATCGCCGCCATCAGGATCCAGGCCGAGACGACGCCGGGGATGAGCAGCGGCAGGGTGATGCGCCGCGCCGTCGTCAGCGGGCTTGCGCCGCAGACGAGCGAGGATTCCTCGAGGTGCGCGTGGACCTGCACGAAGGCGCTCGCGAGCGGCCGCACGCCGTACGGCAGATAGGTCGCGAGGTAGCCGACGAGCAGCGCGGTGAGCGTCGCATAGAGCGGCGTCTGCACGAAGAACCACATGAAGCCGACGCCGATGACGATGCCCGGAAACGAGAACGACAGGTAGGTCAGCGACTCGAGGACGCCCGCGGCGCGCGTGCGCAGCTTGACGATGGCGTAGGCGACGAAGAGCGAGAGCAGCACGCCGAGCGTCGCGCCGACGACGGCGAGGAAGACGCTGTTGCGCAGCGCGAGCAGCGAGATCGGGTCCTCGATCACTTCGAGCCAGTGGCGCCAGCTCATCTGCGCGAACGCCTGCGCGCTCGGCACCATCGAGTACGGCATGAACGAGGTATAGAGCAGCACGGCGACCGGCAGCACGATGACGACGAACGACAGCAGCGCGACGGCCCCAAAGAGCGGCAGCCGCGCGCGCCCGAGCGCGATCACCGTCGGCCGCCAGCCGCGGCTCGAGATCGTGACGAACTTGCCGCTTTCGGCGGTCAGCGCGCGATAGGCCCAGATCAGCGCGACCGAGGTTGCGAGCGCGCTCATGCCGAGCGCGGCGGCCTTGCCGTAGTCGGGCGAATAGCCGGTCGCGATCATCTCGTAGAGATAGGTCGCGAGCACCTCGACGCGCCCCGGCGTGCCGAGGACGCGCGGCACGGCGTACGACGCGAGGCTGCGCACGACGCCGAGCACGAAGGCGGCGAGGATCGCCGGGCGCAGCACCGGCAGCGTCACGCGCAGCAGCGTGCGCCAGGTGCCGGCGCCGAAGACGCGCGACGACTCCTCGAGCGAGACGTCGAACGACGCCATCGCGGGGGCGATGATGAGATACGCGATCGGCATGTTCAAGAGCCCCTCGACGAGGATCATGCCGTACAGCGAGTAGACGTTGAACGGCGCGTCAGGCAGGCCGAACGTCTCCATCAGCGCGGCGTTGATCAGGCCGTTGGACGGATTCAGCAGCAACCCCCAGGCGACCGAGAACAGCAGGTGCGGGATCATCATCGGCACGATCGCCAGCACGCCGAACAGGAATTTGAACGGGATGTCGGTGCGCGTGTTCAGGTATGCGAAGACGAGGGCGAGGCCGGTCGCGACGAGGGTCGATCCGATCACGAAGACGATCGTATTGACGATGACGGAGAGCAGCGCCGGGTCGGTATACGCGGCGACGTACTTGGCGGTCGTGAACTGGCCGAATGCATTGAGCCCCTGCGAGAAGCTGCCGAACGCGAGCATCGCGACCGGCGCGACCGTCAACAGGCCGACGATCGCGATCAGCGTATAGGTCAGCGCCGGGCGCGACGGGTTCATGCGGCGCGGCTAACGCGAGACGAGCAGGCAGTGCGCCGGGTCGACGCCGACGCTCACGGCGTCGCCGGCATGGATGTCGGCGCCGGGTTCGACTCGCGCGAGCAGCAGCTGGCCGGCGCTGCGAATCTCCACTTCGTAGACCTCGCCGACGAAGGCGATCGACTCGACGACGCCGCCGACCGTGTTGTTGACGCCGGCCGCCGGCTCGCCGGCGGCGACGCGCATGAACTCGGGGCGGATGCACAGCGTCGCCGCACTGCCGGCGGCGAGATCGCGCTGCTGGCAGGCGAAGGCACCGTGTGCGGTGTCGACGACGGTGTGCCCGTCTTCGACTCCGCGCACCGTCGCGTCGATCAGGTTCGCGCGGCCAATGAAGTCGGCGACGAAGCGATGGTCGGCCTGAAAGTAGATTTTCTGTGGCGTGCCGATCTCGACGATCGCGCCTGCGCGCAAAACGGCGATCGCGTCCGACAGCGCGAGCGCCTCGACGCGGTCGTGCGTCACGTACACCGCCGTGATGCCGAGCTTGCCGAGGAAGGTCTTCAACTCCTTGCGCGTCTCCTCGCGCAGCTTGGCGTCGAGGTTGGAGAGCGGCTCGTCGAAGAGGATCACCTTCGGCTCGGCGACGAGCGCGCGGGCGAGCGCGACGCGCTGCTGCTGGCCGCCCGACAGGCGCGTCGCCGACCGCTTGTCGAGCCCCTCGAGCTGGACGAAGCGCAGCGCGGCGGCGACCTTGGCGTCGATGTCGCGCCGCGCCAGGCCGCGGATCTGCAGCGGGTAGGCGACGTTGTCGAACACGCTCATGTGCGGCCAGATCGCATACGTCTGGAACACCATCCCGAGTCCGCGCTTCTCGGGCGGGACATTGATGCCGCGCGCCGCGGACCAGACGATGTCGTCGCCGATGCGGATCTCTCCGCTGTCCGGCGTCTCGAGCCCGACGATGCAGCGCAGCAGCGTCGTCTTGCCGCAGCCGCTCGGGCCGAGCAGGGTGAAGATGCGGTTCGCCGGGATCGTCAGGTCGATGCGGTCGAGCGCGCGGACTTCCTTGCCTTCGGCGACGTAACTCTTGCCGACGCCGTCGATGCGGATCTCCATCGCCCGCTCAGGCGGCGAAGATGCGCTTGAACTCGGCGCCCCATTTCTCGATCTCGTCGTTCGGCAGGTCGCGGATGGCGACGACCTTGGCCGCGTCGATTCCGTCGATCGGGGGGAACACGCCGGGCGCGAGGACGTACTCGCCGACGTCCTTCGCAAGCAGCGCCATCGCCGGCTTCGAAAGCCAGAAATCCATGAATGCGCGCGCCGCCGCCGGGTGCGGCGCCTTCGCCGTGAGCGCGATCGCGCGCGGCGTCCCGAGCAAGGGCTGGCCGCTGCGCGGTGCCCAGTCGAGCGGGGCCGGCGCCTTCGTCACGATGTATTTCGGCATCGAGATGCCGATCGGCTTCTCGCCGCTTTCGATCGGCGCCGGCGTCGGCCCGAACGACGCGACGAACATCGGCTTGTTCGCGGCGAGCGCCTTGACGAAATTCGTCCACTCGCCCTCGGTCTTGAAGACCTTCTCCTTCAGGCCGACGAGCCACGAGATGGTCGACGAATGATTCGCCGGATTGGCCATGACGATCTTGTTGCGCCACTTCGGATCGGCCAGGTCCTCGTAGCGCGCCGGCGCGTCGGCCGGCTTGACGATGGCTTTGTTGAAGAGGTACGAGACGTACTCGATGCCGAACAGCTGGATGCTGTCGTCCGGCCGCGACCAGTCCGGATAGCCGGCCGCGGCAGGCGACTTGTAGGGCGCGAGGATGCCCTTGGCCTTGAGCAGTTCGAGCACCGGCAGCGGCGCCTGCACGACGTCGGCGAGCAGCTTGCCGGCGTCGGCCTCGGTCGTCACGGTCGAGACGAACTTGGAGCTCGAGATCCGCGTGTAGACGCCCTTCACGCCGGTCGCCGCCTCGAAGGCATCCATGATCGGCTTGACGGCGGTGATGTTGGCGTAGAACACCGCTTGCCCCTCGGCCTTGGCCTGCGCATCGGCGGCGCGCGCCGCGGGCCACACGCCCGCGAGCCCGGCGGCGCCGGCAAGGTTCAGGAATGCACGACGATCGATCGCTGACATGGGGCTTCCTTCGCAGTGGTGAATCGGCACGCGGCCGCGGTGGATGGGTTTGCTGGAGGATGCGTCAAGCATCGGCCGGCGCAACGGTAGGCGAGGAGCGGCGCTTCGTCAACGGGAACAACCGCTGGACCAAGCGTGAGCGAGGGCATGCTGCGTCGGCGCTCGCGACCGCGATCAGCCCGCGGCCGGCGCCGCATCGAGGAGGGCGCGCAACTGCGCCTCGTCGAGCGTCTCCTTCGCGAGCAGTTCGCGCGCGCAGCGTTCGAGCAGGTCGCGCCGCTCGACGAGGATCGCGCGGGCGCGCGCGAAGGCGTCCATCACGATCGCACGCACCGCCTCGTCGATGCGTTGCTGCGTCTCGGGGCTCGCGACGAGGCCGTGCTGCGGCTGGGCGAGGCCGGTCGGGTCGAGCAGCGTCGGCGCGCGCTCGTCGTAGGCGAGGTAGCCCAGTTCCTCGACCATGCCGTAGCGCGTCGCCATGTCGCGCGCGATGTCGGTCGCCTTCGCCAGGTCGTCGGCGGCGCCGGTCGAGAGGTGGCCGTAGACGACGTGCTCGGCGGCGCGCCCGCCGAGCAGCACCATGATCTTGTGCTCCAGTTCGTAGCGCGTCATCAGGAAGCGGTCCTCGGTCGGGCGCTGGATCGTGTAGCCGAGGGCGCCGATGCCGCGCGGGATGATCGAGATCTTGTGCACGCGGTCGGTGCCGGGCAGCGCGATCGCGACGAGCGCGTGGCCCATCTCGTGGTAGGCGGTGATCTCGCGCTCGCGCGGGTTCAAGACGCGGCTCTTCTTCTCGAGGCCGGCGACGATGCGCTCGATCGCGAGCGTGAAGTCGGCGAGCGTGACCTCGTTCGCGTCGCGCCTTGTCGCGGCGAGCGCCGCCTCGTTGCACAGGTTGGCGAGGTCGGCGCCCGAGAAGCCGGTCGTCAGCGCCGCGACCTGCTCGAGCGCGACGCCGCTTGCCAGCCGCAGCTTGCGCGAATGGACCTGCAGGATCTCGAGCCGGCCCTTCTTGTCGGGCCGGTCGACGAGCACCTGGCGGTCGAAGCGCCCGGCGCGCAGCAGGGCGGGGTCGAGGATCTCGGGTCGGTTCGTCGCCGCCAGCAGCACGAGGCCGCCCGAGCTGTCGAAGCCGTCCAACTCGACGAGCAGCTGGTTCAAGGTCTGCTCGCGCTCGTCGTGGCCGCCGATCATGCCGGAGGCGCCGCGCGCGCGGCCGAGGGCGTCCAGCTCGTCGATGAAGATGATGGCCGGCGCCTGCGCGCGCGCCTGCTCGAACAGGTCGCGCACGCGCGCCGCGCCGACGCCGACGAACATCTCGACGAACTCGCTGCCCGAGATGCTGAAGAACGGCACCCCCGCCTCGCCGGCGACGGCGCGCGCGAGCAGCGTCTTGCCGGTGCCGGGCGGGCCGATCAAGAGCACCCCCTTGGGCATGCGCGCGCCGAGCCGGCTGTGGCCCTTCGGGTCCTTCAGGAAGGCGACGATCTCCTGCAGTTCGGCCTTCGCCTCCTCGACGCCGGCGACATCGGCGAAGTGAACGCCGGTGTCGGTCTCGACGTAGGTCTTGGCGCGGCTCCTGCCGACGCCCATCAAGCCCCCGAGGCCCTGCTGGTTGGCGAAGCGGCGGATCAGGAAGAACCACAGTCCGAAGAAGAGCAGCGCCGGCGCGACCCACGAAGTCAGGTCGCGCAGGAAGGTGCTCTCGACGACGCGCCGGTACGGTATGTCGTACTTCGACAGTTCGGCGGCGATCGCCGGATCGACGCGGTTCGTGATGATGACGGTCTTGCCGTTCTCGGGGTTCCTGAGCTTGCCGGTGAAGGTGGTCTCGCCGATCACGACCTCGCTGATCTTGTTGTCGGCGAGCGCCTTCTGGAACTCGCTGTACGGCACGACCTCGACGTTACGCGCGCTCTGCCACAGCGTCTGCACGCTCAGGAGCGCGAGCATCGCGAGCAGCCAGTAACCGACGTTCCAGTGATTCCACTGACCAAAGCGGGAACCGGGGTCCCGGCTCCGGCCGGGTTCGGGCTTGGGGTCGGCTGGCATCGCTCGAATCTCGACTGCAGTGGCGTTCACCATACACCCGCACCCGGTTTCGCGCGCTGGCGCAACGCAAGGCTGACATGAAATCCGAGGCCCACTGCGCTCGCGCCGCCCGGGGGAAGCATCAGTGGCTTCAAGGGGGGGGCGGGCAGCACCGCCATCACGATCATCGGCTGCGCCGTCGGCGGCGGGCCGAACCCGCGTTGCGGGCGGACAGTTCGAGCCGCATGGCCCAGAATCGCGGCCATCGATGAAGCGCCTGTTCGACCTTCCCGCGTACGCGCTCAACGGCTTCACCGTTGCGTGCGGCATCGCGATCATCCAGCTCGTCGTCCACACGCTGCAGGGGCCGCACGCGGCCGCGCTGGCGCTCGGTGGCGCGGTCTGCGCGAGCCTGGCCGACGTGCCGAATACGGTGGCGCGGACCTGGATCAGGGTCGGCACGGCGGCGGTGGCGAGCGTCGCATCGTCGGCCATCACGTTGTGGCTGCTGCCGACGCCGCCCTTGCTGGGCGCAGCCGTCGCGCTGATCGCGTTTGCCGCGATGATGGCGATGGCCTGGGGCCCACGCGCCGGCGCGGCGGCCTTCGCGCCCATCCTCGCCCTGATCTTCACGATGGCGGTGCCGCCGGGGAGCACGACGCTGCCCGAACTGGTGCTGTGGAATTCGGTCGGCGCCGTGGTTTATCTCGGCTGGTCGCTTGTCAGTGGCGCGTTGCTGCAGCGGCGCTACCGCGCGCTGGCGCTCGGCGAGGTGCTCGCCGCCGCGGCCGGCCTGCTGCGCTCGCGCGCCGGGCTGCTCGCTTCGCCCGCGGCGGGCGCCGACGATACGCGCAGCATGCAGGCATGGATCCAGGGCGAAGTCGGGCTCGCCGACCGGCTGCAGAGCGCGCGCGACCTCGTCTTCGTCCAGCCCGACGGCGCGAACGCGCAGCGCGAGATCGGCATCGTGCTGCTCACGATCGAGCTGCGCGACGTGCTGCTGGCGAGCCGGCTCGATCTCGACGCCCTGGCGCAGGACGGTGGCGGCCGCTGGATCCTCGGCCGGATGTCCATCGCGCTGCACGGTATCGCCGATGGCCTGGATGCCGCCGCGCAGGCGGTGCGGCGCGGCGACGTGCCCGAGACCTTGCCCGAGCTCGACATTCAGGGCGTATTCGCCGGCTCGCCGCTGGCCGCCGATGATGACCGCCGGCATCTGCTGCCGGCGCTGGAGAATCGCCTGCGCCGGCTCGACGCCGAGGTGCGCCGCATCCGCGCGCTGCAGCGCGGCGAAGGCGCGGCCTCGCCGCTGAGCCGCAGCGAGCTGCAGAAGTTCGTCGCCCCCGAGGGCTGGCCGCTGGCCGCGCTGCGCGCCCAATGGAGCGGCAGCTCGCCGGTGCTGCGCCACGCGGTGCGCGCCGGGCTCGCGCTGTGCAGCGCGTACTACATCGCCCAGGTGTTGCCGTGGGCCTCGCACCCGCAATGGCTGGTGCTGAGCGTCGCGGTCGTGCTGCGCGGCAGCCTGGAGCAGACGCTGGCGCGGCGCAATGCGCGCATCGGCGGCACGGTGCTCGGCTGCGGCGTGGTGCTCGCGCTGTCGCCGGTGCACAGCAGCGCCGCGTTGTCGCTGGTATTCGTCGCCGCGGTCGGCATCGCGCACGCCTTCGTGCTGCAGCGCTACTGGCTTACGGCCTGCGCGGCCAGCGTGATGGCGCTGCTGCAGTCCCACATGATGCTGCCGGCGGGGGGCTTCGCGATTCCCGAGCGCGTCGCCGATACCGTGCTCGGCGCGGCGCTGGCCTGGGCCTTCAGCTACGTGTTGCCGTCATGGGAGCGGCGCAGACTGCCGGATGCGATCACGCGTACGCTGAAGGAACTGAACGGCTACGCCAGTCATTCCTTGCGCCTGCAGCCGGTCGACCAGGTCGCGCAGCGCCTGTCGCGCCGCCGCGCCTACGACGCGCTGGCGCTGCTCGCCGGCGCGCTGCAGCGCAGCAGCGCCGAACCGCGCGCCGTGCGCCTGCCGCTGAAGGACGTGGCGGGATTGATCGACCACGGCCAGCATCTGATGGCGCATCTGTCGATGGTGCGCATGACGCTCGCCACGCGCCGCGGCGAACTCGATCAGGCCGCGATCGCGGCGCTGGCGCAGACGCAGGCCACGCTCGTGCGCTGTCTGACCCTGGAAGGCACCGGGCCCGCACCGGCGGTCGATCTGGAAGCGCTGTCGCGCCTGCCCTCGGCGCATCCGACCGAGGACTTCACCCCCTGGCTGCTGCGCCGTCTCGCGCTGCTGGCGCACGACGCACGCCGCATCCATGACACCGCCGCCGCCGCACTGAGCGCGACGCGGCCGGGCGTGCGGCGAGGCGCGGCCGGGTAGAGCGGGACAGGGCGGCGCGGCGCTGCGCACCGTGCAGGGAATCGTCGCGGCTCATCCACGTTTGCGGGGGGCGCGGCGCTGCTGGTGGTTCTCGAGCGCTCCCGCGGCCGCCGCCTTCAGGAGCCGCTGAAACGACGGGCAGGCGGCGTGGCTCGGCGCCGGGCAGACGGCGGCGTGGCGCAGGCCCTCGATCATG
>CALMIL010000153.1 GCA_937864005.1 uncultured Burkholderiales bacterium
ACCCAAGTCAGGTTCGAGCGGCAGGCTGCAGCGGCATGATCGGCCAGAAGCTTGCCCGGCATGCTGGCACATGCTGACGAACCACTGGAGCAGACCAGCGCGCTGCTGAAAGACATCGGCGTCAAACCGATCAGGATCGTTGCCGCCGTCCAGCATGCGGTGCTTTGCGCAGCCGGGTTCGACATTCGTTGGCTGCTGCGAGCGATCGCCGGCAAGGGGCCGGCGGCTTCTCTTGCTCTTCCCGCAGTGGTCCCTGCTTGCGGTATGCATAGGCAACCAACTGCCAATGACTCAGCGTACCGTCGTGCAACGAGATCGATGCTCGGACTCGCGGCGGAATCAACGCGTGCCGGTCTTCGCTGCGGGTACGGATGAATCTCGCAGGGCCGACTACTTCATCCGCTGCCGCGCGCCGCGCTCGCGCCGGCGGCGCGCTTCCTTCGGATCGACGGCGAGCGGCCGCAGCAAGGCGAGCCGGTCGCCGTCGCACAGCGGGTGCGTCGCGTCGCGCAGCCGGCCCCAGACGGCGCTCACCCAATCCGCCGGCAGCGCGAGGCCGCTGCGCGCGATCGCGTCCGCGATCGTCGCACCCTGCGGCAGGCAAAGCACCGTGCGCCGCGTCTCGCCGGCGCGCGGGCTCCACGCGAGCTCGACCTGGATCGAATTTTCAACGCGGCCCATAGACCTGCTCGGCGCGGCGCACGAACGAATCGACGAGCGAATTGGCGATGCGGCCGAAGACCGGGCTGATGACGGCTTCGAGCGGGCCGTTCGCGAATTCGTAGCGCATGTCGAATTCGATCTTGCACGCCTGCTGCACCGCATCGCCCGATCCGCCGCCCGCCCCCAGCGGCAGGAACTGCCAGTGTCCTTCGAGCAGCGAGAACGGCCCGTCGACCAGGCTCACCCGGACCGCGCGGTCCGCATCGTGCCGGTTCAGCGTCGTGAACGCATGGCGCACGCCGCTGAACGCAAGCGTGAGCCTGGCCTGCATGCCCTCGTCCGACCGCGACAGCACGTGCGCATCGGCGCACCAGGGCAGGAAGCGCGGATAGTCCTCGACGGCGGTGACGAGCGAGTACATCTCGTGCGCCGAGTACCACAGCAGGACCGACTTGCGGACGTGCTTCATCGGCCGCGCCGCATCGCGTCTTGCGCCGTTGCGAGCGATCCGCCCTGGGTGCGTGCTGGAAGGCAGTTCATACAATCCGCAGTGTATTGGCGCCGGCCGCGACGGCCGCGCGCCCGCAACCGAGCCCCTGCCTTCATGTCGATCGCCGAGAACCGCCGTGCCCGCTTCGACTACCAGATCGAGGAACGCTTCGAAGCCGGCGTCGTCCTCACCGGCTGGGAGATCAAGGCGATCCGCGCCGGGCAGGTCCAGTTGAGCGACGGCTATGTCGTCATCCGCGACGGCGAACTGCACCTGATCGGCTGCCGCATCAACGCGCTCGCGAGCGCGTCGACCCACGTCAAGGCCGAGCCCGACCGCACCAAGAAACTGCTGATGCACAAGGGCGAGATCCGGCGCCTGATCGGCAAGGTCGAGCAAAAGGGCTTCACGCTGGTGCCGATGCGGCTGTACTTCAAGGGCGGCCTCGTGAAGGCCGAGATCGCGCTGGCCAAAGGCAAGGCCCAGCACGACAAGCGCAATACCGAAAAGAAGCGCGACTGGGAGCGGGAGAAAGGCCGGCTGATGAGACACAAGGTCTCGTCCAAGCCGAAAGCCTGAGCGGCGCTCCGCTGCGCCGCCTGCTTGCCGCCGGTGAACGCCCTATTGGGTCGGCGGCCGCATCGTCGTGGACTGCCGAATGCCTTCCTTCGCCTGCTCGGCATTCGCCCTGTCCTGCGCAACCTGCGCTGCTGTACGGCACTTCGTTTCACGGAAATTCGATCCGATCGGCGTCTCGCGCGTGCAGACCGTGCCGTCGCCGGCGGCGGTTTCCTGTGCAGGGTCCGACGCACAGGCGCCGAGCATGACGGCGAAGGCCGGGATGAGAAGTGCTTTCATAGGGGTCGAGTTGTCGTGTGAAGCGGACGAGCCCGGATCGATCTTCGCCGGCCGGGCGCTGGCGCATGCCGATCGGCCGGTCGGAGTCCGCCTCGCCCGCGGTCGATTGCGGCCGCGCATTGTCGTCGAAGCTGCCGGCGAACGCGCCGACCATGCGGCGACCCGCTCAGATACCGCCGAACGCGATCTCCAGCGCCCGCTGCAGGTCGGCGATCAGATCCTCGACCGCCTCGAAGCCGATCGAAAAGCGCACCACGATACCGGCGTACGGCACCGGTTGCGAGCGCATCTCCTGCACGCGGTACGGCACGACGAGGCTCACCGGCCCTGCCCACGAGTAGCCGATCCTGAACAGCCGCAGCGCATCGACGAAGGCGTCGACCTGCTCGCCCGTAAAGCGCGCATCAAAGACGACCGAGAACAGCCCCGCCGCTGCCCGGCACGTCGCCTGCCAGTTCGCGAAGCCCGGCGCGCCGGGGATCGCGGGGTGCAGCACGCGCCCGATCTCGCTGCGCTGCGACAGCCATTCGGCGAGCGTGCGCGCGGCCTGGTCCTGCGCCGCGTAGCGCAGCGCGAGCGTCGGCAGCGCGCGCAGCAGGGTCTCGGCGTCGTTCGCGCCGACGCCGAAGCCGAGCCGCATGTGCGTCAATTTGAGCTTCAGGTGCAGCGCCTCGTCGCGCGTCGTGACCGACCCCATCAGCACATCGCCGCCGCCGGACGGATATTTGGTCAGCGCCTGCATCGAGATGTCGACGCCCGCGCCGCCTGCGAGCGCGAACGGATCGAAAGCGATGCCCGCGCCCCAGGTGTTGTCGAGCGCGGTCGCGACGCCGCGGTCGCGCGCGACGCGCACGAGCGCCGCGAGATCGGGAAACTCCATCGTCACCGAGCCCGGCGCCTCGAGCCAGACGAGCCTGGTTCGCGGACCGATCGCCTGTGCGAGCGATCCGGCGTCCATCGCATCGTAGAAGCGGTGCGTGATGCCGAACTTCGCGAGTTCGTTGCGCGCAAGCTCCTTGCCGGGGCCGTAGGCGTTGTCGGGGATCAGCACTTCGTCGCCGCTCGCGAGCAGCGCGAGGTCGACGAGCGTGATCGCCGCCAGCCCGCTCGGCAGCAGCAGGGTCTGCAGGCCGCCCTCGAGCGTCGCGATGCGCTCTTCGAGCGTGAATGTCGTCGGCGTGCCGTGCAGACCGTAGGTATAGCCGCTCTTGTCCTTCCAGTCGCGCGCCCGCAGCGCGGCGGTGTCCGCAAAGATCACGGTCGACGCCTTTTGGATCGCCGGCTGCATCGCCGTGAATCCCGCCGGCGGCTGGTAGGCGTGGTGGATCAGTGCGGTGGCCGGGTCGCGGCCGCTATCGTTCGTCATGGTGCGCTTCGTCGCTTCGGATGCGCGCAGTGTAGGAGCGTTGCGCAAGCCCGCGCACGCATGCCCGCACACGATCAGGCGTAGGTGATCATCCCGCCATCGTGCACGCCGTCCAGATGCGGCAGCGTGTTGTAGGTCAGCAGCATGTGGCGCTGCGGCGTGAAGATCAGTTCGCTGAGCGCGCTGTTGCGAATCCGCATATTGATATCGATCGTCGACGCGTGCGGCGTGCCGAGCACCTGGCCGATCGCGGTCGAGATCGGCCCGCCGCTGGAGACGACCAGCACATCGCCGTCGCATTCGCGCCGCACATGGTCGAGCGCGCCGTTCACGCCGGCGACGAACTCGGCATAGCTCGGCATGCCTGCCGGCGCCGTCGCGCCGGCCATCCATTGCCCAAGACCCTCGCGCAGCAGCCGGAAGTGCTGGCGAAAATGCTCCTGCGCATCGGCTGCGGACGGTTTCACAAGCGGCTCGGGATGGATCGCCGCGATCAGCGCCTCGCCGCTATATTCGTCCAGCCCCGGCCAGACGAGCGGCGGCGGCAGGCCGGCAAGACCCTGCCCGATCGCCGCGAGCGATTGCGCATGGCGCCTGAGCGTGCCGGTCAGCACGGCCTGAAAGCGCATGCCGCGGGCCTGGAAATATTCACCCAGGCGCACGCACTGGCGCTCGCCGAGCGCGCTCAACTGGTCATAGTCGGCGGCGCCGAACGATGCCTGGCCATGACGAACGAGATACAACTTGCCCATGCGCAAGGATTGTCGCTGCGCCGGCGGCACAATCGTGTCACCGCGGCGACGGCGCGCGACGCGCGGTCGCCGCACACTGCGGCAACACCGAGCAAGGCTTCCCGATGAGCACACCCGACACCCCGACCCCCGCCCACCTGGCGGCGACGGCGCAGATCGACCGCGACCATCCCGCCGTCGCCGCCTTCGCCCGCCAGCACGCCAGCGGCGCCGACGATACGCAGCGCGCCGTCGCGCTGTACTACGCGGTGCGCGACGGCTTTCGCTACGACCCGTATCGCGTCGACTTCACGCCCTGCGGCATGCGCGCGAGCACCGTGATCGCGCTCGGCTACGGCTGGTGCGTGCCGAAGGCGGCGCTGCTCGCCGCGGCGTGCCGCGCGGTCGGCATCCCGGCGCGGCTCGGCTATGCCGACGTGCGCAACCACCTGAGCACCGAGCGTCTGCGCCAGGCGCTGCAGACCGATATCTACCTCTGGCACGGCTACACCGAGATCTGGCTCGACGACGCCTGGCGCAAGGCGACGCCGGCCTTCAATATCGAACTCTGCGATCGCTTCGGGCTCCTGCCGCTCGAATTCAACGGCCGCGACGATTCGATCTATCACCCCTACGACCGCGCCGGCAACCGCCACATGGAATACGTCAACCAGCGCGGCAGCTTCGACGATATGCCGATCGAGAGCATCGCCGCCGATTTCGCGCGCGTCTATCCGCGCTGGGGCGCGCCGGTGCAGGACGATGCCGACTTCATGGCCGACGCCGAACGCGAAGCGCAGCCCTGACGCACCCGCCGCACGAGGATCACAGGTGAGCGATACGCGAGCCGGCGCGCCGCACGGCTTTCACGCACTGCGCATGACGGGCAAGTTCATCGCCCACGTCGGCCCGCTCTACCTGAAGCGCGACGGCGACAACCTGTGGGTGGGCTTTCGGGTCGAGAAGCGCCATACGAATCCGATGGACATCTGCCACGGCGGCATGCTCGCAAGCTTCGCCGACATGCTGCTGCCGCTGTCGATCCACCGCAAGAGCGAGGTCGGGATGCGCTTTCTGCCGACCATCAGCCTGCAACTCGACTATCTGGCGCCGGCGCCGCTCGGCGCCTGGGTGCAGGGCGAGGCGCAGGTGCTGCGCGTGACGCGCTCGCTCGTCTTCGCGCAGGGCCTGGCCACGGCCGACGACACGCCGATCCTGCGCGTGAGCGGCGTCTGCAAGATCGGGCCGCCGTTCGCCGGCCCGCAGATCGACGGGGACGCCGCGAACTGAGCGGCACTGCCGGTGCGGGCCACTTCTATCGGCACTTGCTCGCCGGCAGATCCTGCGCCAGATCGAACTTGTCGCCGACCACGGTGGCCGCGATGCACTGCCGGGTGTGTTGGTTGAACCACAGCATCTGCACGCCGTCGGGCTTGCCTTCGTCGATCCAGAGCGAATTGAAGCCGGCCGCGGCGAGCTTGGCCTCGCCGCCCCTGCGCGACAGCCCGAGCAGATCGGCGGCGACGAGTGCGCCGGGCCGGCCGGGGACGATGCCCGGCAGCGCATTCGTGCAATCGGCCTCGCCGACGGCCGCGACGCCGGAGACGATGCCGAAGCGGCTCGTCAGGCGCAGGCACTGCCGGGTCCTCTGGTTCCACCAGAACGAATTCTTGCGGTCCCACTGCTCCTTCTCGCCCTGCATCTGATAGCCAGCGGCGGCAAAGGCTTCGCCCGCTTTCGAAGCCGGCTTGCCTTCGAGTCTGGCCAGCGAATCCGGCACGCCGGATGCGAAGACGATGCCGGCCGTCGCGGCCAGCGCCGCGAGAACGAGGCTTGCACGCATCGACCGTCGCCCGCTTCGAATTGGACTCATGAATACCTCGCCTCGTGGTTTCGCGTGCCGGTCAAATCGGCACGCCGATCAGATCGTGCCCTTCGGCGCCGATGATTCGCGCCCGCGTAAATTCACCGGCACGCAGTTGCTTGGACGCCTTCTCGGGCGCGGTCAGGCGCACGATGCCGTCGATCTCGGGCGCATCCGCATAGGTCCTGCCGCGGCCGCCCTTGCGGCCGAGCGCGGGCGCGGCGTCCACCAGCACCTGCATCGTCGCACCGACGCGCCGCGCGAGGCGCTCGCTCGAAACCGCCTCGGCCACCGCCATGAAGCGCGCGCGCCGCTCCTCGCGCAGCGGCGCCGGCAGCGCGCCCGGCAACGCGTTGGCCGCCGCGCCGGCGACCGGCGAATAGGCGAAGCAGCCGGCGCGATCGATTCTCGCTTCGCGCATGAATTCGAGCAGGTGTTCGAACTCGGCCTCGGTCTCGCCCGGAAAGCCGGCGATGAAGGTGCTGCGGACGACGAGCTCGGGGCAGATTTCGCGCCAGCGCTGAATGCGCTCCAGATTCTTCTCGCCGCTCGCCGGGCGCCTCATGCGGCGCAGCACGTCCGGGTGCGAATGCTGGAACGGCACGTCCAGGTACGGCAGCACGCGGCCCTCGGCCATCAGCGGCACGACCTCGTCGACGTGCGGATACGGATAGACGTAGTGCAGCCGCACCCAGGCGCCGTGCGGCTCGGCGAGCCGCGCGAGCTGTTCGCACAGGTCGGCCATCCGCGTTCGCACCGGCCGGCCCTCGAAGAAGCCGGTGCGGTACTTCACGTCGACGCCGTAGGCGCTCGTGTCCTGGCTGACGATGAGGAGTTCCTTCACCCCGGCCTCGAACAGGCGTCGCGCTTCGCCGAGGACGTCGCCGACCGGACGGCTCGCAAGGTCGCCGCGCAGGCTCGGGATGATGCAGAACGTGCAGCGGTGATTGCAGCCTTCGCTGATCTTGAGGTAGGCGTAGTGCTTCGGCGTGAGCTTGATGCCGATCTTGTCGAAATGGGGCGGCACGAGGTCGACGAACGGGTCGTGCGGCTTCGGGCTGTGCCTGTGCACCGCGTCCATCACCTCCTGCGTGGCATGCGGGCCCGTGACGGCGAGCACCTTGGGATGCATCCGGCGCACCAGGTTGCCGCCGCCCTCGGCGGTATCGCTGCCGCCGTCCTTGCCACCGACCGCACCCAGGCAGCCGGTGACGATGACCTTGCCATTGCTCTGCAGCGCCTCGCCGATGGCGTCCAGGCTTTCCTTCACCGCATCGTCGATGAAGCCGCAGGTATTGACGATCACCAGGTCGGCGCCGTCGTAGGTCTTGCTGGTGGCGTAGCCCTCGGCCTGCAAGCGGGTGAGGATCAGCTCGGAATCGGTGAGCGCCTTCGGGCAGCCGAGACTGACGAAGCCAACCTTCGGAATCCGGGTCGCATCCGGCGTCTCGACTGCTCCATGACCATCTGATTTCATTTGGGGTTCGCAGGACGGCCGGACCGACGAGCGGGCCCGCATTTTAAGTCCGACCACCGCTTGCACCGCGCGGCGCGCTGCATCCGGACCGCCGCCGCTCGGAAATCCTGAGCGTGCGGCTTACCATGTCCGCATGGCAGCCGAATGCGACGCACCGGCGCGTTGCACGACACGGCGCTCTTCGAACGAGGAAAACGCGAATGGCCAGCAAGACGCTCCGACTGAATATGCCGCAGTGGCAAGGCGGCACCGAGCCGGCCTATCGCTTCGGCGCCGAACTGCTGCGCTGGCTGGCTCCGGCGCACGACGGGCCGCAGGAAACGGTCGAGGTCCCCGCCGACGACGGGCAGCCGCTCGCGACCGAGCAGGGCATCGAGGCACGCGCGGCGCTGCTGTCGCAGGCGCGCGCTGCGCGCGCCGCGATCGAGCGCCACCGGCCCGACCGCATCGTCGCGCTGGGCGGCGATTGCCTGATCGACCTCGCCCCGATGGCCTACCTGAACCGCCGCTACGAAGGCAGGCTCGGCGTGCTGTGGGTCGACGCCCACCCGGACGTGATGAGCCCCGCCGAGTTCTCGCACGCCCATGCCCACGTGCTGGGCATGCTGCTGGGGCGCGGCGATGCCGATTTCACGGCCGAGGTCGAGCCCAAGCTGAACCCGGCGCGCGTGATGATCGCCGGCATGAGCGCGTGGACGCAAGACGAAGGGCGCATCCTTCGCGAACTGGGCATCCGCCACACGCCGGCCGCGGCGCTTGCCGAAAGCAGCCGGCCGATCCTGGACTGGATCGAGGCCGAAGGCATCGCCCACCTGGCCGTGCATTTCGACCTCGACGTGCTGGACGCGGCCCACTTCTCGCCGCTGCTGTTCAACAAGCCGGACCAGCCGGCCGACGCATTCGACGGCATCGTGCAGGGAACGATGCGGCTCGGGCAGGTGGTGCGGCTGCTGCAGGACGTGAGCGGCGATTGCGACATGGTCGGGCTGGCGATCGCCGAGTTCCTGCCCTGGGACATGCTGCGCCTGCGGAATGCGCTGGCCAGCCTGCCCATCATGCAGCGCTGAACGCCGCCGCGTATCGGTTCGACGCCGCCTTCGCGATCGATCGGAGACGGGGCAAGGCGCGCGCCGTCCGGCACCCGGCCGCGCCGGCGGCGCGCCCTCAGCGCTTCGGCGGGAAGCCCGGCAGCCCGGGAAACAGCGCCTTCGTCTGCTCGGCCATCTGCTCCTGCATCTGCGCGAAGAGCTTCTTCGACTGCTCCAGATACTCGCCCATCAATCCGGCGGGCGCCTGACCGCTCATGAACTGCGTCCACGATTCGGGGCTCAGGCCCCGGGCCGGGTCGCCCAGGCGCTGCTGGAACTCGGCGAAGGCCTGGATATTCTTCTCGAGATAGGAGCCCATCAGCCCCTGCATCGCGTGGCCGTAGAAACGGATGATCTGCGCGAGCATCGCCGACGAGAACATCGGCACGCCGCCGCTCTCCTCCTCGAGGATGATCTGCAGCAGGATGCTGCGCGTCAGCTCCTCGTTCGTCTTCGCATCGCGGACGACGAATACCTGCCCCGCGAGCACCATCTTCTTCACGTCGGCGAGCGTGATATAGCTGCTCGACTGGGTGTCGTAGAGGCGGCGGTTCGGATACTTCTTCAGCACGCGCGGGCCGTGCGGGGCCGAAGCCGCGTCCGCGGCCGGCTTGGCCGCAGCCGCGGCGCGTCGTTGGGCGGGCATGGCGCGATCTCCAGGTCAGCTCGATGTTGCAGGGCACAAACATTCTAGGTGCCCCGCCTCGACCGCCCGCGAAGGGTTTCCCCTTCGTCGGCCCTTGTCCGCGGGCAAGCCGGGACGCCGCGCCGCGGCCGCGTGCTACTTCGAGCCGAGCTGCGTCATCACGTCCTTGTACAGGCCTTCGCCCACGCTTGGGATGAACATCTTCCAGACCGGCTGCACCCGCTCGCGCATGCGCTCGTGTTCGGCGCCGGACACGTCGTTGACCTGCATGCCGCTGGCCGCCATCGCCGCCTGCGCCGACTTGGCCTGCTCGCGCGCGACGCCGCGCTGGAAGGTGCGCGCTTCGATCGCGGCGTCCTTCAGGATCTTGCGGTCGGCTTCGCTCAGGCCGTCCCAGAATTTCTTCGATACGAGCGGAATGAAGGCACCGTAGGTGTGGCGCGTGAGCGAGAGGTATTTTTGCACTTCGTAGAGCTTCAACGCGAAGATCACGGCCGTCGGCGTGCCCTGGCCGTCGATGGTGCGCGTCTCGAGCGCGGTATACAGCTCGGGCACGGCCAGCGGCACCGGGATCGCGCCGAGCGCCTTGATCGTCTCCTGCGTGATCTTGGCCTGGATCGATCGGAACTTGAGGCCCTGGAAATCCTCGACCTTGGCGATCGGGTGCTTGCTGTTGGTCGCGTTGAAGAAGCCGTTTTCCCAATACGCGAGGCCGACCAGGCCCTTGGCCGGCAGCATCGCCATCAACTTGTCGCCGACCGGGCCGTCAAGCACCTTCTCGGCCTGCTGCTCGTCGGCGAACAGGAACGGAAAGTCGAGGATCTCGTATTCCTTGACCATGCCGGTGAGGGTCGTCGTCTGCGGCACGGTAAATTCGATCGTCCCGCCTTGCAGCGCGGACGTCACCTGCACGTCGTTGCCGAGTGCGCCGCCGTAGAAGCCCTTGATCTTGATCCTGCCGCCGCTCTTGGCATCGACCAGTTCGATGAATTTGGCCACACCCTGGCCCTGGTGCGACTTCTCGGGCAGCGTGACGGCGAACTTGGCCGTGACCTGCGCCAGCGCGAGCTGCGGCGCGCCGGCCGCGAAGCTGCCCGCGATCGCGAGCGCCATCAATTTGCGAAGAGCCTTCATGGGTTTGTCTCCTGGGTTGAATGGACGGGAAATCAGCGCCACCACTGCGCCGGAACCATGACGAGCGCAGGGAAGAGCACGAGCGCGACGAGCACCGCCAGCTCGGCGATCAGGAACGGCCAGATCCCGCGCACCGCCTGCGCGAGCGAGACCTTGCCGATCGAACTGACGACATTGAGCACGACGCCCACCGGCGGCGTGATCATGCCGAGCGAGCAGTTGACGATGAAGATGACGCCGAAATAGACCGGGTCGATGCCGGCCTGCTGCACGATCGGCAGGAAGACCGGCGTGAAGATCAGCACGATCGGGATGAAGTCGAGCACCATGCCGGCCAGGAAGACGACGACCATCATCGCCGCCGTCAGCGCGAGCGGGTTGTCGCCGAGCACGGAAAGCGCGCTGCCGACCTGGCCCGGAACGTCGGCAATCGTGATCATGTACGACGCCACCATCGCGAAGCTGGCCAGGATCAGCACGACGGCGCTGGTGCGCGCCGAGACGAGCAGGCATTGGTAGACGGCGCGCGGCGTCAGCTCGCGGTAGACGACGGCACCGACGAAGAGGGCATACGCCGCCGCCACCACCGCCGCCTCGGTCGGCGTGAAGATGCCGAACTTCAGGCCGCCGATGATGATCACCGGCATCAACAGCGCCCAGACGCCCTTGCCGAGCAGGCGCGCGCGCTCCGCGTAGTTCTTGCGCGGCGCGAGTTGCATGTTCATGCGGCGCGACACGAGCCACCAGGCGATGACGAGCGATGCCCCCATCAGCACCCCCGGCACGATGCCGGCGAGGAACAGCCGCGTGATCGAGACGTTGGCGACGACGCCGAAGATCAGGAAGCCGATCGAAGGCGGAATGACCGGCGCGATGATGCCGCCGGCCGCCATCAGGCCGCACGAACGCACCGGGTCGTAGCCGGCCTGGCGCATCATCGGCACCAGGATCGCAGCGAGCGCGGCGGTATCGGCGACCGCCGAGCCCGACAGGCTCGCGAGCAGGATCGCGGCGAAGATCGCGACGTAGCCCAGGCCGCCGCGCAGATGGCCGACGAAGGCGCCGGCCATCTCGACGATGCGGCGCGACAGGCCGCCGGCGTTCATGAACTCGCCGGCGAGGATGAAGAACGGCACCGCCATCAGCACGAAATTGTCGGCGCCGCCGATCGCGTTCTGCACGACGATCTGCGAGTCGAACTGGCCGAGCTGAAGCATCACCGCGACGCCCGACAGCAGCAACGCGAACGCGATCGGCATGCCGATCGCGATCAGCACGAGCAGCGTCGCGAGGAAGATGAAGGCGGTCAACGCCGGCCCTCGTCGCGCCGCTCGCTCGCGACTTCGGGCATCTTGTCCAGGATGCGGTCGCCGAGATCCTTCGTAAGCGTTGGGCCCTGCGCACCGCGCAGCGCATGCCAGATGTTGTTGACGATGGCAACGAGCATGCCGGCGCCGAAGACGAGCGCGACGCCGTACAGCCAGGCGTAGGACACCTCGAGCACCGGATAGCTGTTGCCGAGGTTGATCTTCGTCTGCTCCCAGCCGCCGATCAGAAACATGACGCAGGCCGCGATCATCAGCGCGCCGGTCAACAGCACGAGGCCCTTGCGCAGGCCGAGCGGAAGCTTGTCTACCAGCGAATCGAAGCCGATGTGCACATGCTGAACCGAAGCGAGGATCGCGCCGAGAAAGATCAACCAGACGAACAGCAGCCGCGAGAGCTCCTCGGACAAGGCGATGCCCGAATCGAAGCCATAGCGCAGCACGACGTTGCCGAAGACGAGCACCGCCATCACCGCGAGGCAGGCCACGATCACGATCTCCAGCACACGCACGCAGGCGCGGCCCAGGCGGTTGGTCTTCATCGGGTCAGAATCGCGCGCCGCGCGCGTCGCCTGCTGCGTGGATCATCGACTCTCGCTGGCTGGGAAAAGCGCCGATTAGAGTCCGTGCGCGACGATGTTGCAAATGATTCCCCTTTGCGGCGGCCGAGAAACCGCGGTCACGCCGGACGGCCGGCGCGCGCGGAAAGCAGCCGTGCCAGCACGCCGGTCAGCAGCAGTCCACACAGCGAAGACGCACCGGTGGCGAGCCAGGTGAATTCCCAGCCACCGAAGACGCTCGCGATCCAAGCCACGATCGGCGGCCCGCAGAACTGGCCGAATGCCGACCACTGCTGCATCCAGCCGATGGTGGTGGAGAGCATGCTTTCGCCCGGCGCGACGCGCACCGCGAGCGCGAACAGCGTGGCCGGGATCAGGCCGCCGACGCCGGAGAACAGCAGCACCGCGATGAAGCGCGCCCATCCCGGCAGCCCGGCGCCGTCGGCGCCGGCAAACGTCGCCGCCGCCGCAAGCGTCATCGTCACGAAGCCGATGACGAGCAGACGCCCCGGCGCGCGGCCGCGGTGCAAGAGGCGGCCGGCGCCGATATTGCCCGCGATATTGACCGCGGCGGCGAGCGCGGTGAGCACGCCGGTGGCGGCGCCCGAGACGCCGGCCTGCATATAGATCGCGGGCAGGAAGCCGACCACCGCGAGCCACTGGCCGGAATAGGTCGTGAAGAGCAAGGCCACCAGCCACGGGCCCGGCTCGGCCAGCGTGCGGCGCAGGCGCTGCAGCCACGGCGTGCCCTGAGCCGGCGCGACGGCCGCCTCGGCCGGCACGCGGCGCGAGACCACGACCGCCATCAGCAGCGACAGCAGCGCCAGCGCCCACCACCAGGCGCGCCAGCCGAAGGCGCCGATGAAGACCGGACCGATCAACAGCGCCAGCGCGGTGGCCAGCGGCATATAGGCGCCCCACAGACCGAAGACGCGGCTCACCCGCTGCGGCGCGACGAGATAGCGGATCAGCGCCGGAGCCGGCAGCACGACGAGCAGGAAGCCGAAGCCTTCGCAAGCCCGCAACACCATCAGCATCGCAACGCCCTGCGCCAGGCCGCCGATCGCACTCACCGCACCGAGCACGCACAGGCCGAGCACCATGCTGCGCCGCAGCCCCAGGCCATCGACCAGCACGCCGAAGGCGAGTCCGCAGCTCATGCCCGCCACCTGCACGAGCGAGAGCAGGAAGCCGGCCTGCACCAGCGTCATGCCCAGCGCCTCGCGCAGCGTCGTGATGGCCGGCGGCAGCTTGCCGACGTGCAGCGCGGCGCAGACGCCGGCGGCGATGACGATCAGCGCCGGATCGATGCGGGAATGCCGCTTCGAGTTCGCGCCCGACGATGGAACCATGAAGCCGAGTATCGCCCGCGCGGCTTGTCCAACGGCCCTCTCTTCGTTGCTACAGTTCGGGGACCGCACCGGATACCGGTCGCCGCGCTTCGCCGCCGAATCGCGGCCCGTGGCCGGCGTCCATCCTCCAGCACCGCGAGAGCCCCTGCCATGAATGCCACCGACGATACACTGACCCAGGAACAGATCGAGCACTTCGCGAAGCGCATCGAGGCGCGCAAGACGCTGCTGCTCGAAGAGATCCGCCAGGTTCTGGCGCGATCGAGCCAGGAGCACGAGGCCGACCTCCTTGGCGGCGCGGGCGATGCCGGCGACGCGGCGGCCACGTCGCTGCTGCGCGAGATCACCGAGTCCGAAGTCATCCGCGACGTCGGCGAGGTGCGCGATATCGCGGCCGCCGAGCAGCGCCTTGCGAGCGGTCGCTACGGCATCTGCATCGACTGCGAGGAACCGATCCGCTACAAGCGGCTGGACGCCTATCCGACCGCCAAGCGCTGCCTCGCCTGCCAGGAGCGGCGCGAAAAGCTCATGGCGCCTTCGCCCTATACCGGACGGTGAGCGCGCGGTCTCGGGGCGCGCGCCGGGCGCCCCGACCCGTCACGCGTGCGCAGCCTGGTCGCGCAGGACGCGCTTGAGGATCTTTCCGGTCGCGCTCTTGGGCAGCTCCGTGACGATCTCGACCCGCGCCGGCACCTTGTAGGCCGCGATATTCGCGCGGCAATACGCGATGATCTGTTCCGCCCTCACATCCTCGCCCGGTCGCGCCACGACCGCGGCGACCACCTGTTCGCCCTTGTCGGGATGCGGCACGCCGTAGACGGCCACCTCCTGCACCTGCGGCAGCTTGTACAGATACTGCTCGACCTCGGCCGGCCAGACCTTGAAGCCCGAGACGTTGATCATGTCCTTGACGCGATCGACGATGAAGACGTAGCCGTCGTCGTCCATCCTGCCGATGTCGCCCGAGTGCAGCCAGCCGCCGCGCAGCGCCTGGGCGGTATCCTGCGGACGGTTCCAGTAGCCCTGCATCACGCCCGGTCCGCGGATCACGATCTCGCCCCACTCGCCGCGCGGCAACTCGCGGTCGGATTCGTCGAAGATCGCGAGCGTGAAGCCCTCCACCGCCCGGCCGACCGAGCCGAAGCGATGCAGGGCCAGATCGTTGTAGCAGGCGAAAGGCGAACACTCGGTCAGACCGTAGCCCTCGTAGACGCGGCGCCCGAAGCGCTCGGTCCAGCGGCGCGAGATCTCCTCGGGCATCGTCGCGGCGGCCGACATCTCGTAGCGGATCGACGACAGGTCCCAGCGCGACAGGTTCATCGAGAGCAGCCCGATGAAGATCGTCGGCACGCCGAAGAAGAGCGTGATGCGGTCGCGCTGGATCGCGTCGAGCACCTGATCCGCAACGAAGCGGCGGAACAACGCCAGCGTCGCGCCGGCCAGCACCGCCGCGTTCATGATGTAGTTCTGACCGTAGACGTGAAACAGCGGCAGGAACGCCGCCAGCCGGTCGTCGGCGCGATAGCCCGAGCACTTCGCGGACTGCGCGATATTGCTCGCGATATTGGACTGCGTGAGCGTCACGCCCTTCGGAAAGCCGGTCGTCCCCGACGAATAGAGGAGCGCCGCAGGGGCGTCGGGCGCGCAATCGACGGCCGCGAACACCCCGTCGTACGCAGCACACCATTGCGCCAGCGTCGGCAGGCCGGCGGCCTCGCCTTCGCACACCACCACGTGCGCGAGCGCCGGGCAGCGTTCGCGCGGCACGTGCTCGGCCAGCTCGGCGACCGTAAAGACGACCTTCGCACCGGAATCGTTGACCAGGTATTCGACCTCGGCGCTGCGAAAGATCGCGTTGATCGTGACCGTGATCGCGCCGAGCTTTTGCACCGCGTAGTAGGCGACGGCGAACTCGGGCACGTTCGGCAGGAAGAGTGCGACGCGGTCGCCCGTCGCGATGCCGTGGGCGCGCAGCGCATTCGCCAGCCGCGACGCCGATGCATCGAGATCGGCGTAGGTGATCGTGCGACCCTCGAACAGGATCGCCGGGTGCGCCGGCGTCTGCGCGGCGTGGCGCTCCAGATGGGTTGCGAGGTTCATGGGTTTCCCGAAGTTGCCGAGCACGGGTTATAGCAACGAGGATGAGCCGACGCAAACAAGCGCCGCAGCGAAGGCCCTGGCGCAGCGTGGCCGGGAGAATTCAGGGTCGGGCGCGCCTGTGCGATGCGTGGCGCTGCGTATCGCGCGCATCGCACCCTCGGGTCACGCCAGCGGCTGGCGCACCATCTCGAGCACCTTGCCGGCGTCCAGCGTGC
>CALMIL010000154.1 GCA_937864005.1 uncultured Burkholderiales bacterium
CTGCGCTACCACGGCATGGCGCCGCTCGTCTCGCACCTGAAGGAGCTCGGCCTGATCGAGGCGGTCGCCTTCCATCAGACCCAGTGCTTCCAGGCCGGCGTGCAGTTCGCGCGCGCCGAGGGCATCGTTCCGGCGCCGGAGGCGAACCACGCGGTGCTCGGCGCGATCACCGAGGCGATGCGCTGCAAGGCCGAGGGCCGCTCCGAGGTAATCCTCTTCAACCTGAGCGGGCATGGCCACTTCGACATGTCGTCCTACAGCGCGTATATGGCCGGCAAGCTGATCGACATGCCGTACGACGAGTCCGAACTCGCGATGGCGCTCTCCGGACTGCCGAGCGTGACGGCCTGAGCAGCCGGCCGCCGGGGGCGGGCCTGACTTGGCCCGGCCCTGGGGCCGCTCAGAACAATTCGCCCTGACCCCTGCTGCGCGGCAGGCGCGGCGGCTCGAACTTCGTGAGGTCAAGCTCGAACCGGTCTCGATCGAGACCGAGGCGGGCGCAGGCCTTCTTGAAGCGCTGGGCGAGCAATTCGGCCCAGACGCCCTCGCCGCGCATGCGGCTGCCGAATCGGGGATCGTTGTCGCGCCCGCCGCGCATCTCGCGCACGCGCGCCATGACGCGCTCGGCGCGGTCCGGAAAGTGCTGCGCGAGCCATTGCTGGAACAGCGGGTTCACCTCCCACGGCAGGCGCAGCACGATCGAGAAGGCACGCTTCGCGCCGGCTTGCGCGGCGGCGGCGAGCACACGCTCGAGTTCGGGTTCGTTGATGAACGGTATCACCGGCGAGACGCTGACGCCGACCGGAACGCCCGCCGCGGCAAGCGTCGCGATCGTTCGCAACCGCCGCTCGGGCGACGCGGCGCGCGGCTCGAGGATGCGCGCGAGCGCGCCGTCGAGGGTCGTGATCGAGACATAGACCGCGGCCAGCCGACGTGCCGCCATCGGCGCGATCAGGTCGAGATCGCGCTCGACGCCGAACGACTTTGTGACGAGCGAGAACGCATGGCTGCACTCGCCAAGCACCTCGATGACGCCGCGCGTGATGCGCAGACGTCGCTCGACGGGCTGGTAGGCGTCGGTTGCCGAGCCGAGGTTGAGCAGCCGGGGCTGGTAGCCGCGACGCGCGAATGCCTCGCGCAGCCGCTCGGCCGCATTCGTCTTGGCGACGATCCGCGTCTCGAAGTCGATCCCCGGCGAGAGGTTCAGATAGCTGTGCGTCGGCCGCGCGAAACAGTAGATGCAGCCGTGCTCGCAGCCGCGATAGGGATTGATCGAGAGGTCGAACGAGATATCGGGCGAATCGTTGGCCGACAGGATGGTGCGCACCGTCTGCTCGATCACCTGCGTCGCCGGGGCGAGCGTCTCCTCGCTCGCGAGCTGATCGAGCGTGCCCCAGCCGTCGTCGAAGGCGGCGCTTCGCGTTGCCGCGAAGCGATGTTCGAGCGCCCACGCCGTGCCGCGCCCCTTGCGCGCCGAAGGCGGCGGCAACGCGTTGCCTTGTCCGGCAGGCACTTTGGAACTTCGCATACTGTGAATATACACAGCCTGCGTTGCGTTCGCCCGCTCCTGGCGCGGACGCGAGCCGCGGCGCCGCGCTGCCGCGCCAGCGCCGACTCGTGCGACTACTTCTTCGCCGGCTTGGCGGCGGCGTCGACGGTAATCGCCATCGCCACCGTATAGACGACCTCGACCTGGTCGCCGACCTTCACGAGCTTGAGCTGTTCCGGGTCCTGCACGGCCAGGTCGACGCTGTTGCCTTTCGGGCCGCGCAGCGTGACATAGTGTTCCTTCTTGTTGACCGCGGTGACGTTGGCCAGGATCGTGACCTGGTGCGCGGCCGCACCGCCGGCCACCGCGCCGGCGGGTGCGCCGGCGGTTGCCGACTGGGAGGTCGACGAACGGATGCCGTCGCCCTTCTTCTTCAGCGTGAGGCTCACCGCGCGCGCGTACTCGACGGTGACGAGGTCGCCGACCTTGATCTCGTCGAGCTTCTTCGCTTCGGGCGGAACGACGACGTCGACGATATTGCCGCTGCCGCCCTTCAGGGTCACGGTGCGCGTCGCGGAGTCGATCGCGACGACGGTGGCGGTCAGCGTGACCTTGCTTGCCAGCACAGCCTCGCCCGGCGCGCTCGCGGCGATCGCGACGGCTTGGGGCGGCGCGGCCTGGGCAAGGACACTCGAACTGATGGCGGCCGCGGCGGCCAGGACGAACAGGTTTCTGAGCTTCATGCTTTTCTCTTTGAATCCGGGGTTGAAGAGGCAGCCCGAATTTTCGGGCGGCGCGCATCGCTGCGCGGGCGCCATTGAACCACAGCGGCAAGGCGCGCGCCCGCAGTCAGCCGGGCAACCCCATCCCGCCCGGCGCGGCGGCGGATCAGTAGTCGGCGCCTGCCGACCCTGGGGCGAGGTTGTCGAACTTCGTCAGCGGCTTCAGGAAGGTGAGCTTGACGGTGCCGGTCGGCCCGTTGCGCTGCTTGCCGATGATGATCTCGGCGACGCCAGGCTCCTTGCAGGCGTCCTTCGTGTAGTACTCGTCGCGGTAGATGAACATGATGACGTCGGCGTCCTGCTCGATCGCGCCGGACTCGCGCAGGTCGCTCATCATCGGGCGCTTGTCGGTCCGGCTTTCGACGCTGCGGTTGAGCTGCGACAGGGCGAGCACCGGGCACTGCAGCTCCTTGGCGAGCGCCTTCAGGCCGCGCGAGATCTCGCCGATCACGGTGGCTCGGTTCTCGTCGTTGGACGACGTGGTGCCGCTCATCAACTGCAGGTAGTCGACGACGATCAGGCCGAGCTTGCCGCACTGCCTTGCCTGGCGCCGGGCGCGGGCGCGCAGTTCGCTCGGATTCAGCGCCGGGCTCTCGTCGATGAAGACGCTCACCTTGCCGAGCCGGTCGACGGCTTCGGTCAGCCGGCTCCATTCGTCGTCGCGCAGCGCGCCGGTGCGCAGGTGCTGCTGGTCGATGCGGCCGAGCGAGCCGACCATGCGCAGCGCGAGCTGCGAGGCGCCCATCTCCATCGAGAAGACGACCACCGGCAGACCCTCCTGGACCGCGACATGCTCGGCGATATTGAGCGCGAAGGCGGTCTTGCCCATCGACGGCCGGGCGGCAAGAACGATCAGGTCGCCCGGCTGCAGGCCGGCGGTATATTTGTCCAGATCGTAGAAGCCGGTGCGCACGCCGGTCACTTCCTCGGCGCCGTTGTCGTGCAGTTCGTTGACGCGGTCGATCAGCGCCACGATGAGCTGATCCATGCTCTGCAGGCCCTGGCGCGCGCGCGAGCCCTCCTCGCCGATCCTGAAGATCATGCCCTCGGCTTCGTCGAGGATCTGCGCCACCTGCCGGCCCTGCGGGTTGAACGCGCTGGTCGCGATCTCGTCGCTCGCGGCGACCAGCTTGCGCAGGATCGCGCGCTCGCGAACGATCTCGGCGTAGCGGCGAAGATTGGCCGCGCTCGGCACGCTTTGCGCGAGCGCATTGAGGTAGACGAGCCCGCCGCATTCCTCGGCCTTGCCGAGCGTCTGCAGCTGCTCGAAGACGGTGATCACGTCGGCCGGCTTCGTCGCGTTCACGAGTTGGCCGATCGCGGCGTAGATCAGCCGGTGCTCGAAACGATAGAAGTCGCTGTCGGTCAGCAGATCGGCCGCGCGGTCCCAGGCGCTGTTGTCGAGCAGCAGGCCGCCGAGCACGCTCTGTTCGGCTTCGATCGACTGCGGCGGGATGCGCAGGCGCGCGACCTCGTCGTCGATCGGCGCGGCGGATTCGGGAGGATGGAAAACTTCGGACATCGTGAGAATCGTAGAGGGCCGCCGGTCACGCAGGAACCGGAAAGACCCCGTGTGCACAAAACCCTGCGCAAGCGTGTGGACATCCTGTTCCCAACCGCGGGACAAGACGGGACAACTCTACGCCCGAACGAAAAAGGGCCGGCAAAGCCGGCCCCCATCGTCTGACTTCGGACGACTACTGCGTTTCGCCGAGGACGACGACGTTCACGTCGACGACAACGTCGGTATGCGGTGCAACCGTGACCACGTGCTCGCCGACGACCTTCAGCGGGCCGCCCGGCATGCGCACCTGCGACTTCAGGACCTCGAAGCCGATGCGGTTGAGCGATTCGGCGATATCGTGATTCGTCACCGAGCCGAACAAGCGGCCATCGACGCCGGCCTTCTGCGTGATGTGCACCGTGCGCCCGGCCATCTTCTCGCCGAGCGCCTGGGCCGCGAGCAACTTGTCGTTCGCCGCTTTCTCGAGTTCGGCGCGCCGGGTCTCGAATTCCTTGATCGCCGCTTCGGTCGCGCGGCGTGCGCGGCGTGACGGAATCAGGAAGTTGCGCGCGTAGCCGTCCTTGACCTTGACGACATCGCCCAGGTTGCCGAGCTTCGCGACCTTTTCGAGCAGGATGATTTGCATCGTCGGACCTCCTCAGACCTTGTGCTGGTCGCTGTAGGGCAGCAGCGCGAGGAAGCGCGCGCGCTTGATGCACGTCGTCAGCTGGCGCTGGAAGAACGCGCGCGTGCCGGTCAGCCGGGCGGGCGTGATCTTGCCGTTCTCGCCGATGAAATCGCGCAAGGTATCGATGTCCTTGTAGTCGATTTGCTTGACGCCGGTGACCGTGAAGCGGCAGAAGCGCTTGCGACGGAACAACAGCGACTGGGTATTGCGCTTGGGTTTGCGGTCCTTCGAGAACCGGCCTTTACCACGTGGTGGGGGCATGTTTCACCTCACTTGAATCTGTCTGTTTGAATCGTGCGTCGATCGACGACGCGTCACGCCATCTCGGTCACATGAAAGACGACACCGCGGCCGTTGCGCTGCGCGCTGATGAAGCCTGCAAAACCCTTCTCGGCGCCGATCTCGAGCCTTGCCAGCGGCTGCGTGATCTCGCCGATCGCCACCGCGCGGATCTCGACCGCGACCTTGCGCGGGTGCCCCGCCTCGGTGAGTTCGGATTCGTGCTTCAGGCTCATGTCGAGTGCGGGCAGGCCGGCCGGGGTATACCGCATCGCGCCGCGCTCGAGCAACTGTGCCTTCAGAACCAGCCGGTTCATGCCGGGAGTCGCCCCTGCGCGCCGCGCGGCGTCCTCATGCGCGGGCCGGCGCCTCCGACTGGCTTTGCGCCGCCTTGCGCGACTCCTCGCGGTCGACGACCTTCATCATCACCGAAGGCGTCGTCTCGGCCTCGTCCTTCTTCACCGTCAGGTGGCGCAGCACGGCGTCGTTGAAGCGAAACCCGGTCTCCAGTTCGGCGAGCACCTCGGCCGAGCACTCGATATTGATGCACAGGTAGTGCGCCTTGGCGAGCTTCTGGATCAGGTAGGCCATCTGGCGCCGGCCCCAGTCCTCGACCCGATGGATCTTGCCGCCGCCGGCGGTCACGACCCCCTTGTAGCGCTCCAGCATGGCCGGAACCTGTTCGCTCTGATCCGGATGGATCAGCAGCACGATCTCGTAGTGACGCATTCGATTTCCTCACGGTTGGGGCCTCGCGACGCGCGAAATCGGTCGCTGCAGGCCGGACAGCCACCCCGCAGCGCGACGGCGCGGTGCCGAAGCGCACTTACCGGGTGTGGCAAGGCAAGCAGGTGATTATAGCCCGAATGCGCTCCCGTCGCGGGGGGCCGCGGTCCGGGGCGGCAGCGGCAGCGGTCCGGGGTGGCGCACGCGTTCGGTCAGTTCGAGCTGCGCGGCGCTCGGCGCCGGGGTGAGCAGGCTCACGATCACGATCACCGCGAAGCCGAGCGGGACGCCGAAGACACCCGCCGAGATCGGCTGAATGCCCCACCACAGCACGAGCGGCGACTGCACCCCGAGCACCTCGCGCAGCCACGGGTGCGTCACCGCCATGTAGTAGCACGTCAGCGAAAGCCCAGCCACCATGCCGCCTATCGCGCCCCACTTGTTGGCGCGCTTCCAGAAGACGCCGAGCACGAGCGCCGGAAAGAACGCCGCCGCGGCGAGCGAGAACGCGGCCGAAACGAGAAGCAGGATATTGCCGGGCCGCTGCGCCGCGACACTCGCCGCCGCGAGTGCGACGACGAGCAAGAGCATCTTGGACGTGAGGACGCGCCGGCTGGCGGACGCATTCGGGTCGATCATCTTGTAGTAGACGTCGTGCGCCAGCGCATAGCCGATCGTCAACAGCAATCCGTCCGCGGTTGACAACGCGGCGGCCAGCGCCCCGGTCGCGACGAGTGCCGTGACGACGTAGGGCAGGCCGCCGATCGCCGGTGACGCGAGGACGACGATGTCGCTCGCGATGCTGATTTCGCCGAGTTGCAGGATGCCGTCGCGGTTGATGTCGACCACCGACAGCAGCGCCGGCTCCGCATGCGACCAGTGCGCGATCCATTCCGGCAGCCGGTCGTAGGGCGTGCCGACGAGGACGTTGAAGACCTCGTACTTGACGAGCACCGCAAGCGCCGGTGCGGTGACGTAGAGCGCGACGATGAAGATCACGGTCCACGTCACCGCCTCGCGCGCCTGGCGCACCGAGGGCGTCGTATACGAGCGTGCCAGGATGTGCGGCAGCGCCGCCGTGCCGACCATCAGACAAAAGACGAGGGCGAGGAAGTTGCGCCGCGAGTCGTCGAACAGGCGCCGCTCGGACGCGCTGCCCTGCGGGTCGCCGGCGAACGCCTGCGCATGCGGCGGCATGCCGGCAAGCGGCCTGGCGCGTGCCAGGTCGGCATCGCGCGATTTCGTCCACAGCTCGCGCGCCGCCTCGGGCGAGTGCGGCATGCGGCGCAGCGCCTTCTCGGCGTTCTGGATCTGCGCGAGCGGCGCATTGCCGGCCTTCAAATCGGCGAGCGTGCGTTCGGCCCGCGCGCGTTCGGCGGCGAGCGCCGCGGGGACATCGTCAAGCTTGCGCTGCGCCTCGCTTGCCCGCGCGGCAAACGCCGCGATCACGGCCTGCTCCTTCGGATCGGCGAGCAGTTCCTTCTCGCGCGCGCTGACCTTTTGCATCTGCGTGCCGTAGACGAGTTGCGGGATCGGCACGCCGGTCTGCTTCACCGAGAGCCATACGACCGGGATCAGGTAGGCGAGGATGATGATGATGTACTGGCTGACCTGCGTCCACGTGACGGCGCGCATGCCGCCGAGAAACGAGCACAGCAGGATCGCGCCGAGGCCGAGAAAGATCCCGAGCTCGAATGCAACGCCGGTCAGATGGGTCGTGATCAGGCCGACACCGTAGATCTGGGCGACGACGTAGGTGAACGAACACAGGATCGCGGCAAAGGCGCCGATCAGCCGCGGCAGGCTGCCGCCGAAGCGCTGGCCCAGAAAGTCCGGGATCGTGTACTGGCCGAAGCTGCGCAGGTAGGGCGCGAGCAGCAGCGCGACGAGGCAGTAGCCGCCGGTCCAGCCGAGGACGAAGGCCAGCCCGCCGGGGTCGCTCGCCGTGCCCGAGAAGCCTTGCAGATAGAGGGTGCCGGCCAGACCGATGAAGGAGGCGGTCGACATCCAGTCGGCGCCGGTCGCCATGCCGTTGTAGAGCGCCGGCACGCGCCGCCCCGCGACGTAGTACTCGACCGCGTTCGTGGTGCGGCTGAAGATGCCGATGAATGCGAACAGCAGCACCGTCGCGACGAGGAAGATGAGTCCGATCCAGTTGTCGGGCAGGCCCATCTGCTCGAGCAGCCCGAGCCCGACGACGAAGGCGATGAAGCCGATCGTGAAGCCGCCGTAGATGCGGTGCAGCCGCCGCTCGAATGCGGCGCCGGAGCGGGACGCCTTGCCCGATGCCGTGGCACTCATCCGACCTCGGTCGCCGTGGTCATGCCTGCACTCGAATCAACGTGTCGCCAGGCGGCGCCAGGTCGCGACGACGCTGTCCGGATTGAGCGAGATCGACTCGATCCCCTCGTCCGCCAGCCACTCCGCGAAGTCGGGGTGATCGCTCGGCCCCTGGCCGCAGATGCCGACGTAGCGGCCGCGGCTGCGGCAGGCCTTGATCGCGCGCGAGATGAGCGCCTTGACGGCCGGGTCGCGCTCGTCGAAATCGTGCGCCAGCAGTTCGAGCCCGGAGTCGCGGTCCAGGCCGAGCGTGAGCTGCGTGAGGTCGTTCGAGCCGATCGACATGCCGTCGAAATGCTCGAGATAGTCGTCGGCGAGCAGCGCATTGCTCGGGATCTCGCACATCATGATCACGCGCAGGCCGTCGCCCCCGCCATCGGCCGCACGGCGCAGGCCCTTCGCGGCGAGCATCGCGACGACGCGCCGCGCCTGGTCGAGCGTGCGAACGAACGGCACCATGATCTCGACGTTCGTCAGCCCCATCTCGCCGCGCACCCGCTTCAAGGCCTCGCATTCCATCGCGAAGGCCTCGCCGAAACTCTCGCTCACGTAGCGCGACGCGCCGCGAAAGCCGAGCATCGGGTTCTCTTCCTCCGGCTCGTAGCGCGAGCCGCCGATGAGCTTCTTGTATTCGTTGGACTTGAAGTCCGACAGCCGCACGATGACCGGCTTGGGCCAGAACGCGGCGGCGATCGTCGCCACGCCCTCGGCGAGCTTGTCGACGTAGAACGCGCGCGGCGACGCATGGCCGCGCGCGACCGACTCGACCGCCTTCTTCAGGTCCGGGTCGACGTTCGGATAGTCGAGCACCGCTTTCGGGTGCACGCCGATGATGTTGTTGATGATGAATTCGAGCCGCGCGAGGCCGACGCCGGCGTTGGGCAGTTGCGCGAACTCGAACGCGAGCTGCGGGTTGCCGACGTTCATCGTGATCTTCACCGGGCACGGCGGCAGCGCGCCGCGCTCGACCTCGCTCACCTCGGCCTCGATCAGGCCGTCGTAGATGTGGCCGGTGTCGCCTTCGGAGCAGGCGACGGTGACGAGTGCGCCGTTCTTCAGCGTCTCGGTCGCATCGCCGCAGCCGACGACGGCCGGGATGCCGAGCTCGCGCGCGATGATCGCCGCGTGGCAGGTGCGCCCGCCGCGGTTCGTCACGATCGCGCTCGCGCGCTTCATCACCGGCTCCCAGTTCGGATCGGTCATGTCGGTGACGAGCACGTCGCCCGGCTTGACCTGATCCATCTGCGCCAGGCTGTGCACGATGCGCACCGGCCCGGTGCCGATCTTCTGCCCGATGGCGCGCCCCTCGGCGAGCACCGTGCCGCTGCCCTTGAGGCGATAGCGCAGTTCGTCGCCGGCGGCACCGCGGCTCTTCACCGTCTCGGGCCGCGCCTGCAGGATGTAGATGCGGCCGTCGCTGCCGTCCTTGCCCCACTCGATGTCCATCGGCCGGCCGTAGTGCGATTCGATCCTTAGCGCGACCTGCGCCAACGCCGTCACGTCGTCGTCGGCGAGCGAATAGCGGTTGCGCTGCTCGGTCGCGGTCTCGACCGTCTTCACGAGCTTGCCGCTGGCCACGCGCTCTTCGGCCGTCGTGAACTCCATCTTCAGCAGCTTGGAGCCCAGGTTGCGGCGCACGATCGCGCGCTTGCCCGCGGCGAGCATCGGCTTGTGAACGCAGTACTCGTCCGGGTTCACGGCGCCCTGCACCACCGTCTCCCCGAGGCCGTAGCTCGACGTGATGAAGACGACATCCGTAAAGCCGCTTTCGGTATCGATCGTGAACATCACGCCCGACGCACCGAGGTCGGAGCGCACCATGCGCTGCACGCCGGCCGACAGCGCGACGTCGGCATGCGCGAAGCCCTTGTGCACACGGTAGCTGATCGCCCGATCGTTGTAGAGCGAGGCGAAGACCTCTTTCGTCTTCGCCAGCACCTCGGCGATGCCGACGACGTTCAAGAACGTTTCCTGCTGGCCGGCGAAGCTCGCATCGGGCAGATCCTCGGCAGTCGCCGACGAACGCACCGCGAACGACGCGCCCGGATTGGCCGCTTCGAGCGCGGCGAATTGCGACCGGATCGCAGCCTCCAGCGGCGGCGAGAACGGCGCCTGCTCGATCCAGCCGCGGATCTCGGCGCCCGCCGCGGCGAGCGCACGCACGTCGTCGGCATCGAGCGCACCGAGCCGGGCGGCGATCCGCGCGTCGAGCCCGCCGTGCGCGAGGAACTCGCGAAACGCATGCGCCGTCGTCGCAAAGCCGCCAGGCACTTGCACGCCGACTGCCGAGAGCTGGCTGATCATTTCGCCGAGCGAGGCGTTCTTGCCGCCGACCGCGTCGACGTCGGTCATTCTCAGATGTTCGAACGGCACGACCAGGGCGGTCGCCAGATTCGGGTTGGACATGGGAAGGCTCCGTGATGATGAGAAATCCGGGGCTCCCCCTGCGACCGGCGGGCGCGCCGCGCGGCGTCCGGCGCCGATGCCGCGCGCACGGCGAAGCGCGCGGTCGCGCGGCAGGCGGTGCGTGCGCAGAAGCGGTCCATCGGCGGCATCGGGGCAATGGGAAGCGTGTTGCCTGCGATTCTATGAGGCGGCCCGGCCACTGCCTATGATGGTCGTCTCGTTCACCGCCGCACCCGCCATGCCGAATCGCACCGTCTTCTTCGTCTCCGACAGCACCGGCATCACCGCCGAGACCTTCGGCAATTCGATTCTGAACCAGTTCACGCTGCGGCCGCGCCACGTGCGCCGGCCGTTCATCGATACCGCCGACAAGGCGCATCAGGTGGTGCGCGAGATCAACCACGTCGCCGAGGCGGAGGGCAAGCGTCCGATCGTCTTCGCGACGCTGATCGACCGCGAGGTGCTCGACGTCGTCAAGACGCAAAGCCGCGGCCTCGTGCTCGACATGTTCAATACCTTCATCGAGCCGCTCGAGGCGGAGCTCGGCGTGACGTCGAACCACCGCGTCGGCCGCTTCACCGACGTGGCCAAGAGCCAGGAGTACACCGACCGCATCGAGGCGATCAACTACACGCTTGCGCACGACGACGGCCAGTCGGCGCGCAACCTCGCGGCGTCCGACGTGATCCTGATCGGCGTCAGCCGCAGCGGCAAGACGCCGACCTCGCTCTACCTCGCGATGCAGCACGGCATCAAGGCCGCGAACTACCCGCTGATCCCGGAAGACTTCGAGCGCGGCGCGCTGCCGTCGATGCTCGCGCCCTACCGCTCGAAGTGCTTCGGCCTGACGATCGACGCCGCACGCCTCGCGCAGATCCGCAACGAGCGCCGGCCCGACAGCAAGTACGCGTCGATCGAGAACTGCCGCTTCGAGGTGAAGGAGTCCGAATCGATGATGCGCCGCGAAGGCATCCCCTGGCTCAGCTCGACGCACAAGTCGATCGAGGAGATCGCGGCGACCATCCTGCGCGACCTGCGGCCCGACCGGCTGACCTACTGAGGCGCGGTGTCGCGGCCCGCGCCAGCGCGACCTTGACCCGCCCGCGATCGCTGGCGTACCGATTCGTACAGGCACACCGCCGCTGCCGCCGCGGCATTGAGCGATTCTTCGCCGCCAGGTTGCGGGATCGCGAGGCTTTGCGCGCAGTGCGCCAGAACGTCTGCACCGATTCCCTGCCCTTCGTGCCCGATCACCCAGGCGCAGGGCCAGGGCAGCTCGGCGCGGTCGATCGGGGTCGACGCATGCGGGCTCGTCGCGAGCAGCGCGACCCCGAGCCCGGCGAGCGCGTCGGCCTTCACGCCTTCGACGAGGTTCAGCCCGAAGTGCGCTCCCATGCCGGCGCGCACGACCTTCGGCGACCACAGCGCCGCAGTGCCTTCGAGCGCGACGACCTGACCGAAGCCGAACGCCGCCGCGCTGCGCAGGATGGCGCCGACGTTGCCGGCGTCCTGCAGGCGGTCGAGCACGACGCTCGCACGCCCCGTGCGCAGCTCGCCCGGCCCCGGCCAGCGAATCGCAAAGCCGATCCGGGGCGGCGATTCGAGCGTGCTGAGTGTTGCCATCAACGCCGGCGCGACGACGAGGACGGTCTTGGCCCGGCCCGCCAGCGCGCGCAGTGGCGGCAGCTCCCACGCCGCTTCGTCGATCACGGCGCACAGCGGCACGCCGCCGCGCTGCACATAGGCCGCGCACAGATGCTCGCCGTCGATCCACACCTCGCCCTGCTTGCGGTACGCGGCCGACGTGTGGGCGAGCTTGCGCAGCCGCTGCCACTGCGGGTTGGCACGCGACGCGATCGTCTTCAGCGCGGCCATGGCCCAGCGGTCAATGTTGGCGACGGCATACGCCGAATTCTTGTCGGGCGCGCACATCCCTCGAATCGGGGGGGCGTCTTACGTCTGAGGTTGTGCATGGCGGGGGCCCGCGCACTTAAACTGGAACTGCTGCAAACAAGGACAACCGGAGCACACTGTGAAATCTACCATCGGCTTTCTTGCCATCTCGGCCGCCCTGATCTCCGCCGCACATGCGGACGTGGTCGTCGACTATCCCGACTTCGGCAACACGGCCGGCCTGACGCTGGTGGGCAACGCTGCCACCGCCGCCACGGGCGACGGCAACGTGTTGCGGCTGACGCCGGCCGCAGGGGGCCAAAGCGGGGCAGCCTACAGCACGACGGCGATCACGCTCGGCTCCAACGCCACGTTCAGCACCACGTTCAAGTTCCGCTTCACCAGCGCCGGCGGCTGGGACCCGGCCGACGGCATCACGTTCGTGCTGGCCGCTGCACCGACCGGACTGGGTTCCGGCGGTGTCGGCATGGGTTACGCGGGCGTGCCCAAAAGTGTCGCGATCGAGTTCGATACGTACAACAACGCTGGCTACGGCCTTGGCAACAACGACGGCAACAGCAGCAACCACGTCTCGATAGACACGAACGGCGCACTCACCAATGCGTCGCTGCGCAACGTCTATGACAACGCATCGTGCGGCCTTCCGAATGGCAATCCGCCGCAGAACGACCACAACGTCTTCGGCTGCATGTCCAACGGCCACGTCTGGAGCGTGAACATCGGCTATGACGGCAGCGCGCTGTCGCTCTCGCTTCAGGACGGCGCCGGCCCGGCTTTCGTCGCCTTCAGCGGCGTGCCGATCGACATCGCGTCGTACCTCGGCACCAACCAGGCCTACGTCGGCTTTACCTCGGGCACCGGAGCCGGTTGGGAGAACCACGACATCCTGAGTTGGAAGTTCGCCAACACGACGGAACTGACGCCGCCGGTGCCGGAGCCTTCGACCTACGCTTTGATGCTCGTCGGCCTCGGTGCGATCGGGTTCGCGGCGCGGCGCCGCGTCGGCTCCAGGGCCTGAGCTTCTTCGCACCCGAGGTTCTCCAGCCCGTGGCGGCGCAATGCGCCACGCGCAGTGAAGAAGCCTCGTTCGTGACATCCCCGTCGAGCCCATGATGGCTCGGGGTTGACGCAACGCGCGGCAGCGTTCGTTGTTGCCCAAGCACCGAAACGCTTGGCGTTCAGCCTTCGCAGACCGCGCGCACCGGCGCGAAGCTTCGCCGGTGCTGCGGGCAGGCGCCATGCACGCGCAGTGCGTCCAGATGCGCCGCAGTCGGATAGCCCTTGTGCGCCGCAAAGCCGTATTGCGGATGCTGCTCGTGCATCTGCGCGCAGATCGCGTCGCGCTGCACCTTGGCGAGGATCGACGCGGCCGAGATCGCGGCGACGCGCGCATCGCCGCTGACGATCGCGGCGGCCGGCATCGCAAGCGACGGCAGCCGGTTGCCGTCGACGAGCACCTTGTGCGGCCGCAGGCGCAGGCCCTGCACCGCGCGCTGCATCGCGAGCAGCGTCGCGCCGAGGATGTTGAGCGCGTCGATCTCCTGCACGCTCGCCTGCGCGATGCTGCAGCACAGCGCCTTGGCGCGGATCTCGTCGAAGAGTCGCTCGCGCTTGCGCGCGGAAATCTGCTTCGAGTCGACCAGACCCTTGATCGGATGCAGTTCGTCGAGAATCACGGCCGCCGCGACGACCGGCCCGGCGAGCGGCCCGCGCCCCGCCTCGTCGACGCCGGCAACAAGGCCGGGCGCGTCCAGGCTGAGCGCGCGCTGGTCAGCGAGCCAGGATCTTCTCGATCGCATTGGTCGCCGCCTGCGCCGTATCGCGGCGCAGCATCAGGTGAAGTTGCGTGAACTCGTCGCGCAGCGCGGCCGCGCGCGAGGGATCGTCGAGCCAGGCGAGCGCCTCGCCTGCAAGGCGCTCGGGCGTCGCATCGCCCTGCAGCAGCTCGGGCACCGCGTGCCTGCGCAGCAGGATATTGGGCAGTCCGATCCAGGGCTGCAGATTGCGCGGCCGCATCAACAGCCAGGTGATCGGATTCATCGCGTACATGATGACCATCGGCGCCTTCAGGAGCGCCGCCTCGAGCGTCGCCGTGCCGCTGGCGACGATCGCAACGTCGCACGCGCCGAGCGCCTCGTGCGAGCGGCCGTCGACGAGATCGATCGGGATAGCGGCCGCATCGCGCGCGCGCATCGGCTCGACCATCTCGCGCAGGCCGGGGGCGAGCGGCAGCACGAACCGCAGGCCCGGACGCGCGCGATGCATGCGCACGGCAGCGCCGAACAGGCGCGGCGCGTTGTACTGGATCTCCGAGCGGCGGCTGCCGGGCAGCAGCGCAACGACCGTCGCGTCCGGCGCCAGGCCGAGCGCGGCGCGACTCGCTTCGCGCGGCGGCTCGAGCGGGATCGCATCGGCCAGCGGATGGCCGACATAGCTCGCCGCGATGCCGTGCTTCTCGTACAGCGCCGGCTCGAACGGGAACAGGCACAGCACGAGGTCGGCGGCGCGGCCGACGGTATGCACGCGGCCCGCGCGCCAGGCCCAGATCGACGGGCTGACGAAATGCACGGTGCGGATGCCGGCGTTGCGCAGCCGCTCCTCGAGGCCGAGGTTGAAATCCGGTGCATCGACGCCGATAAAGAGGTCCGGATTCTCGCCCAGCAGGCGGTCGCCAAGCTGCCTGCGCAGGGCGACGAGGCCGCGGTAGTGGCGCAGCACCTCGGCATAGCCGCGCACCGCGAGCCGGTCGCTCGGCCACCAGGCGTCGAAACCCCGAGCCGCCATCTTCGGTCCGCCGATGCCGGCCGCCTGCAGTTGCGGCCAGCGGGCCTTAAGCGCGGCAAGCAGCATGCCGGCGAGCAGGTCGCCCGAGGCTTCGCCGGCGACCATCCCGATGCGAGGCGCTTGCATGGCGGCGCCGCGGCCGCTCAGCGCGCGATGCCGCGCTGCGCCTTGGCGAGAAACGAGAGCATCGCGTCGACCTCGGCGTGCGCTTCGGGCGAGGTGTCAACCAGCAGCGCGATGCGACCACGCGCAGCGTCGAGCGTGAGGCCCTCGCGATAGAGCAGTCGGTGCATCTGCTTGACCGCGGCGATGCGCTCCGGCGTGAAGCCGCGCCGGCGCAGGCCTTCGATATTGAAGCCGCGCACCTCGAGCGGATTGCCGTCGACCATCATGAACGGCGGCACGTCCTGGTTGACGGCGCTCGCGAAACCGGCCATCGCATGCGCGCCGATCTTCACGAACTGGTGGATGCCGGTGAGGCCGCCGATGACGACCCAGTCGCCCAGGTGGACGTGGCCGCCGAGCGTCGTGTTGTTGGCGAGCGTCGTCTGGCTGCCGACCTGGCAGTCGTGCGCGATGTGCACGTAGGCCATGATCCAGTTGTCGTCGCCGATGCGCGTGACGCCGCTGTCCTGCGCGGTGCCGAGGTTGAAGGTGCAGAACTCGCGGATCGTATTGCGGTCTCCGATCTCGAGCGCGGTCGGCTCGCCGCCGTATTTCTTGTCCTGCGGGATGGCGCCGATCGAGGCGAACTGGAAGATGCGGTTGTCGCGGCCGATCGTCGTGCGGCCCTCGATCACGCAGTGCGCGCCGATCGTCGTCCCTTCGGCGATCGTCACCTGCGCGCCGACGATCGAGTACGGCCCGACGCTGACCGAGGCGGCGAGTTCGGCGCGCGGGTCGATGATCGCGGTGGGGTGGATCGTCGTCATCGCGAACGCTGGCGCATCTTGCTGCAGGCGGCGCGGCGCATCGGCGCGTCAGGCGCGCTCGCGCACGGTGCACATCAGTTCGGCTTCGACGGCAAGCACACCGTCCACCGTGGCGCGCGCCTTGTACTTGAAGATGCCCGACTTGGCGCGCAATACCTCGGACTCCATCACCAGTTGATCGCCGGGCTCGACCGGACGCTTGAAACGCGCGCCGTCGATGCCGACGAAATAGTAGAGCCGGCCGTCGCTCGCGTCCTCGCCCTGCGAGGAGAAGGTCAGCAGCGCCGAGGTCTGCGCCATCGCCTCGAGCATCAGCACGCCCGGCATCACCGGCCGGCCCGGAAAGTGTCCGCCGAAGAACGGCTCGTTGATCGTCACGTTCTTGAGCGCGCGGATGCGCACGTTCGGTTCGATCTCGAGCACGCGATCGACGAGCAGGAAGGGATAGCGGTGCGGAAGCTTCTTGATGATCTGGTGGATGTCCATGGCACTCAGCTCGACTTCTTCTCCAGTGCGCGCAGCCGGTTGCGCAGGCTGTACAGATGCCTGAGCGTCGCGGCGTTCTTCTCCCAGTTCGCATTTTCGTCGATCGGAAACGCGCCCATGTAGGCGCCGGGCCGCGCGATCGACTGCATGACGCCGGTGAGCGGGCCGATGTGCACATGGTCGGCCAGCGTCAGGTGGCCGGCGATGCCGACCGCGCCGGCCAGCGTGCAGTGCGCGCCTATCGTCGTGCTGCCGGCGATGCCGACGCAGCCGGCGATCGCGGTGTGCTCACCGATGCGCACGTTGTGGCCGATCTGCACCTGGTTGTCGATCTTGACGCCGTCGGCGATCAGCGTGTCGTCGAGCGCGCCGCGGTCGATGCAGGTATTGGCACCGATTTCCACATCGTCGCCGATGCGCACGCCGCCGAACTGCTCGACCTTGATCCACGCGCCGTCGTGCGGCGCGAAGCCGAAGCCGTCGGCGCCGATCACCGCGCCGCCGTGGACGATGCCGCGCGCCCCGATGTGGCAGTCCGCGCCGAAGCTGACGCGCGCCGCGAAGCGCGTATCGGCGCCGATCGTGGCGCCGGCGCCGATGACGCAGTGGGCGCCGATCGCGGCGCGCGCGCCGATCCGCGCCCCCTCCTCGATCACGCACAGCGGGCCGACCGACGCGCTCGCATCGATCACCGCCCGCGGATGCACCTGCGCCGACGGATGGATGCCGGACTGCGGCCGCGCGCGCGTGCGCGCTGCCCACCATTGGCTCAGGCGCGCGAAATACAGATGCGGCGCGGGCGTGACGATCGCGGCGCCGCGCGCCGCGGCTTCGTCGCGCAATGCCGGCGCAACGACGATGCAGCCGGCGCGCGTCGTCTTCAGCTGTGGGCGGTGGCGCTCGTCGGCGATGAAGCAAAGCGTCGCGGGCGTGGCGCTTTCGAGCGCGCCCAGGCGTTCGATCCGAAGCGTCGCGTCGCCCGCGAGTTCGCCGCCGAGTTGCGAGGCGATCTCGCCGAGCGCGAACCCGCTCACATCCGGCGGCGCGCTACTTGCCGGCGTTGAGCGCCTTGATCACCTTGTCGGTGATGTCGACGCGCGGGCTGACGAAGGTTGCGTCCTGAAGGATCAGGTCGTACTTCTCGGCATCGAAGATCTGCTTGATCGCCGCATTGGCGCGCTGGATGACGGCGCCGAGCTCTTCGTTCTTGCGCTGGTTCAGATCTTCCTGGAACTCGCGGCGGCGGCGCTGGAACTCGCGATCCTGCTCGACCAGATCGCGCTGACGGCGGCTGCGTTCCGCCTCCGACAGGGTCGGTGCGTCCTTCTCGAGCTTGTCCGACGTTGCCTTCAGACGCGCAGCGGTATCGGAGAGATCCTTCTCGCGCTTGGAGAACTCGGCCTCGAGCTTGGCCTGCGCCGCCTTCGCCGGCGTCGAGTCGCGCAGCACGCGCTCGCCGCTCACGTAGCCGATGCGCAGCTCCTGGGCCTGCCCCAGCACGCATGCAGCCGTCAAGGCGGCTGCAGCGGCGGATTTGACGACGAGGCTTTTCATTAGAACGCGGTCCCGATCTGGAATTGGAGTTTCTGGATTCTATCGCCAGGCTGCTGCTTGATCGGCACGCCATAGCTCAGTTTGAGCGGCCCGAGTGGCGAGACCCAGCTCACGCCGACGCCGGCCGCCGCGCGCAGGCTGTCGAACGTCACCGGCTGGTTGGAGCCCCAGACGTTGCCGACATCGAGATAGCCGAACATGCGGAAGGTGCGGTCGTTGCCCGCGCCCGGCACCGGCACGTAAAGCTCGTTGTTGAAGTTGAAGCGGCGTGTGCCGCCGATGAAGGCGCCGGTCACGTCGATCGGGCCGAGCGAGCCCTGCTCGAAGCCGCGCACCGATCCGAGGCCACCGCCGTAGAAATTCTTGAACACCGGATACTCCTGCCCGTTCAGGCCGGTGCCGTAGCCGAACTCGGTATTGAACGCGTAGGTGAACTGGCGCCCGATCGGGAAATAGTGCTGGTACTGCAGGTTCAGGCGCAGGTAGCGCAGATCGCCGCCGACCGACCATTCACCGGTGACCCGCTTCAGGCTGCCGGCGTTGGGCGTCACCGCGCTGTCGCGATCGTCGCGCGTCCAGCCCAGCGTCAGCGGCACCGAGTTGCTGCGGCGCCCGAACTCCTCGATATAGATCTGGTAGTTCAGCGGCATGCCGACGAGGTCGCCATCGATCTCGGTCTGTTCGTAGCCGACGCCGTAGTAGACGGTGTCGAAATCGCTGTACGGCACGCCGAAGCGCACCGACGTGCCGGCGGTGACGATCTTGTAGTACTCGCCCTGGCTGTTGATCGGGGTCGTCGTGCGATAGTAGAGATCGAACGCGCGCGAGATGCCGTCGATCGTGAAGTAGGGGTCGACCGTGCTGAGCACGATCACACGGTTGTAGCTCGTCGTGTTCAGTTCGAGGCCGAGGTAGTTGCCCGAGCCGAGCACGTTGTCCTGCTTGATCGCGGCGTTGAAGGCGACCTTGGCCGCCGACGAATAGCCGACGCCGACCGAGATATTGCCGGTCGGCTTTTCCTTGACCGTGATCGTCACGTCGACCTGGTCCGGCGCGCCGGGAACCTCGCTGGTCTCGATATTGACCTCCGAGAAGTAGCCCAGGCGATCGACCCGGTCGCGCGACAGCTTGATGCGGCGCGCGTCGTACCACGCCGCCTCGAACTGGCGGAACTCGCGTCGTATCACCTCGTCGCGCGTGCGGTCGTTGCCGGCGACGATGATGCGGCGCACATAGACGCGCCGCTGCGGTTCGGCGTACAGCACGATCGCGACCTGTGCGCGGTCGCGGTCCACTTCGGGGCGCGCGTCGACGCGCGCGAAGGCGTAGCCGAAGTTGCCGAACAGGTTCGTGAAGGCACGCGTCGTCGCGGCGACCGCTTCGGCGCGGAACAGGTCGCCGGGGCGAATCGCGACGAGCGACTTGAACTCGTCCTCGCGGCCGAGGTAGTCCCCCTCGAGCGTGACCGCGGTCACCGTGAAGGGCTGCCCTTCGCGGATATTGACGGTGATCGTGATGTCCTGCTTGTCGGGCGAGATCGTGACCTGCGTCGACTCGATCGCGAATTCGAGATAGCCCCGGTTCAGATAGTAGGCCTTGAGCGTTTCCAGATCGGCGTTGAGCTTGACGCGCGAATAGCGGTCGTTCTTCGTATACCAGGTGAGCCAGCCGCCGGTGCGCAGATCGAACAGGCCGAGCAGCGTGCTCTCCTCGAAGGCCTTGTTGCCGACGATGCGGATCTCGCTGATATGCGCGACCTCGCCCTCGGTCACGGTGAAGGTCACGTTGACGCGGTTGCGCTCGATCGGCGTGACGGTCGTCACGACCTCGACGCCGTACAGGCTGCGCGTCAGGTACTGGCTCTTGAGCTCCTGCTCGGCGCGATCGGCGAGCGCCTTGTCGAACGGCAGGCCTTCGCCGATGCCGACTTCGCGCAGCGACTTCAGCAGCACCTCCTTGTCGAACTCCTTCAGGCCGACGAAATCGACGTTCGCGATGATCGCCCGCTCGTCGACGATGACGACGACGACCTTGTCCTCGATCTCGATGCGCACGTCCTTGTAGAGCCCGGTCGCGAACAGCGCGCGCAGCGCGGCGGCGCCCTTCTCGTCGTTGTAGGTGTCGCCGACCCGAAACGGCAGCGCCGCGAAGACGGCGCCGGCGTCCGAGCGCTGCAGCCCTTCGACGCGGATGTCGGCAATGGTGAACGGCTCGACTGCCGACGCGCTGCCGGCGTGCAGCAGACCGGCGAGCAACAGCAGGACCAGGCGGAGCCACAGGGCTCCGAATCGAACATGGGAACTACGCATGCGGGGAGCGTCAATGCAGGCCCAGAAGGCGGGCCACGTCGTTGTAGAGCGCGAGCGACATCATCAGCAAAAGTACCGCCACCCCGCCGCGCTGAAGCCGCTCGAGCCAGGCGACGGAAACGGGTCGCCCGGTCACGGCCTCGAAAAGATAATACATCAGGTGTCCGCCGTCGAGCATCGGCAGCGGCAGCAGATTGAGCACGCCGAGACTCACGCTGACGAGGGCGAGAAAGCCGAGGTAGTAGGCGAGGCCGAGCTGCGCCGACTGGCCCGCGTAGTCGGCGATCGTCAGCGGGCCGCTCAGATTTCGCACCGAGGCTTCGCCGATCAGCATGCGCCCGATCATGCGCAGCGTCAGCGCCGCCATCTCCCAGGTTCGCGTCGCGCCCTGGATCAGGCCGTCGATCGGCCCGTAGCGCACGTTGACCATCTGCGGCGCGCCGCCGATGTAGGCATCGATGCGCCCGATGCGCTGCCCGCCGTCCTCGACCACCGCAGGCAGGACGTCGAGTTCCAGGCGCTGTCCGCCGCGCTCGATCTGCCAGCGCATCGGCGCCGCCTTGCCGTCGGCCGCGTCGGCGCGGATCATCGCGCGCAGCTTCGCGCCATCGCGGATGGCGACGCCGTCGACGCCGAGCACCAGGTCGCCCTCGCGCAGCCCGGCGCGTGCCGCGGCGCCGCCCGGGTTGACCTGGCCCATCAGCGGCGGGTTGAACGGCCCGGCGATGCCGACGCGCTGCATCAGCCCGGCATCGATCTCGCCGATGTCGGCACTGTCGAGCCCGAGGACGATATCGCGCAGGCCGTGACCCTCGGCGTCGGTGACGCGCAGGTAGAGCGCCTGGCGATGCAGCGCCGCCTGCGTGATCGCCCAGCGCAGGTCGGTCATCGAGCGCACGTCGTCCCACGCCTGGCCGTCCGCCGACTGCTGCTGAACCCAGTCGCCGGCCCGCAGCCCCGCGCGCTCGGCAATGCTTTCGGCGACCGGCGAGCCGATCACCGCCTTCACCTCGTCGACGCCGATCCAGCTCGTCGCCGCGTACAGCAGCACGGCGAGCAGCAGATTGGCCAGCGGCCCAGCGGAGACGATCGCGGTGCGCCGTGCAAGCGACTGGCGGTTGAAGGCGTGCGGCAGATCCGGCGGCGCGACCGGCCCCTCGCGCTCGTCGAGCATGCGCACGTAGCCGCCGAGCGGCAACGCGCAGACGACGAATTCGGTGCTGTCGGGGGTGCGCTGACGACGCCAGACGACGCGCCCGAAGCCGACCGAGAAGCGCAGCACCTTGACGCCGCAGGCGACGGCGACGCGATAGTGCCCGTATTCGTGGACCACGATGAGGATCGCGATCGTGACCAGAAATGCGAGTGCGGCTTCGATGATCATGCCCGCATCCCCGCGAGATGGCGCGCTGCCTCGCGCCGCGCCGCCGCGTCCAGCGCGAGGAGCGATTCGATCGACGCCGCGCTGTCGGTTTGCGGCGTCACCGCCGACAGCGTGTGCAGATTGACGGCATGGATCTGGTCGAGGCGGATCGCGCCGGACAAGAAGGCTTCGACCGCAACCTCGTTGGCCGCGTTGAGCACGGCCGTGCTGCCGGCGGGGGCACGCAGACTGTCCCACGCGAGCTGCAGGCCGGGAAAGCGTGCCGGATCGACAGGCTCGAAACTCAGCGGCGCCATGGCCTCGACGTCGAGCCGCGCCGCGCCGGAGGCGATCCGCTGCGGGTAGGCCAGGCCGACGGCGATCGGCACGCGCATGTCGGGCGTGCCGAGTTGGGCGAGCACCGAGTTGTCGCGGCACACGACCATCGAATGAACGATGCTCTGTGGATGGATCACGACGCGGATCCGTTCGGGCGCGAGGCCGAACAGCCAATGCGCCTCGATCACTTCGAGCGCCTTGTTCATCATCGTCGCCGAGTCGACCGAGATCTTGCGCCCCATGACCCAGTTCGGATGCGCGCAGGCCTCATCCGGCGTCACGCTTGCTAGGCTCGCCACCTCGCGCCTGAGAAACGGCCCGCCCGACGCGGTGAGCACGATATGGTCGATATGCTCGTGCCAGCAGGCGCGATCCTGCGGCAGGCATTGAAAGATCGCCGAATGCTCGCTGTCGATCGGCAGCAGTTGCGCGCCGGATTCGCGCACCGCCTGCATGAAGAGCGCGCCGCCGACGACGAGCGCCTCCTTGTTGGCCAGCATCAACCGCTTGCCGGCGCGTGCCGCGGCCAGGCAGGGGGCGAGCCCGGCGGCGCCGACGATCGCCGCCATCACGCTGTCGACCTCAGGGTGGGCGGCGATCTCGGCCAGCGCGTGCGCGCCGCTCAGTACCTCGGTGCGCAGGCCGTCGGCGCGCAGCGCGTCGCGCAGCGCGCGTGCGCGTGCCGTGTCGGGCAGCACCGCATACCGCGGCCGCCATTGCCGGCACTGCGCCTGCAACGCGTCCGCACGGGTATTCGCGCTCAGCGCGAAGACTTCGTAGCGGCCCGGGTGGCGCGCCAGCACGTCGAGCGTATTGACGCCGACCGAACCGGTCGAACCGAGAATGCAGACGCGCTTGATCATCGCCGTCATGCCGCCAGCGCGAGCTGACGCACCGCGACCGCGAGCGGCACGACCGGCAGCAGCGCATCGATGCGGTCGAGCACGCCGCCGTGACCCGGCAGCAGGCGGCTGCTGTCCTTCGCGCCGGCACTGCGCTTGACGAGCGATTCGACGAGGTCGCCGACGACGCTCATCGCCGCGAGGAAGACGAGAGCGACGATCGCACCCACGATGCCGAGACGATCGAAGACGAGCGAATACAGGCTCGCCGAATCGACGTCGAAGTTCCGGTCGATGAAGAACGCCCAGACGATCGCGAGCAACAGCACGCCGGCCATGCCGCTGTAGACGCCTTCCCAGCTCTTGCCCGGGCTGATCGCCGGCGCGAGCTTGCGCTTTCCGAAGCGGCGGCCGCCGAAATAGGCGGCGATATCGGCCATCCACACGAGGCACAGCACCGACAGCAGGAAGTTGATGCCGACCGCGCGCGCATCGGCGAACGCAAGCCAGGCGAGAACGAGCGCGAAGACGCCGATGCCCTGCCGCGCAAGCCGCGGATGCCCCGCCCATCCGGCGACGCCGGCACGCAGCGAGAACGCGCCGCCCAGCACCCACAGCAGCATCGCAAGCCACCACAGCGCGACGGGCGGTGCGACGAACCAGCCCGACTCGACCGCGGCAATGCAAAGCACGAGCACGAGCACGGCAAGAACCAACGCCCCCGAGTCGCGCAGCCCGTTGAGCCTGCCCCACTCCCAGCCCGCCGCGGCAACCATCGCGAGCGTGAACAGCGCGAAAGGCCAGACCGCCTCGGCGAACAGCGCCGGCAGCAGCACGGCCAGCAGAACGATCGCGGTGATGACGCGCTGCTTGAGCATTTCAGTGGCGCGCGGTGACGCGGGCGCGGCGTCGCCCGCTTCGGCGAACGAATCCGGCCGCCGCGGCGTCAGTCATCGGCGCGCGGCGCAGCGGCGACAACGGCGGCGCTGTCGCGCACTTCGCCGAACCGGCGATCGCGCCGCGCATAGGCGGCGAGCGCGGCGTCGAGTTCGGTATCGCCGAAATCGGGCCACAGGCAGTGCGTGAAGTAGAGCTCGGAGTACGCCGTCTGCCACAGCATGAAGTTGCTGATGCGCACCTCGCCGCCGGTGCGGATGAACAGGTCCGGGTCCGGCGCATAGCTCATCGCCATGTGGCTCGCGAGCAGCGCCTCGTCGATCCGGTCGGCGGGCGTGCCGGCCTCGACGATGCGGCGGCAGGCCTGCACCACGTCCCATCGGCCGCCGTAGTTGAAGGCGACCGACAGCGTGATGCGCGTATTGTGCGCGGTCGATTCCTCGGCCTCCTGCCACGCTGCGCGCAGCTTGTCGGAGACGACGCTGCGATCGCCGACGATGCGGATGCGCACGCCGTCGCCGGCGAGCTTGGCGAGGTATTTGGAGACCGCGACGAGCACCAGCCCCATCAGACCCGAAACCTCGTCGCTCGGACGCTTCCAGTTCTCCGACGAGAAGGCGAAGACGCTCAGGTGCTCGATGCCGCGATCGGCGCACGACTGCACGACGCGCACCAGCGCCTCGACGCCGACCTTGTGGCCGTAGACGCGCGGCATGAAGCGCTTGCGCGCCCAGCGGCCGTTGCCGTCCATCACGATCGCGACATGGCGCGGCACGCTGCCCGCTTCGCCCAACCGCACGGGATGCGGCTGCGGTGGCGCCGAAGCCTGAAAGTCGGGTCGCGGAGCGTGCATTCGGGCGATCACGAGAATGGCGATGCGGCGCGCGGGGCGCGCGTCAGACCGCCATGATCTCCGCTTCCTTGGCCGCGACGATGCGGTCGATCTCCGCGATCATGCGGTCGGTGAGCTTTTGCAGATCGTCGAGCGAGCGGCGTTCCTCGTCCTCGCCGATCGCCTTGTCCTTGAGCAGGCGCTTGGCGTGCTCGTTCGCGTCGCGGCGCAGGTTGCGCACCGCGATGCGCGCCTCCTCGCCGGCGTGGCGCACGACCTTCGTCAGGTCGCGGCGGCGCTCTTCGGTCAGGGCCGGCATCGGCACGCGCAGCAGGTCGCCCTGCGCGGCCGGGTTGAGCCCGAGGTCGGATTCGCGGATCGCCTTCTCGATCTTCGGCCCCATGCCCTTCTCCCACGGCTGGACGCTGATCGTGCGCGCATCGAGCAGCGTGACGTTCGCGACCTGGCTGATCGGCACCATCGAGCCGTAGTACTCGACGTGGACCTGGTCGAGGATGCCGGGGTGCGCACGGCCGGTGCGGATCTTCGTGAGCTCGTGCTTGTACGCCTCGATCGAGCGCTGCATCTTCTGCTCGGCGGTGTGGCGGATATCCTCGGTCGTCATGCGTGCGGCTCCTCAAACGTGGACGAGCGTGCCCTCGTCTTCTCCGCGCACGACGCGCTCGAGCGCGCCTTGCTTGAAGATGGAAAATACCTTGATCGGCAGCTTCTGGTCGCGGCACAGTGCGAATGCGGTCGCGTCCATCACCTTCAGGTTGCGCACGATCGCCTCGTCGAAGCTGATCCGCGCGTAGCGCGTCGCGCTCGCGTCGAGATTCGGGTCGGCGCTGTAGACGCCGTCGACCTTGGTCGCCTTGAGCACGATCTCGGCGCCGACCTCGGCGCCGCGCAGCGCGGCGGCGGTGTCGGTCGTGAAGAACGGGTTGCCGGTGCCGGCGGCAAAGATCACGACCTTGCCTTCCTCGAGATACTGCAGCGCCTTGGGCCGCACATAGGGCTCGACGACCTGTTCGATGGAGATTGCCGACATCACGCGCGCGGTGATGCCTTCCTGGCGCATCGTATCGGCGAGCGCGAGCGAGTTCATCACCGTCGCCAGCATCCCCATGTAGTCGGCCGTCGCCCGATCCATGCCGACCGAGCCGCCGGCGACGCCGCGAAAGATATTGCCGCCGCCGATCACGACCGCGATCTCGCAGCCGAGCTTCGTCACGGCCTGGATCTCGCCCACCATGCGAACGATCGTCGCGCGGTTGATGCCGTAGGCGTCGTCGCCCATCAGAGCCTCGCCCGAGAGCTTGAGCAGGATGCGCTTGTACAACGGCATGGGTCGGGACTCCGGGTGGTGGCGCCGAAGGTTCGGGAAGTCTAGCTTGCGGCTCAGCCGGCCTTGGCCGCGGCAACCTGCGCCGCGACCTCGGCGGCGAAGTCGTCGACCTTCTTCGCGATGCCTTCGCCGACGACGTACAGCGTGAAGCCCGCGAGCTTCGTGCCCTTCTCCTTCAACATCTGCTCGACGGTCTGCTTGTCGTTCTTCACGAAGGCCTGCGCGTAGAGGCTCACCTCCTTCAGATACTTCTGCACCGAGCCCTCGACGCGCTTGGCGACGATCTCGGCCGACTGCACCGGCTTGCCCTCGGCGCGCGCCTTCTCGGCGTCCTCGGCGGCCTTCAGCGCGGCGACATTGCGCTCCTTCTCGATCAACTCGCCCGGCACGTCGGCGGCCGACAACGCAACCGGCTTCATCGCCGCGACGTGCATCGCAACATCCTTGGCCGCGACCGGGTCGCCGCTGAACTCGACGACAACGCCGATGCGCGTGCCGTGCAGATACGAGACCAGGCTCGCGTCGCCGGCGAAGCGCTTGAAGCGGCGGATCGACATGTTCTCGCCGATCTTGCCGACGAGCGCGGTGCGGCGCGCCTCGACGCTCGCACCGTCGGTCTCGAGCGCCGACAAGGCGGCGACATCGGCCGGATTCTGTTCCGCGATCAGCTGCGCGAGCGTCTTGCCGAAGGCGAGGAAGTCGTCGTTCTTGGCGACGAAATCGGTTTCGCAGTTGAGCTCGACCATCGCGCCGGTCGTGCCGTCGATGTGCACCGCGACGATGCCCTCGGCGGTGATGCGCGACGACGCCTTGCTCGCCTTGCTGCCGAGCTTGACGCGCAGCAGCTCCTCGGCCTTGTCCATGTCGCCGCCGGCCTCGGTCAGCGCCTTCTTGCACTCCATCATCGGGGCGTCGGTCTTCGCGCGCAGCTCACCGACCATGCTTGCGGTAATTGCAGCCATCTTGCAGTCTCGTCCTTCAGTGTGTTCGGGGATGCGAAAAAGGGGCCTCGCGAGCCCCTTCGTCTGCCGGCCGGGCGCATTCGCGCGCGGCGGGCCGGAAAGGGGGCTTCAGGCGTCGTCGCTGACTTCCACGAACTCGTCGCCGTCGGCGGCCACCGCCTGCGCGAGTTCGTTCGTCGCGTTCGCCCTGCCTTCGAGCACGGCGTCGGCGACGGCCCTTGCATACAGCGCAACGGCCTTCGACGAATCGTCGTTGCCGGGGATCACGTAGTCGATGCCGACCGGCGAGTGATTGGAGTCGACGACGCCGATGATCGGGATGCCGAGCTTCTTCGCCTCGGCGATCGCGATCTTGTGGTAGCCGACGTCGATCACGAACATCGCGTCCGGCAGCGCCGTCATATTCTGGATGCCGCCGATATCCTTCTCGAGCTTGGCCAGCTCGCGCTCGAACATCAGCGCTTCCTTCTTGATGCGGATCTCGTTGCCGGCCTCGACCTGCGCCTGCATCTCCTTCAGACGCTTGAGCGAGCCCTTGACGGTCTTGAAGTTCGTCAACATGCCGCCCAGCCAGCGCTGGTCGACGTACGGCATGCCGCAGCGCTGGGCCTGCGTCGCGATCACCTCGCGCGCCTGGCGCTTGGTGCCGATCATCAGGATCGTGCCGCGGCGGGCGGCGAGCTGGCGCACGAACTTCATCGCCTCCTCGAAGAGCGGCTGCGTCTTCTCGAGGTTGATGATGTGGATCTTGTTGCGATGGCCATAGATATAGGGGGCCATCTTGGGGTTCCAGAAGCGCGTCTGGTGTCCGAAATGAACACCGGCTTCCAGCATTTCACGCATGCTGACTGTCATGAAGGTTCCAAAGGTTGGTTCTAGAATCCGGCCTGAATTGCAACCGGATGCTCCAGTTGCAACACCTTTCGAGTGCCGGTTCGCGATTTGTCGATCTGTCCGCCGCCCGGCCCGTCCTGATCCGATGCGCCGCGAATACCTCGCGACGTTGGCGTCCGGATAAACCCATGGAGTATAGCAGGACGATGACGCCCGAGTGGATCGACATGGCCGCGGCGCGCGGCGCGATCGCCGCCGGCCGCGACCGCAGCAGCGCACTCTACGAACGAGCCCAGCACGCCGCCGATGGCGACGCGATGCGCCACGCCTTCATCCGCCGCTTCGACGGCGCGGCCGGCGTCGCCGCCTTCGTCGACGCCCAGCGCCAGGCCGGCGCGCCGCTGCCGCCGCTGGCCGGGCTTGCGGTGAGCGTGAAGGATTTGTTCGACGTCGCCGGCCAGGTGGCGACCGCCGGCTCGGTCGTGCTCGCCGATCGGCCGCCGGCGAGCGCGGACGCGCCCGCCGTGGCCCGCCTGCGCGCCGCCGGCGCCGCGCTCGTCGGTCATACGAATATGACCGAGTTCGCCTTCTCCGGCGTCGGCATCAATCCGCACCACGGCACGCCGCTCAATCCGGCCACCGCGAGGCTCGACGCCACGCCGCGCATTCCGGGCGGATCAACCTCCGGCGGCGCGGTATCGGTTGCGGCCGGCGCGGCGTGGGCCGCGCTCGGCTCGGACACCGGCGGCTCGATCCGCATCCCGGCCGCGCTGCAGGGCCTGGTCGGCTTCAAGAGCACCGCAAGGCGGGTGCCGACCGACGGCTGCGTCCCGCTCTCGACGACGCTCGATACCGCATGCGCGATCACGCGCTCGGTGCGCGATGCCGTGCTCGTGGACGGGATTCTTGCGGCACGCACCGCAACGCTCGCCGCACGGCCGCTGCGCGCGCTGCGCCTGGCGTTGCCGACGACGACGATGCTCGACGCGCTCGATGCGGGCGTCGCCCGCGCCTTCGATCGCGCGATCGACACCTTGCGGGGGGCCGGCGCGACGATCGAAGAGGTCACGCTGCCCGAGCTCGATCGGCTGAGCCGCTTGCAGGTGGCGGGCGGCTTCGCGGCGGCCGAGTCGTGGGCCTGGCACCGCCGGCTGCTCGCCGCGCACGAAGCCGACTACGACCCGCGCGTCGCGCAGCGCATTCGCCGCGGCGCGGCGATCGGCACGGCTGACTATATCGATCTGATCGAAGCGCGCCGCGCGTGGATCGCGGCGCTCGAGCCGCGCCTGCGCGGCTTCGATGCGCTGCTGTCGCCGACCGTGGCCATCGTCGCCCCGGCGATCGCGCCGCTCGTCGAGAGCGACGCCGCGTTCCATGCCGCCAACGCGCTGCTGCTGCGCAATACGTCGGTCGTCAACATGCTCGACGGCTGCGCGCTGTCGATGCCATGCCACGCGGCGGGCGAGCTGCCGGTCGGGCTGATGGTCTGGAGCGCCGCGATGCAGGACGAAACCGTGCTCGACGCGTCGCTCGCGATCGAGGTCGCGCTGGCCGCGGCGCCGTCCGCCCCGCCGCGCGGCTGACGATGCGCATCGCCATCATCGGCGCCGGGATCGTCGGCGTCAGCACCGCCTACGAGCTTGCGGCCGACGGCCACGAGCTGACCGTCTTCGAGCGGCGCGGCAGCGTTGCCGCGGAGGCGAGCTTCGCCAATGCCGGGATCGACGGGCCGGGCTACGTCACGCCCTGGTCGCCCGCGCGAAGGACGCGCGACTTCCTTGCCTCGCTGCGCCTGCGCACCGCGCTCGATCCCGTGACGCTCGGCTGGATGGGCCAGCGCTGGCGCGCCGGCAGTGTCGAGCGCTGCGCCGCGACGCGCGCGCGCATGCTGCGCCTCGCGAACTTCAGCCGCGAGCGACTGCATACGCTGACGCGCACGCTGCGCCTCGACTGGGAGCGCAGCGATGGTTGCCTCGTGCTGCTGCGCACCCGGCGCGACGCGGCCGCGCTGCGGCCCGGTCTGGACGTGCTGCGCGAACTCGGCATCGCGTTCGACGAGCTCGACGCCGAGGGTTGCCTGCGCATCGAGCCCGGCCTGAGCCGGGCGACGCCGCTGCACGCCGGCCTGTACCTCGCCGGCGACGAAGCCGGCAACTGCCGGCAACTGGCCTGGCTGATGCGCGAACAGGCGCAGCGCCTGGGCGCGCGCTTTCGCTTTCACACGACGGTGCGCGCGCTGCATCCGGGCCCAAGGCCCGGGGTGACGCACGAGCAGCTGGGCGCCGACGAGACGACGCGCTTCGGCGGGCCGGGCGACGCCGCATCGCGCGAAGGCCTCGCGACGCAGCCGATGGCGCTCGGCCCCGTCACCGAGGCATTCGATGCGGTCGTCGTCTGCGCGGCGCTCGGCTCAGCGCAGCTGCTGGCGCCGCACGGCCTCGCCCTGCCGCTCGCCGCGGTGCGCGGCTTCTCGATCACCGCGCCGCTGCGCCACATCGAAGAGCACTTCGATTTCGGCCCGCGATCGGCGCTGATCGACGATCGCCACGCGGTCACCATCTCGCGCCTGGGCAAGCGCGTGCGCGTCGCCGGCGGCGCGCAGGTCGGCGCCCAATCGGCGCGCGACGGGGCGCGCGCGGTCGCCACGCTGCACAAGGTCTTGAACGACTGGTTTCCCGGCGCGGTGCACATCCGCCAGGCCCAGCAATGGCAAGGTGCGCGTCCCGCGCTGCCGGACGGTCCGCCGGTGCTTGGTGCGAGCGGGATCGATGGCGTCTGGCTCAACCTCGGCCACGGCGCGAACGGTTTTGCACTCGCCTGCGGATCGGCGCGCGTGCTCGCCGATCAGATCGGCGGGCGCGCACCGGCGATCGATGTCGAAGGCCTCGGCGTCTCCCGGCTGCGGGACTGAACAAGGTCCGCAGAAAGCTTCATCCATCCGCAGACGGCAGCGGCGACGCAGCGCGTGCGGCCCAGGCCTCGACGATCTCGCGGTGGCTCGGCACCCGGGACAGAAAGCTCTCGCGCAACGCGGCGTCGCTGATCGTCGCCGCCACCCGCTGCAGCCCCTCGTGCGCGGCGGCCAGCGCGGGCCCGGCGCGCGCGTCGCCGGTTCGGGCAAAGGCGCGATGGCAGGTGAAGAGCAGCAGCCGCGCGTCGGCGCCATCGAGCGCGCCCGGCTCGGCGCTCAGCGCGAACAGCGATGCCGCCTCGCGCTGCGCGGCGTCGAGCTCGCCGAGCTCGAGCGCGGCGCGCACGCGGCTGGTCCGGGCGTCGATTTGAAGCGGATGATCGATGCGGCGCGCGATATCTTCGGCGCGTTCGTAGGATTCGAGCGCCGCCCGCGGGCGAGCCAGCGCCAGTTGTGCATCGCCGATCCGCAGCTGCGCCGCGGCCTCGAAGTCGGCCGCCAGCACCTGCGCCGCCAGCACCGCCGCGTCGCTGCCGAGCGCCAGCGCGGCGGCCGCATCGCCGGCGTAGAGCCGCGCCTGCGACAGGTTGCCAAGCGATGCGCACTGCAGCGATCGCGCGCCGATCGCGCGGCACAGGCGCAGCGTATCCTCGAGGCAGCGGCGCGCCTGCTCGAGATCGCCGAACCACAACCAGTCGGCGCCGACATTGCCCAGCGCGACGGCTTCGCCGTGGCGGTCGCCGATCTGGCGCCAGATCTGCAAGTCCCGCAGGTCGTAGCTGAGCCCGGCGACCTGATCGTCGCGCTGGTTCGCGATGAACGACAGCACGTTGAGGAACTGGGCCTCGACGCGGCGCAGGCCGAGCGCACCCGCTTCCTCCAGGCCGGCCCTGGCCAGCGCCGCACCCTCGTCCAGCCGGCCCTGCGCGCCCAGCGCATCGGCCACGAGGCGCTGCGCCCGCAGCCGGGAATCGTCGTCGCCGCTGCGCTCGGCCAGCGCCACCGCCTCGCGCGCCGCCGCCTCCTGCGCGCGGGAATCGGCGACCCGCATCGCGTACATGCTGCGGCGCTGCGCCACCCACGCGCGCCGCGCATCGTCCGCCAGCGCGTGCGCGACCTCGCCCATTGCATCGAGCGCCGCCCGCTGCTCGGCGCGCCGGCCGAGCAGCGAGAGCGCATATTCGCGCACCGTCAGGAGGCGCCAGCGCAGCGCATCCGCCTGCGGTCCGAGCGCCACGGCGGCGTCGCCGGCATCGAGCAGCTCCAGCGCGCGCGCCGTGTGCGAAAGCGCCAGGTCCTGCGCGTAGCGCTGCCTGGCATGTTCGGCGGCACGCGTGAAAAAGACGACCGCCTGCGCGTCGTTGCCGGCGAGCGCGTAGTGTTCCGCCGTTGCGGCCAGAAAATCGCTGGCACGCGCACCGCCGATTCCGGCCAGCCACGCGGCGGCGCGCGCATGCAGCACCCGGCGCACGCGGCGCAGCAGCGTCGCGTAGGTGACGCGGTGCAGGATCTGGTGCTCGAACGCATACTCGCGAACGCCGTCGAAATCCGCCTGCGGCCGGGCGAGCGCGAGCCGGCGCTGCACGAGTGCGGGAAGCGCCTCCGGCGCCCGCGCGTCGACCGCCGCCAGCGCCCGGTCCCAGAAGACGGCGCCGATCACGCTCGCCGAGCGCAGCGCCCGCCGCTCGCGCGCCGGCAAGGCATCGAGCCGCGCCTGCAGCACGCCGGTCAGCGACTGCGGCAGCTCGGCCGCGAGCAAGGCTTCGGCCGGCCGCGTCGCGCCATCGGCGCCGGCACCGATCGCACCGCGCTCGAGCAGCATCTTCACCAACTCCTCGATGTAGAACGGATTGCCCTGCGCGCGCGCCGCGATCCGCTCGTCCAGACCGGCCGGCACGGCGGGCACAGTGCGCAGCAATTGCGCCGCGAGTTCGCGGCTCGCCAGCGCGTCGAGTGCCGCGAGTTCGACGCGCCGGCGCATCGGGCCGCCGGCGTCGGACGCACCCAGCCAGTCGGCCCGGCGTTCGTCCAGCGCGGGCCGCGCCAGCGCGATCAGCAGCAGCGGCAAGTCCTCGCCGACCCGCAGCAGGTGCTGCAGGAAGTCGAGCGAGCCATCGTCGGCCCAGTGCAGATCCTCCAGCTGCATCATCAGCGGCAGCGAGCGGTTGCCGCCACCGGCCTGGGCGGCGAGCCCGACGATCTGCGCCGCGGCGTGAAATGCGCGATCGCGAAGCTGGCGCGCATCGCCCTGCAAGCCGCGCACGTGCGGGCTGGCGCCGAAGTCGATGCCGATCAGGTGCCCGAGCAGATGCGCCTGCGCCTGCGCCAGGTCGGCGCCGACATGGCGTTCGAAGAGCGGCACGATGCCGGCCTCGATCTTCGCGCGCGCCTCCTCCAGGCTGTCGCCGTCACCGATCTGCAGGCGGGCGGCGATGATGTCGCGCAACAGGCCGTACGGCTCGCCCTGCGTGGACTGCAGCGCGCGGCCGCGAAAGACGCGTGCGCGCTCGCCGTGCTGCCTGGCCCAGTCGTCGAACTCGTGCAGCAGCCGGCTCTTGCCGACGCCGGCCTCGCCGACGATGGCGATCACCCGCAGACCGCTGCGGGCGACGGTATCGCGCCAGCCTTGCTGCAGCAGCGCCAGTTCGGCGCCGCGTCCGACCATCGGCGTGCGCACGCCTTCGACGCCGCGCGGCGTGCCGCGGAATGTCGGCTCGCGCTCGCCGCGCACCAGATAGGTCGCGACCGGGCCCTCGACCCCCTTGACCTCGATCGGCAGCTGCGGCTCGGCCTCGAAGCGGCCGCGCACATGGCCGAAGGTATCGCTGCTGATGCGCAAGCCGCCGGCCGGCGCCGATTGCTCCATCCGTGCCGCGACGTTGACCGCCGTGCCGCGGATGCTGCCGTCGGCGTCGACGCCGCCGCCGAGCAGCACCTCGCCGGTATGCACGCCCACGCGCACGTCGAATCCGGCATGGCCGTGGCGCGCGAGCACGTCGGCGCCGAGCCTGCGCCCTTCGGCCAGCAGCGCGAGGCCGCAGCGCACAGCGCGCTCGGCATCGTCCTCACGGCTGCGGTCGGCGCCGAACGCGGCGAGCAGGTTGTCCCCTGCGTACTGCAGCACCCGCCCCTGGTGGCGCTCGACGATCACGGTGCAGCGCGCCAGCGCGCCGTCCATCACCGCATGCACTTCCTCCGGATCGAGCCGGCGCGAGAGCGCGGTCGAGCCGACGACGTCGAGAAAGAGGATCGTGACCTGGCGCAGCGCCTGCCCCGGCGCGAGCGGCGCGTCGCCGCCGCCCGCGCTCGCGCTCGCGCGCAGGGCGGCGATCGCGGCGTCGACGGCGGCATCGCCGAGCGCGGGCCGCTGGGCCTCGAGCGCTGCGATGCCGGCAAGCAAGGTGGCGCGATCGACGGGCATCGGACAGGCAGGACAGACGACGGTGGCGCCGGCGGGCGGCGGCGGCGGCGATGCGCCGCGCTGCCGCTGCCCCGCCTCCCGCCATGCTGCACGTGGCCGTGCCCCGCATGGCGCAGCCGCAGTCTAACCATCAACGCGCCCCGCCGGCACGCTCTCCGCGCCGCACGCCGCTTCCCGCTGCGTGCGGCCGCACCGCGCCGTCAGCGCCGCTTCGGATCGAACTGCTTGTCCAGGCCGTTCCAGACCTTGTAGTAGTCGGGCTGCTGGGTCTCGAGCGCATGGCGCGTCGGCTGCAGCACGGCCGGCGTCTCGAACATGAAGGCCATCGTATCGCGGATGTAGTCGGGCTTGCCGGTATCGGCGCTGCTCGCCTTCCTGAAGGTGCCGAGGTCGGGGCCGTGACCGGTCATGCAGTTGTGCAGCGAGCTGCCGCCGGGCACGAAACCTTCCGCCTTGGCGTCGTACACGCCGTGGATCAGGCCCATGTACTCGCTCGCGAAATTGCGATGGAACCACGGCGGACGGAAGGTGTCCTGCATCGCCAGCACGCGCGGCGCGAAGACGACGAAGTCGATCGTATCCTGGCCGGCCAGCGCGCTCGGCGCCTGCAGCACGAGGAAGATCGACGGATCGGGATGGTCGTAGGTGATCGAGCCGATCGCGTTGTAGCGCCGCAGGTCGTATTTGTACGGCGCGCTATTGCCGTGCCAGGCAACGACGTCGAGCGGCGAGTGGCCCTGCGTATAGCGCCAGAAATGGCCCTGGAACTTGGCGACGATCTCGACCTCGCCGTCGCGGTCTTCGTAGGCGGCGACCGGGGTGAGGAAGTCGCGCGGGTTGGCCAGGCCGTTGGAGCCGATGACGCCGAGATCGGGCAGCTTGAACGGCACGCCGGGGTTCTCGCAGACGTAGCCGCGCGCGCTGCCGTCGGGCAGCCGCACCTGGAAGCGCACGCCGCGCGGCACGACCGCGAACTCGTGCGGCTCGAGATCGATCACGCCCATTTCGGTGGCGAGCGTGAGCCGGCCCAGCTGCGGCACGATCAGCAGCTCGCCGTCCGCGTTGTAGAAGAAGCGCTTGTCCATCGAACGGTTCGCCGCGTAGTGGTGGATGCCGCAGCCGGCGTTGCCGGCCATCGTCACCATGCCGTCGAGAAAGTCGGTCGGCGTCTTCGCGTCGGGCATCGGCAGCGGATCCCAGCGCAGCTGATTCGGCGGCGCCGGCAGCTCGTCGAAGCGGCTCAGCCAGCGCCCGGCCACGTCGGCACGCTCGTACGGCGTCGTCTGCACCGCGCTCGGGCGGATGCGGTAGAGCCAGCTGCGCCGGTTCAGATGGCGCGGCATCGTGAACGCGGAGCCGGTCAGCTGCTCGGCATACAGGCCATAGGGCGCGCGCTGCGGCGAGTTGCGCCCCACCGGCAGGGCGCCGGGCAAGGCCTCGGTCGCGAATTCGCTGCCGAAGCCGCTCATATAGCCGTTGGTTTCGCTGGACATCTTCAGTTCTCCTTGCGTGTGCCTGCCGACGATGGCGCCGGCAGGAATTCTGCCTCGTCCGGGTTCGAGATCACTGCGGTAGGGATACCCGCAGCGCGCCACGCATGGAGGTAAAGCGCCCCGGCGCATCGCGGATGGCTTCGTTGTCGCCTGTCGTGCGCATTCACCATGCGCCCATTGTCAGCGTGCGCGGCCGCGGCGCCGCGCGCACGGACGTGGTCGAAGACTTCCAACTCCGGCAGCCGGCTCGCAACGCGCGTGTGGAGATGGATCAACGCGCTACGTCATCGAGCGCCAAACTCAGCAGCCGACCACACGCGCCGCTACGGCGCAATCTTCGCTTTCAGCGCGAGCGCCACCGGCCGCGGCAGGCTGGGCAGCGAGCGCAGCAGCCAGGGCAGCACCTTGCGCTTGGCGCCACTGAGCGACTCGGGCACCAGCGCCTCGATCAGGTGCGGCCCCGGTGTGGCGAGCGCGTATTCGAGCGCCTTCGTGAAATCCTCTGCCGTGCTGGCGCGCACCGCGTGCACGCCCATGCCTTGCGCCAGCTGCGCGAAGTTGAGCTGTGGTCCGCCCAGATCGAGCTGCGCGCGTGCCTTCGCGCCGCCGTCGCCCGCGCCGACGCGCTCGAGCTCGACGTTGAGCACCGAGTAGCTGGCGTTGTTGAAGACAATGCTGACGACGTGCAGCTGCTCGCGCGCCATCGTCCACAGCGCCTGCAGCGTGTACATCGCGGTGCCGTCGCCGATCAGCGCGACCACCGGCCGATCGGGGCAGGCGATGGCCGCGCCCACCGCATTGGGCAGGCCCTGGCCGATGGCGCCTCCCGTCAGCGTGATCAGGTCGTGGCGCGGGCAGCCGGCAGTCATCGCACCCAGCATCAGGCCCGAGGTGATGGCCTCGTCGATCAGGATCGCGCCCTCGGGCAGCAGGTGCCCCACCGCCTTGCACACCTTGGGCGCGGTCAGCAGCCCGCGCGGGCGATCCGGGCGCGCGGCCGGCTGCAGCTGCGGGCTGGCCTGGGCGGCGCCCAACGCGGCGGCCAGCTTGTCCAGGCTCGCCAACGCGTCCTGCTCGGGCGCGGCCAGCGTGTGCACGCTGCAGGTCTCGGGCACCAGGTAGCTCGCCTTGCCGGGGTAGGCGAAGAAGGACACCGGCGCCTTCGCATCGACCAGCACCAGGTGCTGGATGTCGGCTAGCTGCACGCCGGCCATCTCGGCGAGGTACGCGATGCGCTCCACCGCCGGCACGCCGGCGCCGCGTGTGAGGCGCGTCGGGAAGACCTCGGCCAGCAGCTTGACGCCAGCCTGCACGGCGATGCGCGCCGCTGAGAGCAGAGCCGGCTCGCGCAGCGCCTGGCCGCCGAGCAGCAGCGCGCTCTTGCCGCCGGAGCGGATGGCCTGCGCGATGGCCTGCACCGTAGCGTCGTCGGCGGCGGGCGCGGCGCTGGGCGCGGGCAGGCGGCCGGGCACGCCGCCTTCGCCCCACGAGACATCGGCCGGCAGGATCAATGTCGCCACCTGGCCGGGCAGGCCGCGCGCCGCCTGCAGCGCGTCGACCGCGTCCTGGCCGAGCTGCGCGGTGCTGGCACTGGTGCGCACGAAGCCGGGCGAGACGTTCTTCGCGACGGTCTCGATGTCGGACTGCAGCTGCGCGTCGTAGCGGGTGTGGAAGGTGGCGTGGTCGCCGACGATGTTGACCACCGGCACCTTACCCTTGCGCGCGTTGTGCAGGTTGGCCAGGCCATTGCCCAGGCCGCAGCCCAGGTGCAGCAGCGTCGCCGCCGGCTTGCCGGCCATGCGCGCGTAGCCGTCGGCCGCGCCGGTGGCCACGCCCTCGAACAGCGCCAGCACGGCGCGCATGCGCGGCTCGCTGTCGAGCGCGGCGACGAAGTGCATCTCGCTGGTGCCGGGGTTGGTGAAGCAGACCTCGATGCCGGCATCGGCCAGCGTCTGCAACAGGGCTTGGGCGCCGTTCATGGGTGTTCCTGCAAGGCGTTGAGGTGGGTGGAATCGATGTCGGCAATGCTTGTTGCGCCGGCCAGCGTCATCGTCAGCAGCAGCTCGCGCTGCCAGTGCGCGAGCAGCTGCGCCACGCCGGCCTGGCCTTGCGCGGCGAGCGCCCAGACCCAGGGCCGGCCGATCAGCACGCCGCGTGCGCCCAGCGCCAGCGCCTTGAAGACATCGGTGCCGCTGCGCACGCCGCCGTCCATCAGCACTTCGGTCTGGTGGCCGACGGCGCGGGCGATGGCCGGCAGCGCGGCGATGCTGGCCGGCGCCGAATCGAGCTGGCGCCCGCCGTGGTTGGAGACGACGATGCCCTCGGCGCCGCTGGCCACGGCCGCGCGCGCGTCGTCGACGTCGAGGATGCCCTTGAGCAGCAGCCGGCCCTGCCATTGGCCGCGCAGCCAGTCGATGTCCTTCCACGTCACGCCGGGGTCAAACTGCGCATCGACCCAGGCCTTGAAGGCGTTCAGGTCGCGCCCTCCGGGCACCTGCGCGCTCAGGCTGCCGAAGGTCAGCGGTTTGCCGCGCAGCGCCACGTCGCGCACCCAGCCGGGGCGCGCCAGCACCTGCCGCGCGCGCAGCAGCGCCGCGCCGGCGCCGCCGGCCGTCATGCCGTTGCGCACGTCGCGCCATCGCAGGCCGGTGGCCGGCAGGTCGACGGTGAACACCAGCGTGCGGCAGCCGCCGGCCCAGGCGGCGTCGAGCAGCGCGCGCACGGCGCCGCGGTCGCGCAGCATGTAGAGCTGGAACCAGGGCGCCGCGCCGCTGGCCGCGGCCACTTCGGCGAGCGGACAGATGCCGACGGTGGACAGCGTGAAGGGCACGCCGGCGGCCTGCGCGGCGCGCGCCGCCTGCGCCTCGCCGCGGCGCGCCATCATGCCGGCCAGCCCCACCGGCGCCAGCGCCAGCGGCAGCGCGCAGTCCTGGCCGGCGAGCTGGCTGCGCGTGTCGACCTGCGACACGTCGACCAGCACGCGCTGGCGCAGTTGCAGCGCCGCGAAGCCGGCCTCGTTGGCGGCCAGCGTGCGCTCGTCGCCGGCGCCGCCGTCGACATAGTCGAACAGGAAACGCGGCAGGCGCCGCCACGCCAGCGCGCGCCAGTCGGCGGCGGTGGCGGGGTAGTGGGGCGCTGGCGGCATCGGCGGCATGGGCGGCATGGGCGGCATCGGCGGCATGGGCGGCTCAGGCAGCACGGGCAGCACGGGCGGAATGGGCGGCCTGCACGGCGGGGCCGCGCGCGAAGCGCCGCATCGTCAGCGCGAACAGCAGCCCGCCGCCGTACATCAGCACGCCGTAGACCGCGCCGGGGATGGCCATCGCGTCGTTGCCGAGCACGGTGCTGGCGATGACCAGCGCCAGCGCGGCGTTCTGCACCGCCGTCTCGATGCCCAGCGTGACCGACTGGCGGTACGACAGCCGCGCCGCCCAGGCGACCGTGAAGTCCAACGCCAGCATGCCCAGGTTGAGCGCCGCGGCAAACGGCGCCAGCGTATTGAAGTTGTCGCGCAGCAGCGCCCAGTTCTTGACCACCGCCGCGACCACAATGAGCACGAACAGCAGCGTCGCCACCTTGGTTGCGCGCGGCTCGAAGCGCAGCGCCCAGGCCATATAGCGGTGGCGCGCCGCCATGCCCAGGCTCACCGGCAGGCCCAGCACCAGCGTCACCTGGCCCATCATCAGGCCAATCCTCGGATCCATTGCACGTCCACCGCGCGCGCCGCGCCGAGGAAGTGGCCCAGCGCCCAGGTGACGATGAGCGGCAGCGTGAAGATCGTGAGCACGCTGGCCACCGCGGTGAAGCTCAGCGCCAGCGCCACGTCGCCGCGCGCCAGGTAGGTCAGCAGGTTGGAGGTGCTGCCGGTGGGGCAGGCCGCCAGGATCATGAAGCCCACCGCAAACACGCCGCCGATGCCCAGCGCCTGCAGCATCAGCCAGCACACCAGCGGCAGCAGCACGAAGTGGCAGACCACGCCCACCAGCAGCGCCCGCGGCTGCACCAGGATGCGGCGGAAGTCGCCCGGCGTGAGCCCGAGGCCGAGCGAGAACATGATGAACGCCAGGATCAGCGGCAGCAGCACGCTGGAGACGATGTCGCCTTGCATGGGGGTTCCTTGTTGTTGGTCTGCGTTGTCGTGGCTCTCACTCCCGCGCCACCACGGTGTCGTACAGCCCGACGTGCGTCAGCCCCGGATGGCTCTCGATGCCCGTGTAGCGCAGCGACGCATCCTCGTAGCGCCGGAACGCGAACACGGCCTGGTTCATCTGCTCGGTGTTGAACACCTTGAGCCGCACGAGCAGGTGAAAGTCCTTCACCGTCAGGCCGGTGACGGCGAGGAACAGTTCGGGTTCCAGCTTGGTGATCACGTCTTGCAGCGTGTTCTCGCGGAAGTCGGTCAGGTACATGAAGGCCGGAATGCGCGTTGCGAACTTGATCAGCTTCTCCTGCACCAGCTTGCGCTTGGACTTGTACTCCTTCTCCTCGGCGGTGAGTTCCTTCTTCTCCTTCTCCGACAGCTCCTTGTCCTTGGCCTTGTGCTTCAGCGCCTTGACCTTCTCGCTCTTGTTAATGATGGTCTCGATGACGTTGTCACCCAGCGCGCGCCAGCCCTCGATGCGCTCGACGGCGGCCATCGCCTCGGCGTCGTCCATGATGCGGCGCAGGGTGTCGTTGTCGACGTTCACCAGCAGCGCGCTTTCCCACTTGCGCGCCAGCAGCGTGGCGCTGGTGCCGGCCATCGCGATGTCGAGAATGCCGCCCGCGTCGATCTGCATCATGTTGGCGCCGTCGTAGGCCAGCACCGGCAGGAACGACACCAGGTCCTTGACGGCGTTCTCCGGGTTCGGCTCGTTGGGTGAAAGGCCGATCGCGTACTCCGAGAGTTGCCGCAGCGCGCGCGTGGGCGCGAAGTCGAACACGAAGCACACCGGCTTCAAGACTTCCTCCTCGTTCGGGTCGTCGCCGTTCGGGTTCTTGATCGACCAAGGCGACTGCACCCGGAACGCGGCCTGGAAGTACGTTTCCGGCGACTTCAGGTTGCGCAGCATCAGGATCGACGACCACTGCGGCACGGTGACGCCGGTGGTGAGCTTGCCGCACGACAGCGTGATCGTCTTCGTCTCGAATCCGCTGCCGATGGCCTCGCGCACCGGCGGCAGCGCCTCCAGGCCGATGCCTGCCGAAGCGCCCGCCGCCACGAGCACCGTGTAGTCGTGCCAGAAGACGTTGTGTTTCTCGGCCAGCAGGTTCGCCATCGCGCGGCAGGCGGCGACGTTGGGCAGGAACCAGAACGCGTGCTGCAGGTAGGGCAGCAGGCGAACGTCCGAATACGGGAACGGCGGGCCGCCGGTCTTCAGGTGTTCGACGGCCCTCGGCGCATACGAGCCGCGGATGATGTCCAGCCACTTCTGCACGTCGCTCTTGTGCTTGAACGCCGCTTGTCTGCCCTCTCCCGCCGCCTCGAAGAAGGCATTGAGATCGAACTCGTCGAACTCGCCGGCGCTGGCGATGGCCACCAGTTCGTCCGGCATCTGGTAGGTCAGCAGGCGCATCTGCGGCAGCGCGCCGTACGGGTTCCACCTGGCCGGATGCTCGGCCGCGAAGGCCTCCTTCGCGCGCTGCTCGTCGGTGTAGGTCCAGTTGAAGATCTGCTCTTCGATGAACTCGCCTGTGGCGAGCGCCTTGAACGGCGTGCCTGAGAGGTACAGGTAGGCCCTGGTCGTGATCGGCAGGAAATCGGCCTCCTGCTCCGAGAGTACGGCGAGGTCTTCGTTCACCCCTTCCAGGCCCTGCGCGTACTCGAGCTTGGCCTCCTTCTTTGCGACCGCGTCATCCTCGCCCTCGAACAATTCCTTCGCGGTGTCGCGCCACGCGCCGAAGTGGTACTCGTCGAAGACAACGAGATCCCAGTTCAAGGTGTGCAGCCACTCGTTCCGGGCCTTGATGTTGCCCGCCGCGTCGCGCCCGAGCAGATCCTGGAACGACCCAAAGTAGACGGCCGGCCTGCTGCGGTCGATCTGCAAAGGGTCACCGTCGTTGGACTTCGACAGGTACTGCCAGCCATCGAAATCCACGTGGCTCTCGAGATCGGTTTGCCACGCATCCTCGACCGCCGGCTTGAAGGTGACGACGAGCACGCGCTTGGCGCCCAGGCTCTTCGCGAGTTGGTAGGTGGTGAAGGTCTTGCCGAAACGCATCTTCGCGTTCCACAGGAAGCGCGGAACGGCGTGCGCGTCTTCGGCCCAGCGCGAGTGGAAGTAGGCGTGCGTCATCTGCACCGCCGCATCCTGCTCGCCGCGCATCGCGAAAGTCTCGTGGTGGTGGCCCGTGAACCGCCGGCCCGTGCGCAGTTCGGTGAGCACGGTCTTCACGTCCGTGGCTGTGCAGCGCATCCATTCGAGCTCGACCTTCGCGAAGCCCTTCCTGGCGAGCGCTGCGCGCGCGTCGTGGTCGCTGAAGATGCCGCCGTCGTCGCGCTCGGCGGGTTCGTCCAGGACGATGGTGTAGTTCTTGATCGCCGCGGTCTTGAGTTGCTCGGCGACGCGCTGCTTCACGTTGCGCGTTGTCTGCCCGACCTTGAGGAGGCCCTTGTGCGCGGCGTCAGCTATTGAGTAGGCGTAGATGCGAGGGCGGGCTTCGGGCTTGCTTGGGAGGATTTCCTCGATGGTCCTATTCATCGGCGCCTGCATCTATGGCGTCCCCATCGAACAAGTCGCCGTTGATGTCCAGTGGCCGGACGATCTTCTCGATGAACGCGATCTCGCTGGAGGTCAGCCGGTACTTCGCGTACAGGTCGGCGTCGGTCCACTGCTTCGTCCACGCTTGGGTCGGCACGAAGGTGTAGACCTTGCGCGTGACGTGTTGGGACGGTTTGTGCAGGAGAATCAGCAGACGAGTCAAGCGACAGGACAAGTAGGAAAGGACGCTCGTTGCCTCGCCCTGTGTGTCGAACGGGCCGATGCAGAGATAGGTTTCCGAGGAGATGCTGCCGGGCTCTCCGATGAATGGCGTGCTGATGATTCGATGTGGATAGGTATCCCTATTGCCGGTTCCTGGCGCGGCGTACCCCGCGAAAACCTTCCACGAGTCAATGAGATTGGTGCCTACCGTGATGGTGGGACGCGGCGCGTAGCCAATGCCGCCGTTCCGATAGACCAGCACATCGTTGGCGCGCCGGATCGCCTTGCCCTTGAAAGTTGTCTCGAGTCCGAACGGCTTTCGAGAACTGACCAATCGATCGAAGCGCTTGGCATCTGGCAGTGAGAGCGAATCTCCTGTTCCGCTCTGCTCGGCGGCGATCACCTTCTCGAGGATCGACAGCCCTTCGTTGAAGCGTATGAAGACATCCGCGCCTACCTCGAGTAGGGGCCGAACTGCCGTTGACGGAGGCCAGTCCTTGAAGCGCGTGGTGACGCGGCACGGCCCGGGGTTGTCCCTGTCCCAGAGAAAGCTGCACACGCCGCCCTTCAAGCCCACGCCCGGAAACACGTCTGCCGCGCTGAGGTAGTCGTCAATGGAGCGCAGGCGATCGTCGGCAAGCATCGCCTCCCGGAAGACATCCAGCCCTTTCCCGCCGGCGAACCAGCGGGCGGGAATGACGAGCGACAAGTAGCGTGGCTCGAGCTTCTTCGCCTGGTCCACGAAGAGGTGGTAGATCGGCGCTGCGCTCGTACCGTAGCCGCCATCGTCCAACTGGTACGGCGGGTTGCCGACGATCACGTCGAACTGCATATTGCCTCCGAACAGCTCGCCTATGCGCGCCTTGATGTTGTTTGTGTGGATGAAAGCGTAGGCGTGCGTTTCCAGCCCCTCGCCCCGATCGAGGGACTTCTGGCTGGCGCCGCAGTAGCTGCACTTTCCATCCAGCCACGTGTGCGCCATCGTCTCGAACCAGATGTTCCCCGCCTCGCCGGCCAAGCCCTTCGCGATGGAGTGCTTGCCGTTCGCGTGCCTGGAGCAATACACGCTGCGCCGCGCCAGCAGGCTGGTGAGCTGCGTGGTGCCAATGCCAAAGACCTGCTGGGTCAGGATGTGATCGACGCGCTCCTGCAGCTCCGGGATCTCGCCTGCCAAGCCGTCGGTAAGGCGCCTCGTGATCTCGCGCAGGAACACGCCCGACTTCGTGCATGGGTCGAGGAACGTCACCGTCTTGTCGGCCCACAGGTTCGCGCCGCCGTGGGCCGCCGCCCAGGCTCTAGCCAGCGTATCCAGCATCCAATTGGCGAACTCCGGCGGTGTGAAGACCTCGTCGTTCGACAGGTTCGCGATGCACGTCAGCACGTCCGGGTTGCGGCCCCGCAGCGAGAAAGAAGCCTGCCCATTCATGGCTGCTTGCCTTGCAGGCGCTGCACGCGCGCATCCGCCAACAAGAGCTTCATCTGCCCGATGGCGGTCTGGTTCAGCAGGGCCAGCCGTTCGGCCTGCGCCAAGCCTTGCTGGATGAAGTGCGCGTTCAGCGACTCGAGGTTGGCCAGGCACACGAGTTGCGCTGCGTTGGCCTCGTCGCGGATGTTGCCCTTGGTGCCCGGGTTCTCGTCGCGCCACTGCTTCGCGGTCTTGCCGAACAGCGCCATGTTCAGCAGGTCCGCCTCGCTGGCATAGATGAGGTTGATCTGCTGCGGCGTCAGTTGCGGCGGTATCAGCCGGGCCTTGATGGCGTCGGTATGAATCCGGTAGTTGATCTTGGTGAGGTTGCGGCGGATGTCCCAGCCCAGTTGCTCGCGCTCGGTCTCCTTGAGGCGCTGGAACTCCTTGATGAGGTAGATCTTGAACTCGGCGCTGATCCACATGCCGAACTCGAAGGCGATGTCCCTGTGGGCATAGGTGCCGCCGTAGCGCCCGGCCTTGGCGACGAGGCCGATGGCCCGGGTCTGCGCCACCCATTCCTTGACGCTGAGCTTGTAGTTGTTGAGCCCGGCCTGACTTTTAATTGCGGCGAATCCGCCATAGTTGAAATCCGGGTTGTGAACCTGCTCCCAGATGCCCAGAAACTCCACGGTGTTGCG
>CALMIL010000155.1 GCA_937864005.1 uncultured Burkholderiales bacterium
GGAGCCGCTGAAACGACGGGCAGGCGGCGTGGCTCGGCGCCGGGCAGACGGCGGCGTGGCGCAGGCCCTCGATCATGGCTCCGAGGCGCTTGACCATTCGCTCGAGCTCGTCGGCCTTCGCCGTCAGCATGGCGCGGTCGATATTCGGCTCGCCGTCCGGCGTGAACATGGCCCGGATCTCGTCCAGCGAAAACCCCGCCGCCTGCCCGAGGGCGATCAGCGCGAGCTGGTCGAGCACGGCCGGCGCGAACTTGCGCCGCGCGCTTTGCGATTCGTGCGAACGGATCAGGCCCTTGCGTTCGTAGTAGCGCAGCGCCGAGGCGGCGACGCCCGATTGCCTGGCGACGTCCGAAATATCCATCAAGAACCGCTTGACGTGAAGTTGACTTCAACTTCTATCCTGCCCTCGACAGATCGAAACGACTGCAGTCCACCCTGCTGTCGATCTTCATCTTCGGCATGCGGCACGGCATGCTGTGGGCTGGCAATCCGATCCTGCCCGAGCAGCACCGCGGCGTGACCTGCCGCGAGGCGGCAAACCGCCTCGGCTCGTGGTCGGGGCTGATGGCGCAGGCGCGGCACGGCGAACCGGCGGACGCTTTCGTGCCGGGCGACATCAAGACGGCGCGCATGTTCGGCCGGCACTTCGCGCAGAGCCTGAATCGCTTGCCGATTCCGGCTTGATCGAAGCTTTTGCGAGGAGTGGATTTATGCTTCCAAGAAAATTCGCACCCGCGCTGTTCGGGCTCATCCTGCCGGGCCTGATGTCGCTGCTCGTCTCGGGCATCGCGACCTTGCGGGTCGCCGGCCTGGCGGACGGCTATGTCGCGTTGTGGGCCGGCGCCTGGATCACCGCCTGGCTGGTGGCGTTTCCGGTCGTGCTGCTCGTTGCGCCGCTCGCGCGCCGGGCGGTTGCGCTGCTCGTCGACGACCGGCGATGAAGCCGCGGCGGCTGTACAGTCCGCCCACCATGGGCAGCGCCTTCGACGAGTGCGTGCCGGTCTTGCCGGTGTGAGGATATGAAGTGGCTCGTCAGGCTTTCGATCGCGGTGCTGGTGCTGCTGCTGGCCGCTGCCGGCGCGGCCTGGTGGTCGGCCTTGCGATCGACGCATCCGGTGGGATTTCGACTCGCGCAGGCGTCGAAAGAAGGGGCGCCACCGCTCGCGGTGGCGATCTGGTATCCCACCGGCGCGCGGCCCTGGCCGACGGTTCTGATCGGGCCGGTGCTGATGGATGTCGCGAAGGATGCTCCGGTCAAGGGGCAGGGCCTGCCTCTGATCGTCTTCTCGCATGGCAACGGCGGGGGGGCGCAGAGCCACGCCGACCTCGCGCTGGCGCTGGCGAGTGCCGGTTATGTCGTCGTCGCCCCGCTTCACCGAGGCGACAATTTCACCGACGCTTCGCGTGCCGCGGCGCTGACGCTCTTCGCCGACCGGGTGCGCGACCTCGATACCGCGCTCGACTACGTGTCCAACCGCAGGCCCGAGGCGCAGCGGATCGACGCCGCGCGCATCGGCGCCTTCGGCATGTCGGCCGGCGGCTTCACGGTGCTCGCCGCAGCCGGCGCCCGGCCCGACATGCGGCTGATCGGTCCTCATTGCCGGACCACCGCGGAGTTCGTGTGCCAGGTTCTGCAACAGGCCGGATCGCCGTTGCTGGCCGCCGAGACGGCGTGGCCGGGCGAGCCGCTGCCGGCCTCCACGCGAATCAAGGCCGCGGTCGTTGCGGCGCCCGGCCTGGACTTCGCGTTCGGAACCGCAGGCCTGGACGGCGTGCGCGTGCCGGTGCAACTGTGGAGCGGGGATGGTGACCAGCGCGTACCGCATGCGACGAATGCCGGGCTCATCCGGCAAGCACTCGGCGCGAACGTCGAGTTCTACGCGGTGCCGCTCGCCGGGCACACCTCGTTCCTGGCGCCCTGCCGGCTCCTGCGGCCCGCCGCGCTCTGCGCCGACGCCGACGGATTCGACCGCGAACGGTTTCACCGTTCGATGAACAAGGCGGTGGTCGAGTTCTTCGACGCCCATCTGCGCGCGCGCTGAGCGCGTTGCGGCGCGCGGCCGTCGGTCGGCATCGTCGTATCTGGTGCCCGGCGGTCGACGGAGCACTCGCGCCGTTCGTCATGCAGCGATTGCGGGCTTGCTTGCGGCCCGGTCTCTCGGCCCCGATGTGGACACTAGAATCCGGCGCACCGTTGCAACCCGGCAGCGGCCCCAGTTGCAAGGAGACCTTCCGATGATGTTCAAGTCTGCATGCGTCGCTGCCGTGATGGCGTGGGTGGCCGCACAGCCGGCGTCCGCGGAGCAAGTGACGCTGCGCGCGGTGAGCGGCTTTCAGGAGGGGACGTCGTTCTCGCGCCCGTTCGAGGCCTTCATCAAGAAGGTCAACGAGGAGGGCAAGGGGCTGATCCGGATCAACTACATCGGCGGCCCGAAGGCGATGCCGCCGTTCGAGGTCGGCAACGCGGTGAAGAACGGCATCGTCGACATCGGCAACGCGACCGGTGCCTTCTACACCAACCTGATGCCGGCGGCGGACGCGTTGAAGCTCTCCGAGATCAGCATCCAGGAGCAGCGCAAGAACGGTGGCTGGGCCTACATCAACAAGCTGCACAACGAGAAGCTGAACGCCTACTATCTCGCCCGCACCGGCGACGGCGTGCCGTTTCACCTCTACGTCAACAAGCCGATCACGAAGCCCGACCTGCACGGCCTGACGATCCGCGTGACCCCCGTCTACCGCGCGTTCTTCGCCGCGCTCGGCGCCAACCTCGTGCAGACCGCCCCCGGCGAGGTCTACACCGCGCTCGAACGCGGCGTGATCGACGGCTACGGCTGGCCGATCCAGGGCATCTTCGACCTCGGCTGGCAGGAGAAGACGAAGTACCGCGTCGATCCGGGCTTCTACAACGTCGACGTGAACTTCCTCGTCAACCTCGACACCTGGAACAAGAAGCTCGACGACAAGCAGCGCGCGCTGCTGCAGCGGATCGCGCTCGAGATCGAGGCCGCCAACGGGGCCGACAACGCGAAGATCAACGCCGAGGAGATCAAGCGCCAGGCGGCCGCCGGCATCAAGACGATCACCTTCGAGGGCAAGGACCGCCAGGTCTGGCTCGACACCGCGCGCGACGCCGGCTGGGCCTACATCAAGGAAGTGGCGCCGCAGCAGGTGGACGAGTTGCGCAAGGCGCTGACCGGGCGCTGAGCGCACGATGCGCAGCGGCGCCTACGAGCGGCTGCTCGACATCCTCGGGGTGGCGGCCGGCGCCGCGTTCGGGCTGATCGCCGTCGTCACGTCGTGGGACGTGATCGTTCGCAGCCTGGGCGGCGGCACGCTCAACGGGCTGGCCGAGATCGTCGAATACGTGCTGTTCGCCGCGACCTTTCTTGCCGCGCCGTGGCTGCTGCGGCAAAACGGCCATGTGCGGGTGGACTTCCTGGTGAACACGCTGCCGTCGGCGCTGCGCCATCCGCTGCGCCGCGCGACCGACGCGCTCGGGCTGGCGGTGTGCCTGACGCTGCTCTTCTTCGCGGCACTCGTCACGTATCGTTCGTGGGCGGGCCACAACACCGTGCTCAAGACGGTCGTCTTCCCCGAGTGGTGGCTTTACGCGGTGATCGTCGTCTCGATGGCGCTGCTCGCGCTCGAGTTCGCGCGCCGCCTCGTCCTCGGCGAGGACGGCGTCGTGCCGGCGCCCGATCTGTGATGCCGGCCGGCGCGCCGACCTTCGTCGTCCGCGCGTCGCGGACGGCTTGCGCCGCGGCGGGGAAGGGCTGACGCGATGGCGTGGCACACCGCGCTGCTGCTGATGCTGCTGCCGCTGTGCGGCTTCCTCGCGCTCGGGCTGCCGGTCGCGTTCACGTTCTTCGCCGTCAACATCATCGGCGCGATGGTGTTCCTCGGCGGCGAGGCGGGCCTTGCGCAGATGGTGCGCAACTCGGTGACGGCGCTGACGAACTACTCGCTCGCGCCGATCCCGCTCTTCATCCTGATGGGTGAGATCCTGCTGCACAGCGGGGTCGCGTTTCGCGCGATCGACGCGATCGAGAAGCTGATCGCCAGGGTGCCGGGCCGGCTGCCGATCGTCAGCGTCTGCGGCGGCACGGTGTTCGCCGCGCTGTCGGGCTCGTCGCTCGCCAACACCGCGATGCTCGGCAGCGCGCTGCTGCCCGAGATGCTCAAGCGCGGCTACGACCCGCGCCTCGCGATGGGGCCGATCATGGCGACCGGCGGCATCGCGATGCTGATCCCGCCGTCGGCGCTCGCCGTGCTGCTGGGCAGCCTGGCCGGCATCTCGATCTCGAAGCTGCTGATCGCAGGCATCGTGCCGGCGCTCATCATGGCGGTGCTCTTCATCGGCTACATCCTCGGCGTGTGCCTGATCCATCCGGAACGCTCGCCGCGCGACGACTCGCCGCAGGCCGTGGGCTGGGCGCGCTACAAGCCCTTCGTGCGCGACGTGCTGCCGCTGTCGATCGTCTTCATCGCCGTCGTCGGCAGCCTCGTCGGCGGCATCGCGACGCCGACCGAATCGGCCGCGCTCGGCTGCGTCGCGTCGGCGCTGGCGGCGATCGGCTACCGGTCGCTGACATGGAAGAACCTGACGATCTCGCTGCGCGAGACGGCGCGCGTCAGCGTCATGACGCTCTTCATCATCGCCGCGTCGGTCACGTTCTCGCAGATCCTCGCCTTCTCGGGCGCGACCGACGGACTCGTCGACCTCGTCGCCAACTCGGGGCTGTCGCCGTTCGGCCTCGTCGTCGGCATGGTGCTGATCCTGCTCTTCCTCGGCTGCTTCGTCGATCAGGTCAGCATGCTGATGATCACGATCCCGCTCTTCATCCCGCTCGCGCAGCACGCCGGCATCGACCTGCTGTGGCTCGGCGTGCTGTACCTGCTGACGATGGAGATCGGCTTTCTCACGCCGCCGTTCGGCCTGCTGCTGTTCGTCATGAAGGGCGTCGCGCCGCCGCAGATCACCCTCGGCGAGGTCTACCGCGCCGCGGCGCCTTTCCTCGGGCTCGAACTGCTCGTGCTTGCGCTGCTGATGGTCGCGCCGTCGGTCGGGACGTGGCTGCCGAATCTGCTGGTGAAGTAGCGGTGCGCGCGGCGCTGTTGCGCATCGGCAGGCCCGGCAGGCGTGGAGGAGGGACAGCGGGCGCGGAATCGCGCGGGCCCTCGCCGGCAGCTTCGTGAGTCCTGGAATACCTCGTGACGCGCAAACAAGCGCTTGCCTAGTGGTAGTCCTGCTCCAACTGGTGCCTGAGCGCCAGCACGAGCACGCGCTGGCCGGGTTCGATCTCGTACAGCACGACATAGCCGGTGGCGCCGCAGGGCACGACCAGCTCTCTGCGCGTCGTGCGGCTGCCTTCGCCGGCTTTGCGAAGCGACCATGGCATGGTGCCAAGCTGTTGCACGACGGCGGCACGCAGTTCGCGCAGTATGTCAACCGCACGCTCGAGCTCTTCGAGCGTCCGGGCGTTTCGCAGGAGATGCTCGGCCAGACGGTCGAGGTCGGCTTCCGCGCGGCGCGAAAAAAGCACCGAGTAGATCGGACGGCTCACCGCGCCGTCTTGCCGCCCAGCTCGCGGCGTCGCGCGCTGATGCGCGCCTCTAGCCGATCGAAGACCTCTTCTGCCGTACGCGCCTGCCCCGTGCGCTGGTACTCGGCCCAGGCGGCCTCCCCGCTGGCCAGGAAATCGGACCGCGCGCGTCGATACGCCACGGCACCCCGGACTGCGCCCGCGACGAACGCGCTGATGGACTCGCCCTCGCCGAGAACCGCCTCGAGCTCCTGACGGAGGTCAGGTTCGATACGAACGGGTGGAAGTGCAGCCGTCTTCATGACGCTCAGTGTAGCGCAAATGTGATGCGTCTCAGCGTGTCGCGTCTCAGCGTGCGCCGGCCGACATATCGTCGGTCCCTCGCGGGGCCGATTTGCTGACAGGATTGCTGACTTCCCGCCCTTTGACCCCCATAACGACCAAGGCCTTAGTGGCTGCTAACCGCTAAGGCCTTGATTTGCTTGCTGTTTTCTTGGCTCCCCGACCTGGGCTCGAACCAGGGACCTACGGATTAACAGTCCCT
>CALMIL010000156.1 GCA_937864005.1 uncultured Burkholderiales bacterium
GCGCACAGCACGGTGCGCCACGCGCTCGGCCTGGCTTTCGGCGGCGATACGCTGCAGTCGGACTGGGTGCTGGCCGACCTGCAGATCGACGGTGAGTTGCCGAACGATCAACTGACGATCTGCTGGTCGCCCGTCGGCGTGCTGGCCTTCTTTCCGATCGGTGCGCGGCGCTTTCGCGTCATCGCCGATGTCGGGCCGGCGCCGGATGTGGCGCCACCGCCGCCGACGCTGGCGCAGGTGCAGGCGCTGCTCGACCAGCGCGGCCCGCAGGGCCTGCGCGCGCACGACGCGGTGTGGCTGAACCATTTCCGCATCAACGAGCGCAAGGTCAGCGACTACCGCCGCGGGCGCGTCTTCCTGGCTGGCGATGCGGCGCACGTGCACAGCCCCGCGGGCGGGCAGGGCATGAATACCGGCATGCAGGACGCCTTCAACCTGGCCTGGAAGCTCGCGCTGGTGCAGCGCGGCCTGGCGGTGCCGGGCCTGCTCGACAGCTATTCGAGCGAACGCAGCGCCGTCGGCGACCAGGTCCTGCGCAACGCCGGCACCATGACGCGCGTCGCGCTGCTGCACAACCCGCTGCTGCGCGAGCTGCGCGACCTGGCGGCCGGCACGCTGGGCCGGCTGCCGGCGATCCGGCAGCGGCTGGTCGACCAGCTGACCGAGCTGGACCTGCACTATTCGGACAGCCCGCTCAGCACGACGCCGCACGGCGCGGCAGCGCACCCGGCCGCCGGCGCGCGCACGCCGGACGTGGCGCTGCGCGCCGCCGACGGCAGCGCGACGCGGCTGCATGCGCTGCTCGGCGATGGCCGCTTCGTGCTGCTGTCGGTCGGTGTGGCCGCGTCCGTGGTGCCGCCGTCGCTGCACGGCCTGGTCAGCACGGCGACGACGGATGCGGCCGAAGGCTACGAGGCCGGGCACCACTACCTGGTGCGGCCCGACGGCTATCTGGCGCTGAGCACGCGCGGCGACGACGCGGCGCCGGCCTTCGAGGCGTTGCGGCGCCTGCTGCCGGCGTAGCTTGCACTTGCGGGTTCAGCGCAGCGTGGTGTCGAGCCAGTCGAAGGCCGCGGTCCAGAAGACGATCTGCGCCATGCCCTCGCAGTGCCCTTCGGCGCCCTCGGCGCGGGTGAAGCGGCGGAAGGTCTTCGGGCAGGTCATGGCGTCGTACAGCAACTTGCCCTGGCCGGTGGAGACGAGGTCGGTCTCGTTGTCGGCGACGAAGCTCGGGCAGCGGATCGACGGCGCCAGCTCGGCGCAGCTGTAGCGGCGCATGTCCTGGAAATAGGCCTGCGGGTCGGCGACGCCGTTCGTCACCATGCGCGGCCCGAGCAGCGTGCGCATCCCCGGCATCTGGAGCAGGGCGTCGAACCGGGGCTTGGCGGCGGGATCGTCGATGTGCGGCCAGAGCTTGCCCAGGCGTACCGCCAGTCCCGCTGCCATGTCGTACTGGCCGGGGTCGACGATCAGCGCGGCGAGCTGCGGCGTGGCCGCCGCGCCGCGCGGTGCGAGCACGCCGCCGAACGAGCGGCCGACCAGCGCGATGCGCTTGGCATCGACCCCGGGCAGGCCCGCGACGAGCTCGAACATGCCGGGCACGACCTGCTCCCAGTCGGGGCGCTGCGGCACGCGGCGCTCGTAGAGCACGCTGCCCTGGCCCGGGCCGTCGAGCATCACGAAGGCCCAGCCGCGGTCCAGCGCCGGATACGCCGACGCGTAAAGTTCCTCGGCAGTGTTGTCGTAGCCGCCGATGTGCAGGATGGTCGGGAACGGGCCGGCGCCGGGTGGCGTGAACAGGTAGCCGGGGGTGTCGCCCGCGACGATGCGACCGGGGCGCGGCAGATCGGGCAGCGCCTTGCGGAAGGCGTCGACGCTGGCGCGGAAGGCGCTGCGCAGCGCTTGGCCGTCGAGGTCGTCGCGATGCCAGAAGAAGGCCTGGCGGAAGTACTCGGCCGCGCGCAGCCGCAGGCCCGCCGCGCTGGCGGCGTGGCCGCCCTGCGCGGCGCGGTCCGCCTGGCGCGCCAGCCCAGCGGCGAAGCCGGACCATGCGGTGTACCAGCTGTCGCGATCGCCCGGCGCGATCTGCGACGCGATGTAGAGGCACTCGCCGACATTGGCCATGCCGGCGTCGCACTTGCCGACCGTGCGCTGCAACTGACCGTCGAAGGCTTCGTCGTCGAAATAGAGCTTCACGTCTCGGCCTTGCGGGTGGGCTGGCCGCTGGTGGAGAGGGAGTCCGCTGCCAGCGCGGCCGCCCTGGCGCGCACGCGTGCCGGATACCAGCGCGTGAACCACGCTGCGCCGGCGAGCGCGGCCAGCGTCAGGCCGACGCCGACCTGCAGCGGCGTCTGCGGCCGCAGCACCATCAGCAGATCGGCGGCGCTCAACACCGCGAAGGCCAGCGCCCAGGCGCCGGAAATGATCTGGTTGGTGCGCAAAAACGCGGGGCTGGCGGCGACCTGCGCGGACACCTGGCGGCGCGCATAGGGCAGCGTGAACGGCCGGCGCAGCGCCATGCCGAACAGCACGACCAGCATCAGCCCGCCATCCACCCACAGCCGCACGCGCCAGACCGACCAGTTTTCGGTGCCGGCCAGCAGCGCCCAGGCGGTGAGCGCGCCGAACAGCAGCGCGCTGCCCGCTTCGAGGATGTTGATTTCGCGCTCGCCGCGCGATCGTGCGGACATCAGCTCGCGCAGCAGCAGCGCGACGGAGACCAGCGCCGCGCCGGCCAGGCCAGGCACGACGCCCAGTGATCTTTCGGCCAGCGCGAAGACGACGAAGGGCAGGAAGCCGAGCAGTGCACCCATCGCTTCAGCCCGCCTGGCGTTGCAGGAACTCCAAGGCTCTCTCGCCGACGAAGCGGCGGCCGGGGTTGCCCCCGCCGATCCACTCCTGCGGCGGGAACAAGGCGAACAGCCCGACCTTGATCAGCGTCGGCACGGCGAGTTCCAGCTCGCGCTCAACCTCGCCACGCGCGCCCGCGTTGTAGAGCGCCACGTTGTGCAGCATGGTGGCCACCGTGCCGGTCTGCACCGTGCTGCCGTCCTTCAGGCGCACGGCGGGGAGGCTTTCGCCGGCAGCGATGATCTTCTGGTTGATCGCGCCGAGCTGCGCGGTAGTCTCGGGTTCGCTTGTCGTCATGAGATCCTCCTGCGCCAAGGCTAGCGCACTTTTTTCTCAGCCGCGCAGGTCGAAGATTTCGTCCATCCAGCCGCACGCCTCCTGCACGAAGCGCAGGCGGGCGTTGACCTGGCAGTGGCCGTCGGCGCCGCTGGACGCGTCGAGGAACACCAGCTCCTTGCGCGCCGAAGCGATCTGCGCATGCCACTGGCGTGCCTGGGCCGCGAAGATCGGCGAATCGCCGCCCCCCAGCAACGACAGGAAGGGCAGCGTCACCAACGCCGGATCGGCACGTGCGCGCTCCCAGCGCGCCAGGAACTCATGCGGCGTGCGCACGCCGGCCTTCCAGAACGCGACCTGACGGCTGCGCAACCCGGCCGCGCTGGGCGTGTGGCCTTCACTGCCGCCGGTCATCGCCATGCGCACGCTGGCCGCGAACAGCTCGCCCGGCGCAGGGAAGGGTGTGCTGGCGATCACGGTCGCGAAGCGCGGTTCGTGGCCCGCCGCACGGGTGACGAAATAGCCGCCGAGGCTGAAGCCGATCAACGCGATGCGGCCAGGCCGGGCGCCGAAGCGCTGCACCAGCGCATCGACCGCCGCGCTGATCGCGCGCTCGGGCTCGGTGTCCCAGTACAGCCCCTCGGCCGCCAGCCGGCCCTGACCCGGCAGATCGACGATCGCCACCGAGTAGCCGCGCTCCAACATCGCGCGGCCGTATGACAGGAACAGATCTTCCAGGCTGGTATCGGCGCCGCCGATGAGCAGCACCACCGGCGCGTCGGCCGCCATGCTGCGCAGGAACAGCCCGGGCAGCGCCTTGCCCGACCAAGGCACCTGGAAGAAGCTGGCAGGCAGGCCGAGCTCGGACAGTGCCGCGGCGAAGGCCCGCTGATGCTGGCCGTACAGGCGCAGGAAGGTCGCGCCGCCGGCGGCGGCGAACTGCCAGGCCGAGCGCCAGCTCGCGAAGGCCTTCAGCCGTGCCTCGCCCGCCGCGCGCTGCCAGCCGCGCTTCGCCCAGGTGTCGGCCTGCGCGTTCTGCTGCTCGCCATAGGCAGCGAAGGAACGCACCCAGCTGTCGGCGTCGCCGTCGGTGATGGTCGAGGCGACGTAGAAGGCCTGGCCGATGTCCAGTCCGCCGGCCGGCCCCCAGCTCAGCGCCGACATGAAGAACAGGTCCATGTCGGGATCGTCGAAGCGGTATTTGCGGCCCAGCCGCTGGTCAGGCCGCGGCGGCGTGACCGCTTCGGCGCCGAAGGGTTTGCCTTGCATGGGCTTCTCCAGGAACGAGACGGCGCAATAATATGAGCACTGCTCATGTATGAATACTCGCGTTTCGGCGCGATCACCATGCCGCGCAAAACCCAGCAAATTCAAGCCGCCGCGCGGCGCAGCCCGCGCCAGGCGCGGTCGCTCCACAAGGTCGGGCTCATGTTGGAAGCGGCGATGCAGCTGCTCGACGAGGGCGATCTCGCCAGCCTGACGACCAATGCCGTGGCGGCGCGCGCCGGCGTCAGCATCGGCACGCTGTACCAGTATTTCGACGGCAAGACGGCGCTGCTGGATGCGCTGGTGGCGCGCGAGCTGGGTGCGATGAGCGAGAAGGTGATCGCCGCAGTGCAAGGCGCGCCGCCAGCGGCGCCGGGCGAGCGCATCCGCCAGATCGTGCGCGCCGTCACCGGTGCCTACGGCGGCCGCGGGCGCGTACACCGGTCGCTGATCGAACACGCGTTGAGCCAGGGGCCGGGGCGGCGTCTGTCGCCGCTGTATGCGCGGCTGATCGTTCTGTTCACGTCCGACGGCCTGCCCGGGCCGGGACGCGCCGCGCGCAGGCTCACGCCGGCGCAGGCCTTCGTGCTGACGCATGCCATGGCCGGCGTGCTGCGCGCGCTGGCCGCCAGCGACAGGCCGCCGCCGCGCGCCGAGGTGGAGGACGCTCTGGTGCGGCTGGTCGGCGCCTATATTGCGGCCGCGCAGCGAGGGCCGGCGACCGCCGCTGCCCCGCTACCCGCGAAGTCTGCTCGCGCATCGGGCGCGTGATCGCGCACCCGGCCCGCCAAGCTGTCAATAGCGTTCGGGAACGATCATCGCCTGCGGCACCGGGTGGCGGATGAAGTCGGCGTTGCGCATGCGCGCCGGCAGTTCGATCGTCGGGCGCTCGATCTCGGCGTAGTCGAACTGTGTGAGCAGATGGCTGATGCAGTTCAGGCGTGCCTTCTTCTTGTCCACCGCCTGTACCACCCACCACGGCGCCTCGGCGATATGAGTGCGCGACAGCATCTCTTCCTTGGCCGTCGTATAGGCCTCCCAGCGGCGGCGGCTCTCGAGGTCCATCGGGCTCAGTTTCCACTGCTTGAGCGGGTCGTGGATGCGGCCGAGGAAGCGCAGGTGCTGCTCGTCGTCGGTGATCGAGAACCAGTACTTGATCAGCTGCACGCCGGAGTGCACGAGCATGCGCTCGAACTCCGGCACCGAGCGGAAGAATTCCTCGACGTCCGCCTCGGTGCAAAAGCCCATCACGCGCTCGACGCCGGCGCGGTTGTACCAGCTGCGGTCGAACAGCACCATCTCGCCGGCCGCGGGCAGGTGCGCGCTGTAGCGCTGGAAATACCACTGCGTGCGCTCGCGGTCGTTCGGCGCGGGCAGCGCGACAACCCGGCATACGCGCGGGTTCAGCCGCTGCGTGATGCGCTTGATCACGCCGCCCTTGCCGGCCGCGTCGCGGCCTTCGAACAGGATCACCACCTTGCGCCGCGTGTGGGCCACCCAGTCCTGCAGCTTCACGAGTTCGCCCTGCAGGCGGAACAACTCGCGAAAGTAGGCGGCGCGGCCGGCCTTGTACGCCTCGTCCGTTTCGACGCCCGGAACCGCCGGCGGCGCGCGGTCCTCGATCTCGAGTTCGAGCTCCTCGTCGTAGCTGTCGATCAGCTCGCGTTCGATGCGCGTCAGAAGGGCTTCGTGGTCGGCGGAAGTAGGCATCGATCGGGACTCGGGCGTGACGAACGCGGCGATCCTGCCCGGCTTGTGTGACAGGCGTGTGAAGGTGGCTTCGTGGCCGCCGGTTCCCTGGCCGCCTCGGACAGCGCCAGGCGGCAGCAGGGCTGCGTATCGGCGAAGTCCGGCCGGGTGTCGGCGGGTGCCGTGCGCAGGCGCCATCGCGGCGCGAGCCTGAGCCACGCAAAAGCGGTCGTCATGGGATCGCCTCTCGAATGCCCTTCGGGTCCGGGCCTGCCGCAATCCTGCGGGCGCCGAATGACGGCCGTGTGACGCATGGCGCGACGCGATCAAGCCCATGACGCGGTTGCGGGCGCGGCGCCAGCCGGGCACCGGACGCGCCCGCCCCGAGCGGCGGACATTGTTGCTATGCTCCGCCGCTTGCGATTCCTCGCACACCGATTCGGCCGTCACCCCATGTCCCACACCGATCCGCGCGCCGCCGCTTCGCGCAAGTTCGGCGGCCTGTTCGCCGGCATCGTCGGCATCGCGATCCTGGCGGGTTGCGGCAAGCCGCCAGAGAAGCCAGCATCGGCGCCGCTGGAGGTGACGACGATCAGCGTCCAGGCGCGCGACGTGCCGGTCTCGGCGCTCTACGTCGCACAGACCCAGAGTTCGCAGGCGGTGAACATCCAGGCGCGCGTCTCGGGCTTCCTCGACAAGCGCGTCTACACCGAGGGCGCGGTCGTCAAGAAGGGCCAGGTGCTGTTCCGGATGGACCCGAAGCCGTTCCAGGCCCAGGTCGACGGCGCGGCGGCGGCGCTGCAGCGCAACCAAGCCGCGCTGCAGGTGGCGAGCGCGAACCTGAACCGCACCAAGCCGCTCGCGCAGAAGAACGCGCTGTCGCAGAAGGATCTGGACGACGCGCAGGGCCAGTACGAGCAGGCGGCGGCGGCGGTCGAGCAATCCAAGGCGCAGCTCGAGTCGGCCCAGCTCGACCTGTCCTACACCGTCATCACGTCGCCGGTCGACGGCGTCAGCAGCTACGCGGCGATCGCCGACGGCAGCTACCTCAGCCCGCAGAACAGCCAGCTGACGACGGTGTCGGTGCTGTCGCCGATGTGGGTCAACTTCAGCCTGTCGGAAAACGACGTCCAGCGCATCGAGAACGATATCAAGGCCGGCCGGCTGCGGCTGCCGGCGGACCGCCGGATGATCGTCAGAATCGAGCGCGTCGACGGCAGCGTGTTCCCGTTCACCGGCCGCATCACGTTCGCCGACCCGTCGTACAACCCGCAGACCGGCACCTTCCTGATCCGTGCCACGGTCGACAACCCGAAGGGCGTGCTGCGGCCGAACCAGTACGTTCGCGCGCGCCTCGAGGGCGGCGTGCGGCCGGACGCGATCCTCGTGCCGCAGCGCGCGGTGCAGCAAAGCGGCCAGGGCCACTTCGTCTGGCTCGTAGGCAAGCAGGGCCAGGCCGAGCGCCGTCCGGTCGAGGTCGGCGACTGGTACGAGGAAAGCTGGTTCATCAACGAAGGGCTGCACCCGGGCGAGCAACTCGTGGTCGACGGCGGCCAGCGCCTGACGCCGGGGGCGAAGGTCGTCGTCACCGCGCGGGGTGCGGCGCCGCCCGCGGCCGGCGCATCGGCCGTTCGCGTGCCGCCCGCGGCCAGCGCCGCCAGCCGCTGACGTTCGAGCGCCGTGTTCTCGCGCTTCTTCATCGAGCGGCCGATCTTCGCGATCGTCGTCGCGCTGCTGATCGTCCTCGCCGGGCTGGTTTCGATGACGGCGCTGCCGGTGCAGCAGTATCCGTCGATCACGCCGGTGCAGGTCACGGTCTCGGCGACCTATCCGGGGGCCGATTCGAAGACGCTCGCCGACTCGGTCGCCTCGCCGATCGAGGCGCAGATCAACGGCGTCGACGGCATGCTCTACATGAGCAGCGCAAGCTCGGCCACCGGTCAGCTCACGCTGACGGTGTACTTCGCGCTCGACACCGACCCCGACATCGCGCAGGTGCAGGTGCAGAACAGGGTCAACCTCGCGCTGCCGCAACTGCCGTCGGCCGTCACGCAGCAGGGCGTGTCGGTGCAGAAGAAGTCGGCGACGATCATGATGCTGGTCGCGATCACCGGCGATGCGGCGCGCTACAGCGCCGACTACGTCGCCAACTACGCCAACGTCTACGTGCTCGATGCGTTGAAGCGCGTGCCGGGCGCGGGCCAGGCGCAAATCATGGGCGTGCCCGACCAGGCGATGCGGATCTGGATGAACCCGGACCGCATGGCCTCGCTCGGCATCACGACGAGCGACATCGCGAACGCCGTGAACCAGCAGAACGCCCTCTTCGGCGCCGGGCAGATCGGCCAGCAGCCGAATGCGGCGCCGGTCGAGCTGAGCTTTCCGGTCACGACCCAGGGCCCGTTCATCGATCCGCGCCAATACGAGAAGATCATCCTGCGCGCGAGCCGGGACGGCAGCGCGATCGTGCGCGTCGGCGATGTCGCGCGCGCCGAGGTCGGGCTGCGCCAGTACATCGTCGACAGCCGGCTCGACAACGCGCCCGCGACCTTCATCGCGATCTACCAGCAGCCGGGCGCGAACGGCCTCGTCGTCTCGGACGCGGTGCGCAAGGCGCTCGCCGGGATTAAGGCGCGCTTTCCGTCCGGCATCGACTATGCTGTCGCGCTCGACACCAACGACTTCGTGCGGCTGTCGATCGAAGAGGTCATCAAGACGCTCGCCGAGGCGCTGGTGCTCGTCGTGCTCGTCGTCTACCTGTTCCTGCAGAGCCTGCGCACGACGCTGATTTGCTCGATCGCGATCATCGTCTCGCTCGTCGCGACCTTCGCCGGCATGCTCGCGCTCGGCTACTCGATCAACCTGCTGACCCTCTTCGGCCTGATCCTCGCGATCGGCATGGTGGTCGACGACGCGATCGTCGTCTGCG
>CALMIL010000157.1 GCA_937864005.1 uncultured Burkholderiales bacterium
GACCCGATGCGCAGGCCGACCTACTGGGTCACGCAGCTGTCGCTCGCCGTCGTCGCCGCGATGCATTTCGCGGACTTCAGCGCCGGCCTGACCGTCTACGCGATGGACCGGATGGTCGTCTCCGATCCGCTCGGCCACCTGCTCGGCTTCTTCGCCTGCATCGCGGTGATCGCGGTGCTCGTCTATTCGCGCGCGCACGCCGCGCAGCGCGAGATGCTCAACGGCGAGTTCTTCAGCCTCGCGATGTTTTCGCTGCTCGGCATCCTCGTGATGCTGTCGGCGAACAACTTCCTCGTCATCTACCTCGGCCTCGAGCTGATGTCGCTCTCGCTGTACGCGCTCGTCGCGCTGCGCCGCGACCATCCGCCGGCGACCGAGGCGGCGATGAAGTTCTTCGTCCTCGGCGCGCTCGCGAGCGGCTTCCTGCTCTACGGGCTGTCGATGATGTACGGCGCGACCGGCTCGCTCGACATCCCCGAGGTCTTCAAGGCGATCGCGACCGGCCAGATCAACAAGACGGTGCTCGCCTTCGGACTCGTCTTCATCGTCGCCGGGCTCGCCTTCAAGCTCAGCGCGGTGCCGTTTCACATGTGGGTGCCCGATGTCTACGACGGCGCGCCGACGCCGGTCACGCTGCTCATCGGCTGCGCGCCGGAGTTCGCCGCCTTCGCGATCACGTTCCGGCTGCTCGTCGAGGGCATGTCGGGCCTCGCGGTCGACTGGCAGCAGATGCTGATCGTCGTCTCGATCGGGTCGATGGCGCTCGGCAATATCGCCGCGATCGCGCAGACCAATATCAAGCGCATGCTCGCCTATTCGGCGATCGCGCACATGGGCTTCATGCTGCTCGGCTTCACGCCGACCGTGATCGAGGGCAATACCTACTCGGCCGCCAACGGCTACAGCTCGGCGCTGTTCTACGTCGTCGTCTACGTCTTCACGACGCTCGGCGCTTTCGCGACCATCCTGCTGCTGTCGCGGCGCGGCTTCGAGGCCGACCGGATCGACGATTTCAAGGGGCTGTCGCGCCGCAGCCCGTGGTTCGCCGGCGTGATGTCGCTCTTCATGTTCTCGCTCGCCGGCGTTCCGCCGACGGTCGGCTTCTACGCCAAGCTCGCGGTGCTGCAGTCGATCGTGACGACGAATCAGCCGGGCTATATCGCGCTCGCCGTCTTCGCGGTGCTGATGTCGCTCGTCGGCGCCTTCTATTACATCCGCATCGTCAAGGTGATGTATTTCGACGAGCCGGCGGACAGCGCGCCGATCGTCGCCGCAACCGACGTGCGCGCGCTGCTCTCGCTCAACGGCGCGGCGATCGTGCTGTTCGGCATCCTGCCGGGCGGCCTGATGGCGCTGTGCACGCAGGCGATCGTGCGCGCCCTCGCGACGTGAGGCCGCATCCGGCCGCCGCGATCCGCTGCCGCGCCGGCCGGACGCCGTCGAGCGCGACCCCATGACGGCCTCGCCGACCATCGCGCCGCTCGATCCGCACGCCGATCCGCAACTGCGCGAAATCGGCATCTCGGGCCGCCAGGTCTATCGGGGCCGCTTTCTCGACGCCCGCTGCGACGAAGTGCGGCTGCCTGACGGCTCGACCTCGGCGCGCGAGTACATCGTCCACCCCGGCGCGGTGATGGTCGTTGCGCTGCTCGACGACGGGCGGCTCGTCGCCGAGCGCCAGTACCGCTACCCGATGGGGCGCGCGATGCTGGAGTTCCCGGCCGGCAAGCTCGATGCCGGCGAGCCGCCGTTCGAATGCGCGGTGCGCGAACTGGCCGAGGAAACCGGCTACCAGGCGCGCGAGTGGGCCTGCGCGGGCGTCATGCACAACGCGATCGCCTACTCGACCGAGGCGATCGAGGTCTGGTTCGCGCGCGGCCTCACGCCGGGCGCGCAGCATCTGGACGCCGGCGAGTTCGTCGAAGTCGTCACCGCCAGCGAGGACGAACTCCATGCCCTCGCCGCACGCGGCGAACTGACCGACGCCAAGACCCTCGTCGGCCTGCTCTGGCTCGCGCGCTGGCGTGCCGGACGCTGGCCGCTCGACTGGGGGAGTGCGGATCAGGTGCGGGCGTCGATAATGCGGCCATGAAGGTTCTCGATCTGCGCTGCGCGCAGGGCCATCGCTTCGAAGGCTGGTTCGCGTCCAACGACGATCTCGCGACACAACGCGAGCGCGGACTTCTCGCCTGCCCGATGTGCGGCGACGCGGACGTGCAGCGCCTGCCGAGCGCGCCGCGCCTGAGCCGCTCGTCGTCGTCCAAACCGATCGAGACGACGCTCGCGCTGCCCGCGCCCGACGATCCGCAGGCCAAGTGGCTGCGCGCGGTGCGCAAGGTGATGGCCAATACCGAGGATGTCGGCGAGCGCTTCCCCGAAGAGGCGCGCCGCATCCACTACGGCGAGGTGCCGGCGCGCGGCATCCGCGGCCAGGCGTCGCCGAGCGAGGCGCAGGCGATGGCCGAAGAGGGCATCGAAGTGATGGCGCTGCCCACGCCTCCCGCGTTGAAGGGGACGTTGCAGTAGCGCCGGGAGCGCCCTGCCATGCGCGATGCCGGTATGGCGCCCGGCCGGGTGCCGCGCAAGCCCGGACGCGAGCGGGGACGGCAGGCCGCCGCGGCGGCATGTCGCAGTGGGGTGTCTCGGTGGGGTGTCTCGGTGGGATATCGTGCGAGGCCGGGCGCAACGCCGGCCGCCGGACCCTGCGTCGGCCGATCAATCCACCGGCGGTTCAGGGAGCGGTCCCCCGCCCGGGCAGGCTGCGCGCCTGAACTCGCCGGGGCCGATGCCCATCACCTTGCGGAACGCGCGCGCAAAGTGCGCGGGCGCGGCGTAGCCCAGGGCCATCGAGATCTGCGTCACCGATGCATCCGTCTGCCGCAGCAGCTCCGCGGCGCGCCGCCCGCGCAGGGTGTTGACCAGGGTACGGAATTCGACGCCTTCGCGGCGGAGTTCCCGTTGCAGCGTGCGCACGCTGATATCGAGCGAGCGCGCGGTGCTGTCTATCGACACCCTGCCGGCGACGACCTGGGCCCAGACCTGGTTGGCGACGAAGCCCTGCAGTCCCCGGATGCGATGCAGTTCGCTGCGCGCGCGCGCCAGGTCGCCGAAGGTCGGCAAGGGACGGGTCGCTCTGCGGGCCGCTGCGGACAGTTCCGTGCTGCGCAGCCATACCGCAAGCCCCGGTGCGCCGAAGACCACGGGGCACTCGAACAAGTCTTCGGCCAGCTCGCGCGGGCCGGGCGCCTCGAGATCGACTTCGATGCACTGCGGCCGCCAGGCCGCGGGCAGGTACGACCTGCACAGGCTCAGGACCACGCCTATCGTGCCCCATGCCACATGCGCATAGCCATCCAACCCGCGGGCGGCGCTGGCGTATCCGATGCGCGCGCGGCCATCGGCCACGTCGAGCGACATCGCGTCGCCGCGGGCATGAAAGTCCATCGTCGCCGCCGCGCGCCCGACGGCGGCGCCGAGCGTCGACGCGCCAAGCAGATATTCGCCCCATATGCCGTAGTGCTCGAGCGAGAGGTAAGGCGCGAGCTCGAGGCCGAAGTGCTCCGCGCCGGACGCACGGGCCACCGCATCGACAAACGCGGTCATCGTTCGCTGCGGCACGAAGCAGTCGCTGCGCTCGACGACCTCGATATCGAGCCGCGCCGCCCGATTCGCCGTCCTGAGCACGGGTTCGCCGAACGCGCTGCGCACGAACTCGGGAATACCCGTCAGCGCGGCGACCGAGATCATCGGCGCGTCAGCGCGTTGCGACGCTCCATCGCGTGGCGCAAAGTGGTTTGCTACCATGTCGCGGCGAGTTTAGGCTACTGTGATGATCCGGTCGCGCGGCCGCCGGACCCGATCGCAGAAGGCGCGACGACCATCGATCAAAATCAACCGGAGGAACCGCATGAAACGATTTGTCACCGCTGCGCTGGCTATCGGCGCGGGCCTGCTCGGCGCCGCGGCGCTCGCGCAGCAGGCGCCCGCCGCACCGGGCTCGCCCGGCTATACCGCGCCGGTCGACGGGCGATACCTGCCGGCCGCGCCGGCGCCTTTCGCCGGCGACATCCGAACCAACGCGGCGCAATCGACGCCGTCCTGGCCCGCGTTGGTGACGCCGCCCAAGGGTGCGCCCAACGTGCTGCTGATCATGATCGACGACGAAGGCTTCGCCGCACCGTCGACCTTCGGCGGCGTGATCCCGACGCCGACGCTGGACCGGCTCGCCAAGACCGGCCTGCGCTATACCGCGTTTCACACCACCGCGCTGTGCTCGCCGACGCGCGCCGCGCTGCTGACCGGGCGCAACCACCACTCGGTAAGCACCGGCGTCGTCGTCGACCAGGCGACCGGCTACCCCGGCTACGACAGCGTGATCAAGCGCGACACCGTCGCCATCGGCGAGATCATGCGTCTGAACGGCTACGACACCTCCTGGTTCGGCAAGGACCACAACACGCCGCAATGGGTGGCGAGCCAGGCCGGGCCCTTCACCGACTGGCCCACCGGCCCGATCAAGGGCTTCGACTACTTCTACGGCTTCATCGGCGACGACACCAGCCAGTGGCAGCCGAACAACCTGTTTCGCAACACCACGCCGATCCAGCCCTATCTGGGCAAGCCCGGCTGGAACCTGATCACCGCGATGGCCGACGAAGCAGTGCAGCGCATCCGCACGCTCAACGACCTGCAGCCGGACAGGCCGTTCATGATCTATTACGCCCCCGGCGCAACGCATGCACCGCACCATCCGACGCCCGAGTGGATCAAGAGAATCAGCGGCATGCACCTGTTCGACAAGGGCTACCAGGCGGTGCGCCAGCAGATCTACGAGAACCAGAAGAAGCTCGGCGTGATTCCGTCCGACGCGAAGCTGACGCCTTGGCCGGATACGATCCCGAAGTGGGAGTCGCTGTCGGCCGATGCGAAGAAGCTGTTCGTCCGCCAGGCCGACGTCTATGCCGCCTACCTCGCCTACACCGACCACGAGATCGGCCGCGTGATCCAGGCGGTCGAGGATGCCGGCAAGCTCGACAACACGCTCGTCATCTTCATCTCGGGCGACAACGGCGCCAGCCCCGAGGGCACGCTCAACGGCCTGTACAGCGAGTTCGCCGTGCTGAACGGCATCCACCCGACGGTCGAGCAGAACCTGAAGTTCTACGACGCCTGGGGCAGCGACCAGACCTACCCGCATTACAGCGTCGGCTGGGCCTGGACCTTCGACACGCCGTATCCGTGGACGAAGGAGGTCGCCTCGCATTTCGGCGGCACGCGCAACGGCATGGTCATGTCCTGGCCGGCGCGCATCAAGGACGCCGGCGGCATCCGCAACCAGTTCCACCACGTGATCGACATCGTCCCGACCATCCTCGAGGCGGCCGGGCTGCCGCAACCGGTGACGGTCAACGGCGTCGCGCAGCGGCCGATCGAAGGCATCAGCATGGCCTACACCTGGGCCGACGCGAAAGCGCCGGGCCAGCGCAAGACGCAGTACTTCGAGATGTTCGGCTCGCGCGCGATCTACGCCGACGGCTGGATCGCCTCGGCAGCGCCGCTCACGCCGCCGTGGGACGTCTCGCTCAAGCCGCAGGCGGCGGACGTGATGAACGCCTTCAAGTGGCAGCTCTACGACCTGAAGAAAGACTGGACGCAGGCCGACGATCTGGCGGCGAAGATGCCCGACAAGCTGCGTGACATGCAGCAGTTGTTCACGCTCGAGGCGTCGAAGTACCGCGTGTTCCCGCTCGCCGACACCGCGCTGCCGCGCTTCCTCGGCGTCAAACCGAGCTACACGATGGGCCGCGACACCTTCACCTACACCGGGCCGATCAGCGATGTGCCGTTCCCCGGCGTGGCCGGAGCGCCGAACCTGATGAACAAGTCCTACACCATCACGGCCGAGATTGAGGTGCCGCAGGGCGGCGCCGAAGGCATGCTCGTCACCGACGGCGGCCGCTTCAACGGCTATGGCTTCTACCTGCTCGAGGGCAAGCCGGTCTTCACCTGGAACCTGCTGCAGGCCGAGTACGTGAAGTGGAAGGGCCAGGAAGCGCTGGCCCCGGGCAAGCACACGCTTGCGTTCGACTGGAAGTACGCCGGCCCCGGCATGGGCAAGGGCGGCACCGGCACGCTGCTGGTCGACGGCAAGGCAGTCGACACGCGCAACATGGCGCACAGCCTGCCGGTGGGCATCGGCTGGGTCGAGACCTTCAACGTCGGCGTCGATACCGGGACGTCGGTCGACGAGAAGGACTATCGGGTGCCGTTCCCCTTCACCGGCAAGATCGACAAGCTGACCGTCAAGGTCGGCCCCGAGCAACTGACGCCGGCCGAACGCGAGGTGCTCTACGGCACGCAGCGCGCCCGACAGTAAGGAGACCGGCGGCGCGTTGGATCGACCCTCCGACGCTGTGGGCGGCCTGCCCGATAACCCGTGCGGAATAAGGGCGCGCAAGCAGGCCGCCTCGAAGCATCGTTGGACGCGCGGCCGCAACCTGGCTGCCTGCGCGACTGCGACGCTTACCGCCGGTACCAGAGCGCCGACCCCAGCGCCCGCGTTGCGAGCACGCCCCGAGTTGACAACCCCTCACAAGCAAGGGCGATGCATGAATCCGCCGACCCTGGCCCGACGCAACGTCGCGACGCATGTCCTCGCGGCCTCTGCCGCGCTGCTGGCCGCCGGCTTGCGCGGCGGTCTGGGGAAAGCAAACCATGCTCCACTGCGGAACGAAGCAAGCGCTGTCGGCGATGAGTTCGAGGTCGAGCATCGCCGCCTGCTGCGCCTGCCTGAGCACCCGCTCACCGAACGCGCCGCGCACGAACTCGGGAACGCCGGCGATCGCGTCCACCGAAATCAACGGTGCGTCAGCGCGTTGGCGCGGCGCGCCGGCCCGCTTACGCGACACATCGCGAGGCGCAATATGGTTTGTCGCCATGAGGCGGCGAGATTAGCCTATGGAAGCCTGCAACAGGTCCATGCGCATCGGCGCGCCGCGTGCCGAGAAGCGGTCGCACGTTGCACAACGCCGACAGGCCAGAGGCCGTTACGGGCCCGTTCAACGCACCGGGCCAACGGCCGGCAACACGGCCGGCGACATGATCTGCGCCGAACTCATTCACAGGGAGCCGATCTCGATGCACGGAAACCCGCCCTCCACCCTCCTGGCCGCCTGCGGTGCTGCGGCGCTGACGCTGTCGGGCGCGGCGGCGCATGCCGAGCTGTCGGCCGAGGAACTCGCCAAGCTGGCGCAGAACCCGGTCGGCAACCTGATCAGCGTGCCGTTCCAGAACAACACCAACTTCAACGTCGGGCCGCTTTCCGGGACACAGAACATCCTGAACATCCAGCCGGTGATCCCGATCTCGATCAGCAGCGAGTGGAACATCATCACCCGCACCATCATCCCGATCGTCTCGATGCCGGCGTTCAGCCCGAGCACGGAGCGCGTCAACGGCCTGGGTGACATCCAGTTCACCGCGTTTTTGTCGCCCGCGCAGCCGGGCAAGTGGATCTGGGGCGCGGGCGCGGTGGCGCAACTGCCGACGAACACGGACGACGAACTCGGCAACAAGAACTGGGGGCTGGGGCCCTCCTTCGTCGTGCTGCATCTCGAGCATGGCAGCCCGTGGGTCTACGGCGTGCTCGTCAACAACATCTGGTCGCTGTCGGGCAGCGGCCAGGGCGGCAACTACAACAACGGCCTCGTGCAGCCGTTCCTGAACTACAACTTTCCACAAGGCTTCTACCTGACGAGCGCGCCAATCGCCACCGTCAACTGGCAGGCCGACGGCGAGAAGTGGACGGTGCCGATCGGCGGCGGCGTGGGCAAGATCTTCCACCTCGGCAAGCTGCCGGTGAACACGCAGCTTTCGGCCTACTACAACGTCGTGCGGCCCGACGACGCGGCGAATTGGCAGTTGCGCGTGCAGGTGCAGTTCATGTTCCCGAAGTAGCGGGCGGCCCGCACGCAAGACACATCGCGGCCCTGGCTCGAATTCAACCCTGGTCACATCCCCTCTCGAGGAGTCGAACGAAATGAAATCCCCCGTTGCTTCCCGACGCACCGTCGCGGCGCTCGCCTTCGCCGTGAGCGGCGTACTTCTGGCCGCCCCCCCTGCGGCGACGGCCCAGCCGGCCTCCATCACCACGCCCGACAGCGTCCCTTCGCGGATCGGAACGCTGGATTTCAAGGACGGCATGCCGAGCGCGGCCACCGCCGCCAAGGTCTACGACCAGATCGACTTCACGCACGCCTACGACGCCTTCGTCAACACCATGCAGGGCGTGAACTTCGAGGCCATCCGCCAGGGCTTCCTCGCGGCCGGCGTGAAGGACAACGAGCTCCTCGTCTTCTCGAAGCTGATGGACGCGAAGTCGCTCTTTCTCACCGCGAATGCCGACACCGTCTACTTCGTCGGCACGCTCGACCTGAGCAAGGGGCCGATGGTGCTCGAGACGCCGCCGAAGGCGCTCGGTACGCTGGACGACGCCTGGTGGCGCTGGGTCATCGACTTCGGCGTGCCCGGCCCCGACCGCGGCGAAGGCGGCAAGTACCTGATCCTGCCGCCGGGCTACACAGGCCCGGTGCCCGAGGGCGGGTTCTACGTGGCCCACGCGCGAACGAACAAGGTGCTGATCCTCGGCCGCATGTTCCTCGAGAACAACGACCCGCAGCCCGCGGTCGACGCGATCCGCAAGTTCACGAAGATCTATCCGTACGACGCCGGCGGCGAGGGGACGAGCATCGCGCAGTTCCTGGACGGCAAGGCAAAGCTGTCGCGCATCGAGTTGCCGCCGGCGACGGTGTTCCACGAAGGCAGCGGCCTGGTGATGAACACCGTGCCGCCGAACGACGACAGCTTCTATGCGTTGCTGAACGACCTCGTCCAGCGCGAGCCGGCCACCGCGCTCGACCCCGAGCTGATGGGGCCGCTGGCGGCGATCGGCATCGTCAAGGGCAAGCCCTTCGCGCCCGATGCGCGGATGAAGAAGATCCTCGGCGAGGCGGT